>NC_014216.1:2787986-3097763 GCF_000092205.1 Desulfurivibrio alkaliphilus AHT 2 | reverse complement strand
AACACAGCAATTAACGAAACTCTAAACAAGCAGTTTCTCTCTCTATAGCTCTCATTTTCTCTTATTTTCTCTTGTTTTCTCTTTTTCAACAGGCTTCCTGCGTGTTTCCAAGCAGATCAAAATCCAGGCCGAAAAATCTTTTTCTCTCCTTGACAAGCCTTGTAAATTCTGCTTTATGACTCGTAACACAAGAACAACAAAAGGTGCTACCAAAATGCTGAAAAGATTCTCCGTCTCCCTGGAAGATGGCCTATTGGCCGATTTTGACGAATTTATCAAACGGCGGCAATACACCAACCGTTCCGAAGCCATCCGCGATCTGATCCGGCGGGAATTCGTGCAGGAAGAATGGGGCGAAGACAAGGAAGTGATCGGGGTTATCAGCCTGGTTTACGATCATCACCAGTTTCAGATCCTGGAGCGGATCAACGATATCCAGCATGACCACCACCAAATGATCACCTCCACCACCCACGTACACATGGATCACGACAACTGCCTGGAGATCCTGATTGTCCGGGGGCAGGCCAGCGCGGTGCGGCAACTGGCCGACCGGCTGATCGCGCTCCGGGGGGTCAAGGACGGCCATCTGGCCATGAGCAGTACCGGCAAAAGTTTCTAATGCATATCGCCGATGGAATTCTGCAGTTGCCGGTGGTGGCCGCTGGTTTTGCCGGCGCCGGCGCCATGACCTGGTACAGCCTGCGCCAAATCAAACGCCAAGGCGACCCCCGGGAGCGGATTCCCCGGGCGGCCCTGCTCACCGCCGCCTTTTTCGCCGCCTCCCTCATTCATCTGCCCCTCCCCCCGGCCGGCGTGCACCTGGTGCTCAACGGCCTGCTGGGGGTGATGCTGGGCTGGTTCGCCTTTCCGGCCATCCTGGTCGGGCTATTCCTGCAGGCGGTAATGTTCGGCCACGGCGGGCTGACCTCGCTGGGAGTCAACAGTCTGATCCTGGGGCTGCCGGCCTTGCTGGCCTGGCGCCTGTTCCACTGGCGGCGCGATCCGGAAGCTGGACCAACCCGAACCGGCTGGCGGGGTTTGCTGGCCGGCTCGGGCGCCCTGGCCGCCTCCCTGCTGCTCTTCATGGCCGCCCTGCTGCTGGGCCTGCCGGCGGCCTACAGCCAGGAAAGCGCCCTGGCTGCTCTGGCGGTCATCACCGCCGCCCACCTGCCCCTGATCGTGCTGGAAGGGATTATCGCCGGGCTACTGGTGGCCTATCTGCAAAGAGTAAAACCAGCCATATTGAATGGCATATGAGCAACCTCAACCCCACCCAAGCCCTGCTGCAGCGCTGGGATGCCCGCTTTAAACTGCTTGGCCTGCTGGCCCTGGTGCTGGCCATTGCCACGATCAACGACCCCGCCCTGCTCCCCCTGGTGCTGGCCATCCCCCTGGTACTGGCCTTCTTTTCCGGCCTGCCCCCGAGTTTTCTCCTGCGGCGCTTGCGCTACCCTTCCCTGCTGATCATGCTGCTGCTGCTCTGGCTGCCCTTGGCCGTCGGCGAGACCCCCTGGCTCAGTTGGGGACCGGTCACCCTTTACCAGGAGGGGCTGGTCGCCGCCCTGCTCATCTGCGGCCGTTTTCTGGGGATTATCCTCAGCGCCTTGGTCGTGTTCAACACCACCCCGCTGGCCACCACCCTGAAGGCCATGCGGGCCCTGGGCCTGCCCTGGGTGCTGGTGGACATGGCCCTGCTGACTTTGCGCTACCTCCAGGTGCTGCGCCACGACCTGCACCAGATGCGCACGGTTATGCGCAGCCGGGGCTGGCAAAACCGGCTGCGGGCTGGTAACCTGCAAACCATCGCCTGGCTTACCGGCAGCCTGCTGCTGCGCAGTTACGAGCGAGCCGACTGGATTTACCGGGCCATGCGCCTGCGGGGCTACGGCCACAGCAACAGTCGGTCGCCCGAATTTCAGGCCGGTGCTTTGGATTTTCTGCTTTTGGCCTTTACCTTGGGCACCGCCTTGCTGCTGGTGCTGCTCAGCTTTATGTAACCGGTGTTAACATGAGTACCTTGCTGACCATCGACAACCTCGGCTTCGCTTATTCTGACCCCTCCCTGCCGGAAGACGCCGGGGCCATCCGGGAGTTGAACCTGCAGATTGAAGCAGGCCAGCGGGTGGGCCTGATCGGCCCCAACGGAGCCGGCAAAACCACGTTTTTTCTGCTCACCTGCGGTCTTTTGAGCCCCAACACCGGCCGGATCCTCTTTCGGGGCCAACCCCTGCCGGCCAACACCTTCAACCCGAAAATCGCCCTGGTGTTTCAGAAGTCCGATGATCAACTGTTTTGCCCATCGGTATGGGAAGACGTGGCTTTCGGGCCGCAAAATCTGGGGCTGGATGCCGCCGCTATTGAGCAGCGGGTGCAGGAAGCCCTGCGGGCGGTGGGGGCCGAGGCTTTGGCGCCGCGGCCGGTGCATCATCTGTCGGAAGGAGAGAAAAGACTGGTCGCCGTTGCCGGCGCCATGGCCATGGAACCGGAACTGGTAATTTACGATGAGCCCAGCGCCAGCCTGGACATCCGTTCCCGGCGCCGACTGATCAACCTGCTGCGGCAAAGCCGGCAAACCTTTTTGCTGGCCTCCCACGACCTGGAACTGATTCTTGAGGTCTGCGACCGGGTACTGCTGCTGGACGGCGGCCGGCTGATTGCCGACGGACCGCCGGCGACCATCATGGCCGATGAAGAGCTGATGCGGAACCACGGCCAGGAGAAACCCCACTCGCTGGTGCCGCACCACAACCAACATCACCGTTAACCGAACAGCCGTGCCGCACCTTCGGGCAATCAGCCAGGCGCAGCTTAATCTGCGGCACGGATGTTCGATTACGATTAAAACATGGTTAGCTTAACAATTCTCAATCGTTGAAGGCGTGCAGGCTCACCAGCCGGGCCACCACGTCTTCGGCCTCCCCGGTCATCTCCTCCAGGGTAAAACCTGTGGTGGAAAGCTCCGGGTTGACATCGGGCCGGGTCCAGCGGCTGCGAGCCTTAAGCCGCAGGTCGCGGGGCACAAAATAATCCTCCGGCAACTCCATCCGCAGCTTAAACAGGCGCTCAGCAGGAATGGGCTTAGCGCTCACCAGCCTCAAGCCGCTGGCGGTAATATCCACCAGATGACCCAGCAGTTCGCCGCTCTCCTCGTCATAAACAGGCAACTGAAAAATAATATTGCGCCGCTTAACCGCTCTCTCTTTTTCCGCTGCCATGACGGTCCTCCTTCGCTGCTGAACGCTTACGCGTGCAGATCAGTTTTCCCCCAGCATAGCAAATCCTTTGATGTTGGCCAGCATGAATTCCACCACCGCCTCCAAAGGCATTTGCGATGAGTCGACAATGACAGCGTCATCGGCCGGCCGCAGGGGCGCCAACGCCCGGCTGGCATCGTCATGGTCACGCTTGATGATCTGCTCCAGAATCTCTTTGGGCTCCGGGTTCTCGCCCCGTTGCCGCAACTGTTCACAACGGCGCCGGGCCCGCTCCTCGGGTGCGGCATCCAGGTAGAACTTGTGCAGGGCATCGGGAAAGACCACCGTCCCCATATCGCGACCTTCGGCCACCAGGCCCCCGGTGGCGGCCAGCCGGCGCTGCAGTTCGGTGAGCTTGCGACGCACTTGGGGGTAGGCGGATATTTGCGAGGCAACCAGCCCCATCTCGGCACTGCGGACGATCCCGGAGACATCCTCGCCGTTGAGCAACACCAAAACATCATCATCGCCGGCGGGCAGCAGCTCGATGGCCAGTTCTTCCAGGCAGGCTTCCAGGGCCTCGGCATCCTCGGCATCAACCGCCCGCCGCCGCACGTGCAACCCCACCGCCCGGTACATGGCCCCGGTGTCCAGGTAGGTATAATCCAGTCGTGCCGCCAGCCTACGGCTGATGGTGCTTTTCCCCGCCCCGGAAGGCCCATCGATGGTTACCACGGCTTTCTTGTCAGCGGCCATAAGCCAACTCCTTGAGGCTTTGTTCCAAACTACGCAGGAAACGGTCATTTTCATCGGGGCGGCCGGGGGTGATCCGAATGTACTGGGGGTAGCCGTAAGCCTGCATGGGGCGCACGATTACCCCCTGGCGCAACAGGTGCTCATAAAGGGCCTTACCGTCGCCGCCGACATCGATGAGGAAAAAGTTGGCCTGGCTGGCAAAGGTGCGGCAACCCAGCTTTTCCACCGCCTGCCGCAACCGCGCTTTCTCCCGCCTGGTGGTTTCCAGGGTCAGCCGGTAATGCTCTTCATCTTCCAGAGCGGCCAAAGCCCCGATCTGGGCCGGGCTGTTAACATTAAAGGGCTGCCGCACCCGGTGCAGGTAAGCGGCCAGTTCCTCGTGCATCAGGCCGTAACCAACCCGCAAACCGGCCAGCCCATAAGCCTTGGAGAAGGTGCGCAGGGCCACCACCGGCACCTGACCATCCAGGTATTGCCGGGCGTCCAGGCGCAACTCGGGCTCCACGAAATCCACGTAAGCCTCGTCCAGCACCACGATCACCCGCCGGGGCACCCGGGAAAGAAAATCTTCAAATTCGGCGGCGGTGAACACCGTCCCGGTGGGATTGTTGGGATTATCGAGAAAAATCATCCGGGTTTGCTCGTTAATCTGCGCAGCCATCGCCTCCAGGTCGTGACGCATGTCGAGCAGCGGCACCACCCGGTTGACCCCGCCCTGGGCCTGGACCACGTTCTGGTAAACCAGGAAGGTGGGATGCGAGGTGATCACCTCATCGCCTGGGCCCAGAAAAGCGGCGGCCAGCAGGCCGATGATCTCGTTGGAGCCGTTGCCGAACACCAGCCGCCGGGGGTCCACTTCCAGGCGCCGGGCCAGGGCCCGGGCCAGGTAATAACAACTGCCGTCGGGGTAACGGTGCAGATTGCTCAGGGACTCGGCAATGGCTTTGACGGCCCGGGGCGAAGGGCCCAGGCCGTTTTCATTGCTGGCCAGCTTAATCGACCCGCTGATCCCGTATTCACGCTCCAGCTCCTCGATGGGTTTGCCCGGCGGATAAGGCACCAGCTCGGCAATATGGGCAGCAACCTTGATGGTCATATAAAAATCCTTAATGCTCTATGTAAAAATCGTGCGGCCGGGGCAGCCGTGCTGTCTGCCGACAGGGTGCGGTGCTGCTGGATGTCTATCCTACAGTTGCGGTCGGCGGTCGGCCGGCCCCTGCTGTTCTTCGATGGCGGCGGCGGCCCGCAGCAGCAGATCCTCGCGAAAATGGGGCGCCTGGAGCTGCAGGCCGATGGGCAGCCCTTTACTGCTGAATCCGCAGGGTAACGACATCCCGGGCAGTCCCGCCAGGTTGGTGGGAATGGTGAGGATATCGGTGAGATACATGCTTAAAGGGTCGCTTTTATCGCCCAACGGCCAGGCCGGGGTGGGGGTAACCGGCGAAATGATGAGATCGCATTCCTCAAACGCCCGGCGAAAATCGTCAATAATCAGGGCCCGCACCTGGGAGGCTTTGCCGTAATAGGCCTCGTAATAACCGGAGGATAGCGCGTAAGTGCCGATAATGATGCGGCGCTTGACCTCGCGGCCGAAGCCCCGGGAGCGACTGCGGCGATACAGATCCAGCAGTTCCCTGGCCTCCTGGTCGCGGTAACCGTAGCGCACCCCGTCGTATCGTGACAGGTTGGAACTGGCCTCGGCGGGGGCGATCAGGTAATAGGCCGCCACCCCGTACTCGGTGCGGGGCAGGCTGATTTCCCGGATCTCGGCGCCGGCCTCCTGCAAGCGGTTAACGGCGGTCATTACCGCCTTTTTAACATCTTCATCCAGGCCGACCTCGAAGTATTCCCGGGGCAGACCAAAGCGCAACCCGGCCAACGGCCGGCCCAGCTCGGCGCTAAAATCGGCCACCGGCTCCCGCACCGAAGTGGAGTCCCGGGGATCATGGCCGCAGATAGCGTTGAGCAGCAGCGCCGCATCCCGCACGTCCTTGGTCAACGGCCCCACCTGATCCAGGGAAGAGGCAAAGGCCAGCACCCCGTAGCGGGAAACCCGCCCGTAGGTGGGTTTGACCCCCACCACCCCGCAGTGGGAGGCGGGCTGGCGAATGGAGCCGCCGGTATCGGTGCCCAGCGCTCCCATGCACTGGTCGGCGGCCACTGCCGCCGCCGAGCCGCCGCTGGAGCCGCCGCAGATATGGTCGAGGTTCCAGGGGTTGTGGGGGACAGCCAGGGGGCAGTGCTCATTGGAAGAGCCCATGGCAAACTCATCCAGGGTGGTCTTGCCGACCAGCACCGCCCCGGCTTCCCGCAGTTTTTCCACCGCCGTGGCGCTGTAGGGGGGCACAAAATTTTCCAGGATTTTAGAGCCGCCGGTGGTCCGCAGACCTTTGGTGCAGAGCAGATCCTTGACGGCAATCGGCACCCCGCACAGCGTCGGGGCTTCACCGGCGGCCAGGCGACGGTCAGCGGCCTCGGCGTCGGCCAGGGCCCCTTCCCGGTCCACGGTGATATAAGCATTAACCTGCTCCCCGGTGGCCTCAATACGGGCCAGCACCGCCTCGGTGGCTTCGCGGGAGGAGAGCTTGCGGGCAGCCAGCTGCGCCGCCAGTTGAGCGATGGTAAACTGGTGAATTTCCATGGCTCAAAACACCTTGGGAACCACAAAGGCCTCGCCGGTGGCCGCCGGCGCATTGGCCAGGGCCTCCTCCCGGCTCAGGGAAGGCGCCACCTCGTCTTCCCGGAAGGCGTTAACCACCGCCAAGGCGTGACTCACGGGTTCCACCCCGGTGGTATCCAGTTGCTGCAGTTTGGCGACATATTCCAGAATGCCGCTTAGTTCGACGGTAAGGGCCTTGATTTCGTCGGACTCCAGCTCCAGCCGGGCCAGGCGGGCCATTTCCGCTACCTTGTCAGAACCGATTTGCATCTTGTTTCCTGTTTTTTCGCTGGTTTAATAAAATGTCCCCTCCGTAAGCCTGGCTGATCGCCCGAAGATGCGGTGCGGCTGTTCGCTTACGGATTGGCTTTGCCGTTGAGCACCTCGACAAAGACCTTGACCACCTCGGGGTCAAACTGGCTGCCGGCGCAGAGGTTCATTTCCGCAACCGCTTCGGCCAGATTGAGGTTACGGCGGTAACTACGCCGGGAGGTCATGGCATCATAGCTGTCGGCCACCGTGATAATCCTGGTCAGCAGGTCAATCTCATCGCCCCCGATGCCGTCGGGGTAGCCTTTGCCGTCCAGACGCTCGTGGTGATGCCTTACCAACGTAAGCTCCTTGTTCATGAAGGAGAGCGGCCGCAGAATGTTTTCCCCGATCAAAGGGTGTTTGCGCATCATCTCCCACTCTTTTTCCGACAGCGGCCCGGGCTTGCAGATATAGCCGATATCGATGATCAGTTTGCCGATATCATGGACCTGGCAGGCCCGCTGCAACACCTCCTGCTCCTCGGGAGAGACTCCCATGGCCACGGCGATACTGGCGGCATACTGGGTAACCCTTACAGTATGGCCGGCGGTATAAACATCCTTTTCTTCCAAAGCGGTCTGGAGGCTGAGCATGGTGTCCAGGGTGGCTACTTCCAGGTTTTCACTGTAGGCCTTGAGCAGGCGGTTTTTCTCTTCCAGCTCGCTGGTCTTTTCCCTTACCTCCCGCTCCAGGTTCTCCTTGTAGGCTCGCTCCTGCCGGACATAGCCCCGCTTTTCCACCGCCCGTTCAATCTTGATCCTGAACAGATCCAGATCTTCAATGGGCTTGGTGATAAAATCGTAGGCACCCAGGTTAACCGCCTTGACCGCATACTCCATACTGCCGGCCCCGGTCAGAAAAATCACCGGAACACCCAAATCCCGCTGGTTGATTTGCTTTAGGGCCTCAAAGCCGTCCATTCCCGGCATATTGATATCCAGCACCACCACATCCAACTCAGGCGTCAACCTGGCCACCGCCTCTGCACCGCCGCTAACCGCCGTTACCTGATAGCCGAACATGGCCAGGATCTTCTCGACCGCATCCCGCACCAGAGGGTCATCATCGGCAATCAGCACTTTAATCGTTTTTTGCTCAGCCATGGTCGCCTCAAAAAGCCAGATCACCCCGGAATTGTCCAGTATTTTTTTGCCGCTTCCCGGGCCTGCTCCAAGGCCCGGAGGGGGGGCGCGGCCTGTTCCAGGCGGCGGCGCCGGGCCGACGCTAAACGCTGATCGCCGGCCAACTCGCCAAGGCAGGCCAGCACCCCGCGTTCCATAATCCCCAGGTCGTAACCACCCTCCAGCATCAGGGCCAGCCGCCCGCCGCACAGCCCGGCGGCCAGGTCCACCAGCACCCCGGTCAGGTAGGCATACCCTTCTTCGCTGACCATCATGGTCCCCAAAGGGTCGCCGCCATAGGTGTCGAACCCGGCGGAGACCAGAATCAGTTCGGGTCGGTACTGCTCGGCCACGGGAATCAGCAGTTCGTTGAAGATACGGGCAAAGGCGGCATCATCCTGGCCACCCTGCAGGGGCACATTGATGGTGTAACCCTCGCCTGCGCCCTGGCCGGTTTCGCTCAACGCCCCGCTGCCGGGGAAATAGGGATACTGGTGGGTGGAGAAAAAGAGCACCTGGTCGGTGTCGTAAAAGGCGTGCTGGGTGCCGTTGCCGTGGTGCAAGTCCCAATCGACGATCAGGACCCGTTCCAGGCCATGATTTTTCAAGGCGTGGCGTGCCGCCACGGCGATGTTGTTGAACAGGCAGAAACCGCTGGTATGGTCATGTTCGGCATGGTGACCCGGCGGGCGAACCAGGGCAAAGGCATTGTCCGCCTCTCCGCCGAGCACCAGATCCACCGCCGCCACCGCCGCCCCGGCGGCCAGGCAGGCCGCTTCGTATGAGCGGGCCGAGGTATAGGTGTCCGGGTCCAGACATTCGAAAGGGCTGCCGGCGGTTTTCGCCACCCGGGCGATGTGGCGGCGATCGTGGTTCAGGGCCAGAGTATCTTCATCGGCCGGAGCAAATTCGGGGAACAAAAAACGCTGCCGTTGCGGCTCGGCATCCAATAGCCGGTACAGCCCTTCCAGGCGTCGGGGTGACTCCACATGCCCCGGCCCCGGATCGTGGGCCAAAAACACCTCACTGTACAATACCGCCGTTTTACGCGCCATCCACCTCTCCTTCCGTCACAAAAGCTGTAACCATTCACCGGGGTACTAACCCACCGGCTTAACGGGCCGTAATCGTTTTTTCATACTCCACATCCACCGGCAGGCCAGGGCGGCGGGCACTGGCCACCGCCAGTTGATCGCAACGCTCGTTGAAGTGATTACCCGCATGCCCTCGCACCCAGTAAAACTCCACCTGCCGCTCGGCCAGCAGATCCAGCAGCTGCCCCCAGAGATCGCGGTTCAGCGCCGGCTGGCCGTCGCTTTTACGCCAACCCCGCCGGCGCCAGTTTACGGCCCAGCCCTTGTTGATACCGTTGACCACGTAACTGGAGTCGGAATAGAGCCGCACCGGTTTATCCCGGTGCTCAAGCTCACTCAAGGCGACAATGCAGGCCATCAACTCCATCCGGTTGTTGGTGGTCAACCGAAAACCGCCGGCCAGTTCCCTGCTCTCTCCATTATAAAGCTGCACCACCCCGTAACCACCGGGACCGGGATTGCCCTGGACCCCGCCGTCGGTATAGATGGTCACCACGCCCTCCGGCCCGTCCGGCGGCGGCCCCGCCGCCTGCGGTTTTCGGGCCGGCTTGCCCGCCGGCGACCGCCGGGAACTTGGCCCGGCAGCAGCCCCACCGCCGGCAGCGATTTCGGCCAGCCACGCCCGCGCCTCCTGCTCGACGGCAAAACCTTTGTAACGGGCGCCGGGAAAACCGTAGACCTGGGCCTTGGCCAAGTCCCAGCGGTGGTAAATCCCCGGCTTTCTGCCCACCGCCACGGCGTATACTTTTTTGCCGGCAGCCATCAGCCGGCAACTGTTTCAAGGGAAATCAACGCCCACGGCCAAACCAGCCGGCGTTTTTGGCATTGCATAGCATCCATCCTTAATCTCAAGTGGCAAGTTACAATCCTGATCAAAATAGTAACCGTTCACCAAGGGTACTAAACTACAGGTATAACGGGCTGTAAGCGTTCAGCAGTGCCGCAGGTTCGGGCAAGCAGCCAGGCGCAGCGTACCCCCTGTACGTAAGCCTGGCTGATCGCCCGAAGATGCGGTGCGGCTGAACGCTTACTCAAAATATCGCGCCACCGGTACGGTGTCAAGGAAAGGCGCATGCCACGGGCGTTTTATGCATCAGCGCCACATCTTTTACCGGAATCTCGCAACGCCAGCCCCGTTGAGAGGCAATAAAATGCAAAGTTTCAGCCTTATAAAACACCACGTGGGTAGGATCCCGGCGATAATGCCAGGCGGCAAAACGCTCATCGTCGGTCTGAAAACAGGTCATCAGCGCCAGCCAGCCGCCGGGGCGCAACATGGCGTCCAGGCGGGCAAACTCTTCGGCCGGTTGATGGAAATGCTCGATCACCTCGGTGCAGGTGATGAAGTCGTAAGTCTGCTGCAAAGCAGCCGGGTCGGGATAGAAAAAGGGATCGTAAAGCGTAACCAGGCACCCTGCCTCGCGCATCATGGCGGCCAGGGCCGGACCGGGACCGCAGCCGTAGTCAAGGCCCCGGCTACCGGGAGCCAGCCGTTGGCGCAGCGGTTCGGTCAATTTGGCCAGAAAACGGCGATAGCGGGGATCGGCGGGATCGTTGCGGTGCTGCCGGTAGTGCAGGCGCTCTTCTGTAACCGGCGGCAACTGGTCGGCATCGAGAAGCGTTGCCCGGCAGACCGGGCAACGCCAGTAAGTGCGTCCCTGGGTGGACAACAAAAGGTTGGCCTCCCGGGCCCGGCAAACCCGGCAGGCTGCCGATGGCGGGGCAGGTGGCGGCAAAGGCGTAATCATCGTCTCGCCAGGCTAATCACCCGGCGAGACGACGTCAATGGTAAGCGAACACCGTTGGTTTTTAATTTGCTGAACGCAGAGGCTCAATTATGACCATGGCCGTGGCCGTGGCCATTTTGCTCCATCATTTTACGGCGCTGGGCCCTCCTCTGCCGGATCATCACCGTATCCTCGGCCTGGTCCTGGTAGGCCTGAAGCAGAGCCTGGTCGAAATCGCCCAGTTTGCCGCCGTGTTCCACGCGAGCCGCCTGGGCTGCTTCTTTCGAGGCGAAAGCCATTTTGCTGTTGCGGCTCATGGTGCCCGGCAAGTCGGAACCGATCAGATAGGTGGCTTTATCCACCTCCACCAGGGGCTTGACCTCTGCCTGGGAACCAAAATCGGCGGCATAGATCGCCCTGGGACCGCGATCAATGTTCAACGACAGGCTGATGGCGGCACAACGCAAGGAACAGGTGGCATCCACCAGGTCATCATCATAATGGATCAGATGGCGGCTGTGGTGCCACTGCTTACGGTCCATGCCGCAGTAGGGGCACTTGGCGTACTTGGCCAGCTCATTTTCCAGGGGATTGACATCGGGCTTGGTTTTGGGCATGAACTGCATGGGGGTGCCGTCGGTGTCCATGGCACGAGCCGATGCCGGGCGCAGCAGCGCCGCCCCGGCCAAAGCAGCTATGCCCATGGCTTTAATGGCCTGACGCCGACTAAACCCGGCCTGCAACTCGCCGCTGAGGTTCTCAGTTTCCTTGACCTGCACCATTTTTTCCCTCCTTCCGGTTAGAGCGCCGGGGGCGAGCTGGGCCACCCGAGCCCCCACCTAACAACTGAACCCACGGAAGCCGCCAAAGCCCGACCGCCACCATGACAAAAATACGCAACAGACACACAATGTGTAAGTATAAGGATAAGCAAGGCCGGCCACAATGCGGCAAATTGTCGCAGCTAAAACGTTAATAACGCCGGCTGGCTCCGGTTAATGTTTTACTTACAGGGTGTTGCCGACGAGAAACTCCAGGAAGCGGGCGGCCACCGGCGAAGGTTGCCGTTTTCTGCGCTGGACCAGGTAGAAAGGGCGGGAAAAGGTGATACCGGCAATGGCCACCTCGGCCAACGAGCCGCAATTCAGGTCATCCTGGATCGCCCGCCGGGAGAGAATCGCCGCCCCGATGCCGGCCTTGACGCTCTGGCGCACCGCCTCGGTGCTGCCCATCTCGGCAATGATCTGCAAATTGTTCGCCTCCAGACCGTGCTCGTTTAAAATTTCATGGGCGACCTTACGGGTACCGGATTCCCGCTCCCGGTCGACGATCGGAACCTCAAACAACTCCGCCGGGCTGATCTCGCCCCGCTCCGCCCAGGGATGATCACTGCGTACCACCAGGGTCAGCTCGTCGGCAAAGAGCGGCTCCCAGCTCAACGCCGCTTCGTTCCAGCGGGCCCCCACCACTCCCAGTTCGCAATCGCCCCGCATCACCTGCCCGGCCACTTCCCGCGAGCTGGCGATATGGATGGTGGTCAGCACCTCGGGGTAATTCTGTTTGAATTGACCGATCAGGGCCGGCAGCAGGTAGGTGCCGGGGATGGTGCTGGCGCCCAGTTCCAGCCGGCCGGCACAACGGCCACTGTGCTGGGCGATGGCCTCCACCGCCTCCCGGCGCAGGCGCAACAGTCGACGGGCGTAGTCATACAAAATTTTACCGGCCGCCGTCGGCAACACCTCCCGCCCCAGACGATCCACCAGCCGGACCGCCAGGGTTTCCTCCAGCATGCGAAGGTGCTCACTCACCGTGGGCTGGGAAAGAAAGGTGGCCTCGGCGGCTTTGGTAAAACTCTTCAGCTCCACCACCCGGCAAAACACTTCCAGTCGATGTAAATCCATAAATCGGCTCCGGCGCTGGTTTGTTCAGGGCGACCAAAGGCAACGGTTCATTCCCGTGCCGGAAAGTATCATAGCCTAAAGCGGCAACTTGGCAAGCTGATAGATTGGCCGAGCCAGGCACGACCGCTTACCCTTACGACATTACTAAATGCCGCGTTTACCGGCTTGCTCCGACTCCGGCTTGAAACGCCACAGGCGCCACTTAAAGAGCAGGCGGTTAAGGTAAGTCCGCAACCCCTTGGCCACCGGCGCCTTGCCGGCAAGGGCTTGCCGGGGTTCGGCCAGGAGATCGGCCAAATGGATGGTGGGCAGGCCGGCACGGGTGAGAAAACCGGCACAGCCGGCGCAGTAGGTCAGCACCGGCAATTCCCCGGCCTGTTCCCGGCGCAGCTCACCCCAGCGGGCGGCCAGCTCGGGGCGCTTAAACCCCACCGCCCCACCTTCTCCGCAGCAGAAGGTGCGCCGGCCGGAGGCCCGCATTTCCTTGACCCGCAAGCCCTGCTCCTGCGCCAACCTTCGTACGGCCTGTTGCAAAGCGGGCAATTGCCGCAACGGGCAGGGATCGTGGATGGTGACCACTTGTTCGCCCGGCGGTGTTGCCACCGCTTCCGCCACCGCTGCTTCCCGGGCAGCGTTTTCCGCTTCTGCCGCC
This sequence comes from Desulfurivibrio alkaliphilus AHT 2, assembly GCF_000092205.1. Taxonomy (GTDB): domain Bacteria; phylum Desulfobacterota; class Desulfobulbia; order Desulfobulbales; family Desulfurivibrionaceae; genus Desulfurivibrio; species Desulfurivibrio alkaliphilus. The sequence goes on along the minus strand of NC_014216.1, from coordinate 3,084,344 downwards.
ACCGGAGCCGCCAGCATCTCCCACACGCTTTCCACCTGCAGCTCGCCGCCATAGTTAAGAAATACCTTATAACAGTTGGGGCAGGCCACCAGCACACGCCGGATGCCCTGCCGCAGCAGATGCTGTTGCAGGCCGGTGAAACGATGGTTGAAATAGTCCTGCCGCCCCAGGTCGTGGGATGGTTTATGGCAGCAGTTCAGCACCAGGCCCAGGTTGGGGCATTGCCCTTGCAGCCGGTTGAAAAGCTGCCAAGTGGCGGCGGGACGGCTGCCCGGCAGGTTGCAGCCCGGGAAAAAAACCGTATCGCAATGGGCCGGCAGCTTTGCGGCGGCAAACCACGGCGAGGCACCCAGCCGCTCGTAACTGAGCAGCGGCCGATAGGGACGCAAATCCAGGACCTGGCGCCGAACCAGGTGACGGCGCAAATCGAGTAAAAAATCGCCGGGCTTCAATTTTTCCGGGCAGACGACGGTGCAAAGGTTACATAAGCTGCAGGCAAAGGGATCGGCCTGCGGCTTACCGGTGCGCCAGGCGGCGGCAATCTCGCCGGGCAGCCCCGATGTTTGCAAAAAAGCACAGCGGGCAGCACAAGCGCCGCAACGGGTGCAGCCGCTGTCAAGCTGCTCGGCGGCCGCTGCCAAGTGGTGCTCTGCGAGCTCTTGATCCGGCGATTGTTGTTGAACACCCTTTTTTTCCTCTTCACCAGAACGGCCGCTGCGGCGGCGATAAAAATCAACCCCCCATTTGGCCAGTAAGGGCAGCAGGCCCAGCAGAGCAAAGGCCAGCACCAGGCGGAGCGAAAATATATCGCCGGTGGCGGTCAACTGCCCCAGTTCCCGGCCGGCGTTGACAAAGACAAAGGTGCCCGGCAGCATCCCCAATTGTGACACCCAGTAAAAGGTGCGCAACGGCATGGCGGTGAGCCCCATCACCATGTTGATCACAAAGAAGGGAACGGCGGGAATCAGACGCAGGGAAAAAAGATAGAAAGCACCTTCGCGGGCGATCCCCCGATCGACGCTGACCGCCACCTGGGGAAAACGGGCGCGGACCAGGTCGCGGAAGAGATAGCGGCACAAAGCGCAGGCCACGGTGGCGGCAATGGTACTGGCAAAGGAGACCACCACCGTACCCACCAGCACCCCGAAAACCGCCCCCGCCAGCAGCCCCAGCAGTGCCCCGCCCGGCAAATTAAGGGCCACCACCAGCAGATAAGCCAGCACGAACAGGGCAATGGCACTAAGCGGCCGCTGCTCGTAAAAGGCGGTGGCCTGCACCTGAAAGTCGCGCAACTGGGCTAAGGTCAGCCAGTGGTGCAGCTCAAACCAGAAAAAAGCCCCGGCCAGCAGCAGCAGAATGCCGGCCAGGGCTATTTTTTTAGTGTTCATTGTTTAACGCTACCGCAAATTTCAGGATTTTGGCACCGTTTCATAGGGCCATTTGCGTAAGCCATCTTCCAGGATATAGATCCGATCCTTGGCAATCCCCTGGTCCACATAGTAATCCACGGTACGCCGAGCCCCTCCGCCACCGCCGGGGCAGATGATAATGATATCCTCATCGCCGGCCTGCATGGCCGCCAGTCCTTTACTAAGACGTTTCCTCTCTTCGGCGGTTTGGGTAGGAAAGGCGTTGGTCTCGATGGAGCCGGGGATATGGCCCTCGGCAAACTCATCCGCCGGGCAGATATCAAGCAAAACCATCTCATCACCGGCCTGCAGGCGCTTATTTAGTTCCTCGGCGGAAATATACTGGTAGCCACCAGAGAAGAAAGAGAAAAAGGCCTGGGCGCTCCCCACCCCCAGCACCAGTAACAGGGCGCCCACCATCGCTGCATACTTAAACATTACGCAACCTCCTTTATTATCGCATTTTTCTACTTAGCCACCTTTCCATTGCCGGCGCCCACTGCGTCGGCTCGATAGAGCGACCATTCTGTCATGACGAAAATGCCCTAAAGACGGGCTGTTGTCAAATTGTTATTATTAATCAAATCACGGTCTGCCTATAGAATAATCTAATATGCCATGAGAACTCCATGCCAACCCCGCCAGCGCTCCGCCATTGGCCTGCCAAGTCCTGATCTTGCCGACCCTGGCTGGATATTTTTCCTCCCACAAAGAGCGATGATCTGATAGCATCAGGCACTACGTCGTCTTGATCGCAAAATCGAGCGAGATCCCTGGTGGCTGGGCGGGCGATTGGTAAAGGCAGCTCGACAAAAGCTGGGGCATGAAGCCAAGAGAAAAAAAGGCGAGGGCCGGGCAGATGAAGCAAAAGATCGTTATCTTAGGCGGCTCTTTCGGCGGCTTGACCGCCGCCTTTGAGTTGCGCCGGCGGCTGGCGGATAAGGCGGAGATCACCCTGCTCAACCCGGAGGCAGATTTTGTTTTCCTGCCGTCATTGCCCTGGGTGGTCACCGGTCGACGCGATCTGGCGCGAATTTCATTGCCGCTGGCCCCGCTGCTGGCCGCCCGGGGCATCAACTTTGTCCAGGCTGCCGCCACCGGGGTTAAGCCGGCGGAGCAGCGGGTGGAGAGCCAGCGGGGGTCTTTCGGCTACGACTACCTGGTGATCGCCACCGGCCCGCATCTGGCCTGGGAGGAAATTGCCGGGCTGGGTCCGGAGGGCGGGCACACCCACTGCGTTTTCACCGCAGCCCACGCCCGGGCCGGACGCCAGGCCTGGCAGCAACTGCTTTCCCGGCCCGGCCCGCTTATCCTGGGCTCCACCCAGCGGGCCAGCTGTTTTGGCCCCTACTATGAACTGGCCTTCGATTTCGACCACCAGTTGCGCCGCCGTAAGCTGCGCCACAAGGTGCCCATCACCTACGTCAGCTCCGAGCCATACCCCGGCCATATGGGAATCGACGGGCCGGGGCGGGCCCGGCGCTTTATCGAGGATGAGTTTGCTCGGCGCGACATCAGGGTGTTGACCAACCGGGCAGTGGCCGGGGTGGAGCCCGGCGGCCTGCATTTGGCAGACGGCGAGAAGCTGCCCTTCCAGTTGGCAATGCTGGGGCCGCCCTTCAAAGGGGTGGCGGCGGTGGCCGGCCTGGGCAATGAGCGGGGCTTTATCCCGGTGGATGACCATTACCGCCACCGGCAACATGAAAATATTTACGCGGTGGGCGTGGCCATGGCCCTGGCTCCCCCGGAACCCACCCCGATCCCCACCGGGGTGCCGAAGACCGGCTACATGACGGTGCGGATGGCCAAGGTTGCCGCCGCCCACCTGGCCTCCCGCTTAACCAACCAACCACCGCCCGACCCGGAAGAGTTGAGCGCCATCTGCCTGATGGATATGGGCAACACCGCCGCCTTCATCCTGGCCCAGCCGATCCTGCCGCCACGCCAGCGGGCGGTGATGCGCCAGGGGCGCTGGGCGCTTTGGGCCAAGGCGGCCCTGGAGCGCTACATCCTATGGAAGATGGGCCACGGGATCAGCCGCTTGCCGTAAGCCGGCAATCCAAGCAACTGCCCCACCCTGCCGCTGGTCGCAGGGGGGCCGAGTCGCCCGATCTCTCCGCCCTCTTCCCTGCTCCGTTGAGTATGGCGGCGGAACCAATCTAATAAATGGGAATCGAAACATACCCCTTTTGGCCATACCCCATGGCCGACAGGAAGGTATTGCCCACCGCCTTGACCCCCGGCATAAGGTTTTCCGGCTCCAGCGGCACTCGCCCCATGGCGATATAGCAGGCCTCCATTTGCACCCCGGGACGCTCCAGCATGGTCTGCAGGTGGCGCTGCACCTCGGCGGCGCCCTCCCGCAGCTCTTCCGGCAAGTGCTGGGGATCGGCGTTCAGCAACCGGGTCGCCCCGCCCCGAAAGGCCAGCACCATCTCCGGAGTCACCCCCTGGCGTACCATGTCGCAATAGGTTTCTTCGATCACCCCCAAACGCCCGGCCAGCGCCCATGGGTCGGCAATGGTGACATCCCAGAAGATCCGCCCCACCTCCACGCCGGCCAGGGCCGCCCGATCACCTGGCCGCTTTTCACCATCCTCATCGGCCTGGCAATATTCGGCCGGAGCCGGATCAGCGCCCCCTGCCAGGGGCGTAAAAGGCAATAAACCCAGCACCAGCAGTAAAAATATTTTTTTCAGCATCAGCAAACCTCCTTTAATTTTTTCCCCGGCGCCCTGTTCCGGCAAAGCCTCGATCCGGGTCTGCAGTTGGCCACTAACTGTGACGGAACAATCCGATTTGGCCGGCCGGAAAGGGTATCTCCTCGCGGGGGCAAGCCTCGCGGGTTGTACTCGATTCTATCAGATCGGCATGGCAAAAGGCCAGACCACAGTGGTTGACCACGCCGGTCCCCTCCTCCAGATTGCTGACCACATCGGCCGCGGCAATGCAACCATGCCGGATCGATCACAAATTCCGATTTGCTTGCTTGGGGGTTATTTCTTATCCTTGACTAACAAGGATGACGCCGTCAATTCAGGCGACCGAACCCTTTTCAGTTTTTATACAACCACGAAGCAGGGACTTCTCGATTAAATGCTTTTTGATTTGCACGTTCATACCAGCCATTCAGCCTGCAGCACTCTGGAGTTGGGCCAGATTCTCGCCCATGCCGCAGCCCGGGGCCTGGATGGGGTCTGCCTTACCGACCACAACACCATGGCGGCGGGGCAGCAGGTGCGGGAAGGGATTCAGGCCGACGGCCTCTGTGTCATTGTGGGCATGGAATACGCCACCCCCCAGGGGGATTTTTTGTTGTTCGGGCCCTTTGAGCAATTGCGCCCCGGTTTGGCAGCGGAAGAGCTGCTGGCCCTGGTTGATGAACTGCAAGGAGTGGCGGTGGCCGCCCACCCGCACCGGGCCGGCCGCTCCACCGCCGAGGCCTTGGTTGCCGGCGGCTGCTGCCGATTGGTGGAGGAGATCAACGGTCGCAACTCCGCGTTGGAAAATCAACGGTCGCAGGGGTGGCTTAATCGTTATTCCCTGGCCGCCTGCGGCGGCAGCGACGCCCACAGCCTGGCGGAGCTGGGCCGAGTGGTCACCAGCTTCAGCAGGCCCATCCGCAAACGGCTGGACCTGGTCGGCGCCCTGCGGGCCGGCGCCTGCCGGGGCGACTGGAACCCCCGCCACGCTCTCAACCGCCTGGCGGCCTGATTTTTCCACCCGGGTTATGGCAGCCGGATGCGACTGCCGGCAATTTAAGCCTGCTGTTTCCCCGGTGTCGCCAAGCTCAGCCGCTTTCCCCTGCTCTAACCACCTGGCCTTTGTTGACCCCTGGCCGTCGAACCGTTACATTGTCAGTCCGCCGCTAAAACCACCACCGGGCCGCCGGAGACTGGGGCTACTTGGAGGTCAACATTATCGCAGGAGAGAGCATGGCCCGTAAATGCATCTTGATTATGCTTGACGGCCTGGGGGATCGGGCCTGCCCGGAGCTGGGCCACCGTACCCCGCTGCAGGCGGCCACCACCCCCAACCTGGATCGCCTGGCCACCCAGGGGGCCAACGGGCTTTACCATGCCGCCGCCTTAGGCCAGGCCCTGCCCAGTGAAAACGCCCACTTCGCCATCTTCGGTTACAAGCCCGATGATTTTCCCGGCCGGGGCTGCCTGGAGACGCTGGGGGCGGGGATCGAACTGGGTCCCAAACAGGCGGCCTTTCTTGCTCACCTGGTGCAACTGCGGGTGGACAGCGGTGGTGCTTTGGTGCTGGAGGAAGACCAGCCCCGTACCTCGCCCGAGGAGGCGCGGCAACTGCTGGCCGCCGTCGCCCACTACCGACACGGTGAAATCGATCTTCACTTTCAGCCCACCCACGGCACCTCCGGTGTTCTGGTACTCAGCGGCCCGGTCTCCCGCTTTGTCACCGATACCAACACCATGGCGGCGGGGCGACCGCTGCCCGACCTGCTGCCCTGGCGGGAGTATGCCGATGATCCCGCCGCCGGGCAAACCGCCGCCGCCCTGCGCTCCTACCTGCTCCGGGTCCACCACACCCTGGCCGCTCACCCTGTCAACCAGGCCCGGCGGGAAGCCGGCCTGGGCGCGGTTAACGGCATGGTTACCCAGCGGGGTGGCCAGTGGCAAGAGGTGGTCGATTTTCGCCGGCACAACGGGTTAAGGGGGCTGAGCATCGCCTCCGGCCTGGTTTACTGGGGATTGGCGGCATTTCTCGGGCTGGCGGTCCAGGCTGACCAGGATGGTGACGACCCCGGCGACGACCTGGCCCGGCGGCTGACCATGGCCCGGGAAGCCCTGGCCGACTTCGACTTTATCCATGTCCACACCAAAACCCCGGATCAAGCCGCCCACCGCAAGGACCCCGCCGGCAAGGTGCGGGTGATCGAGGCCCTGGATCGCGGCCTGGGGCGGGTGCTTGACGATCTGCTGGCCGATCCCGAGCTGGTGCTGGTGGTGATGGCCGACCACTCCACCCCCAGTAGCGGCCCGCTGATCCATTCCGGCGAACCGGTGCCACTGCTCTTTGCCGGGCCGGGGGTACGGCGGGACCGGGTGAACAGTTTTGACGAGCTCAGCGTGGCCGGCGGCGCCCTGGGACTGGTGCGGGGAACCGAGTTGATGCTGCTGGTGCTCAACTACCTTGACCGGGCCAAGCTGATCGGCACCCGCGAGGCCCCGGAAGATCAACCCTTCTGGCCCGGCGATTACGCCCCGCTGCGCCTGGACCAACCGCCTCCGCCCAACTCGCCCCAGGAATCATTAAAATGAGCGGCAAACCTTACCAAACCGGGGTGATCCACGGCCGCTTTCAAGTACTGCACCTGGACCACCGCCGCTACCTGCTGGCCGGGGCCGCCCTCTGCCGTCACCTGGTGGTGGGGATCACCAATCCCGAGCCGGAACTCACCCGCAAAGATCCCGCCGATCCGGAGCGGAGTCTGCCCCAGGCCAATCCGCTGACCTATTTCGAACGCTACCAACTGGTACGGGCCACCCTGAGCGAAGCCGGCCTTTCGGAGGGCTATTTTTCCATCGTACCGCTGCCCATCAACCTGCCGGAACGCTACCGGCATTACGTACCGCTGGACGCGGTTTTCCTGCTCAGCATCTTCGATGACTGGGGCCGGCGCAAGCAAGCCATGTTCCAGGAGCTGGGCCTGCGCACCCATCTGCTCTGGGAGGTGCCGACCGAGGAAAAGGGGTTGAGCGCCGGCAATATCCGCCACCTGATGGCGACCAACCAGCCCTGGCAACACCTGGTGCCGCCCGCCGTGGCCCGCCTGCTCACCACCTGGCAAATTCCCCAGCGCCTGGCAACCCTCGCTGCCGCCGCACAACCTGATCCCGAAGCGAACTGACCCGTCGCCGGTCGCCGACATGGTGCGGCAGTTGCTGACTTTAGCTCGGCGTAACCAGAGCGAACGGGTGACGGTTGATCTGCAGCTATCATCAAGCATGTGCGCAAACTGTGCGACAGCACTTTCGACCGGTTTTCGCCAGAAACCTTACAACCTCCAGGACCTGGCCATGGAGCAGGCCCTGCACACCCATCCGTTTGAAAAGATGCCGGCCGAGAAAAAACTCCAGCTTTAACGTGCTGCTGCCGTTCAACCAAGCTGGCCGGCCAGATATTGCCGGGCTGCCTCGTGCCGGGGCTGGGCAAAGAAGTGCGTCGCCTCCCGCTCTTCCAGTAGCAGGCCTTCATTAAGGAAGGCCACATGATGGGCGATCCGCCGGGCCTGGGCCAGGTTGTGGGTGACAATGATCACCGCCATTTGCTGGGCCAGCAGTTGCAGGGTCTCTTCGATCCGGGCGGTGGAGCGGGGGTCCAGGGAGGAGCAGGGTTCATCCAGCAACAGCACTTCCGGCTCCAGGGTCAGGGAGCGGGCGATGCACAGGCGCTGCTGCTGGCCGCCGGAGAGTTTGGCGGCCGACAGGCGCAGGCGGTCCTTGACCTCGTCGTAAAGCCCGGCCAGGCGGAGAGTTTCCAGCATGCGCGCCTTTTTTTCTTCCCGGCTCAGTTGCTGGTGATAGTTCAGGGCGTAGAGCATATTTTTTTCGATGGAAAAAGGAAACGGGGTCGGGGTTTGAAAGACGATGCCGACCCGGCGCCGCAGGGTCTCTTTGGGGATGGCGGCGATATCCTGCCCCTGCAGACGAATCCTGCCGCGAGTTTGCGCCTGGGACTCTTCTTCCAACAGGCGATTTATCGACTTGAGCAGAGTCGTCTTGCCGCACCCGGAAGGACCGATCAGGGCGGTAATCCGGTTGGCGGGAAAATCGAGGTTGATATCGCTCAGCACCGGCGTGTCGCCGCAAGAGACATGCCAGTTGTTGACCTGGATGATGTTCTCCATCGTTTATCTTTCCTTGCGTTGGCGACCAAACAGCAGAAAGGCCAGGGCATAGCCCAACAGCAGCAATACCATGAGCACCAGCGCGGTGCCGTAGGCCTTTTCCACTGAAACCTGTTCCGTGGTCAGAATATATAAATGATAAGGCAGCGCCATGACCGGCTGCAGCAGCGAGGTTGGCGAGGGGGCCGAAAGCACCGCCGCCGTGAGCATGATGGGCGGGGTGGCGCCCAGGGCCCAAACGGTGCCGAGCAGGATGCCGGAAATAATATCATTTTTAGCCGCCGGCCAGATAATATGCCAGAAGGTATAAGACCTGGAAACCCCCAGGGCATGGGAGGCCACAATCAGCTCCCGCCGCACATCGGCAATCGCCTTTTCGGCGCTAATGGCCACCACCGGGAAAATCATGATGGCCAGGGTCAGGCCGCCGGCCAGCAAAGAGTAGCCCATGCCCATGGCAACCACAAACAGGGCGTAGCCAAAAAGCCCCAGCACGATGGAAGGAATACCGGCGATACACTGAACCACCACCCGGATCAAGCCGACAATGCGCGGGTTGCGGCAGTATAGCTGCAGATAAAGGGCGGTGGCCAAACCCAGCAGCGATGCCACCGCCAAGCTGATTCCGGCCAGGGCCAAGGAGCCCATGATGGCCGGGAAAATTCCCCCTTCCGCCCCCAGCGGCATCCCCCGGGGGGCGCCGAACAAAAATTCCAGGCTGATGGCGCGCCACCCCTGGAGCACGATATGGCCGACCAGCAGCAGGAAAATCGCCGCCACGGTGGCGATGGAACCCCACAGCCAGAGATTAACCAGCCAATCTATAATTCCTCTACGGTTCATGGCGCCTTCAGCCGCTCAAACGTTGTCGGAGAAAATAAAAAAAGAGGTTGATGGCCAGCAGCATCAACAACAGCACCAGAGCGGCGCCGAACAGGGCGTGATAATGCAGGCTGCCCAGAGGGGCGGAACCGATCTCCAGGGCGATCAGCGAAGGGATGGGCTGCACCCGCTCCAGCAGGGCCGTGGGCGGCAAGGGTGAATTGCCCACCACCATCATCACCGCCATGGTCTCGCCCATGGCCCGGGAGACCCCCAGGATCGACCCGGCCAGGATCCCGAACCGGGCGGCGGGCAGGACCAGGTTGCGCAGCATGTACCCCTGGGACACCCCCAGCGACCGCGATGCCTGGAGATGCCCCCGGGCCGCCGCCGCCATGCTTTCACTGCTGGTGGCGATGATAAAGGGCAGGATCATGACCGCCAGCACAATGCCGCCGGCCAGCAGGGAGTCGCCGGAACTCATGCCAAACCATCGTTCAAACAGCGGCAGCAACACCATGATGCCGATAAAGCCGTAGATAACCGAAGGTATGCCGGCCAGCAGGTTGATCAAGCCCAGCAGCGACCGCCGCAAGCGAGGTGGACAGCGGAAGGCCAGAAACAGCGCGGCGCCGATCGCCACCGGCAGCGCCAGCAGCAGGGCCAGGGCGGTCACCGCCAGGCTGGCGGTGAGGAAGGGCCACAGGCCAAGGCGAACCTGCGGGGAGAGCGGGCGCCATTCGCGGCCGAAGAGGAAATCCAGCGGCGCCACCTGCTGGAAAATCAGCAACGACTCCTTGAGGATGAAACCGATAATAAAGAGCAGGGTCAACAGAGCCGCAACCGTCAGGCTGGTGACGGTTGCGGCGAACAGTTGCTCCAGGCGGTGATTGAATCGCGGCATCAGGGCTTAAATTGCCGGCAAATAGCCCAGCTCCCGGATAATCCAGATCCCGGCATCGGAGCGGATATAATCGAGCAATGCTCGCTCGGCGACGGACAGCTCATGGTTCCAAAGTAAAATCAGCGGCCGGGAAACCGGGTAGTCACCGTTGATGATATTTTCCACCGAAGGCTCAACCCCGTCCAGGCTGAATACTGCCAGTTGCTTGCCGTAAGCCTCGGCCACGCTGTAGGAAGCATAGCCGATGGCCCGGCGATTGCCGGCCAGGCGGGGCACCAGAGCGGTCATGGTGGGTGCCTGCACGGCCCGGTTGCTCACTTCCGTCTGGCCCATGACGCTGTTTTGAAACACGCTGTGGGCGCCACCGCCCACGTCTCTTACCAGCAGCACGATCTCTTCGGCCGGCAGCTCGGGGTTGAATTCCTGCCAGTGGCTGATCTCCCCGGAAAATATCCGCCTCACCTCCGCCGCGGTCAGGTCGTGGCGTCGGCCGGCCAGCGGATTGTCCTGGTGGGTGGCAAGCAACAGGGCATCAATGCCCACGGTCAGCGATTGGTAGTTGGACATGGCCGTCCGCTCGCTGTCTCGCACTTCCCGGCCCACCATGCCGAAATCGGCGGTACCGTCCAGCACCGCTCGAGCGCCGGCGCCGGAGCCACCGGTGATCACGTTGATTCGAATCTTCTCTGCCGGCAGAGTTGCGTCCACTTGGTCCCAGGTGGCGTAGGTCCGGGTGAACTGTTCCCCAATCTGGGCAATGACAACGGCCAGGGTGGAAGAGCCGGCGAAAAAAATGGTGCCGTTGAATGCCGCCGCCGGCTGTTCTTGCTCTTGTTGGTCGCAGGCAAGCAGCAGGCTCAATAACGGTACTAAAAGCAACAGCATGATACCGCGAGTCAATTTAACACCCATAGGATATGCCTCCCGGCTGCAAGGGCTTGGCAAGCAGCCAGACGATAAGGGATCAAAAAATAAAAGTATCCAATAGAGCAGACTTGCCGGCCATAAGTCCAACAGCAAATTCCTATTAAAAATAAGGATATTATCGAGAAATTCGATTACCCAAAGCTGGGCATGATCGATATTTACGATATCAGTGTTTTGGTTTATCAATATTAACTATTCGACAACCGAGTGTGGTTTCGGCATATTTGGAGGCTGTTTGCGCTTACTGCACGGTATGGTCGCCGGCTAACCCGGCCATGGCCCATTAGGATTTGCTCGTCGGAGGCACGGAACATTTAATCATGTTGCACCACACGATTTTATCACGCTGATTCAGCCCCGGCGGCCCGGTTCGGGCCGCTTGGAGATGCCGAGCCGGGCAAGTCGCCGCTCCCACCTGATCCCCTGGTTTTCTTCCCAGCAGAACCGGTGCGTTGGCGGCCGCTTCGCCCGGTTCTGAACTTACGGAGGGAAACCCATGAATGCTCCCCTTGCCGGGAAAAACAAGGATAGTGTCGCCCCAGCCAAGCCCGTTGGGGCGGTGCTGGTGGTGGGCGGCGGGGTGGCCGGGGTCCAGACGGCCCTGGACCTAACCCCGCTGGGCTACAAGGTCTATCTGCTGGAGAAGAGCAGCGCCATCGGCGGGGTGATGGCCCGGCTGGACAAGACCTTCCCCACCAACGACTGCTCGCTCTGCATTTTAGCCCCCAAGCTGGTGGAGGCCGGCCGCGACCCCAATATCGAGATCATCACCAAGGCGGAGCTGATCGGCCTCGACGGCGACGCCGGCGCCTTCACCGCCCGCATCCGCCGCCGCCCCCGCTATATCGATGAGGAGAAATGCACCGGCTGCGGCCAGTGCGCCCAGTATTGCCTGAAGCTGCTGGGCGACGACTACAACGAAAACCTGAGCCGCACCAGCGCCATCCGCATCGAATACCCCCAGGCGGTGCCCACGACCTATCATATCGACGACTCGGTCTGCCTGCGCCTCAAGCACAACACCTGCGGCCTTTGCACCGCCGTCTGCCAGGCCCGGGCCATCGACTTCAGCCAGCAGGAAGAGATCCTTGAGCTGGCGGTGGGGTCGGTGGTGCTGGCCCCCGGCTTCGGCCGGGTCGATGAAGAGGTGATGCGCCGCTACGGCTGGGGCCAGTTCGACGACGTGCTGACCGCCTTCGAGCACGAGCGGCTGATGTGCGCCTCCGGACCCACCGGCGGCGAGATCGTCCGCCCCTCCGATGAGCGCCATCCCCGCAAGATCGCCTTCTTGCAATGCATCGGCTCCCGCGATGAGACCTGCGGCAACAATTACTGCTCGTCGGTCTGCTGCATGTACGCGATCAAGCAGGCCACCCTGGCCCGCGAGCACGAGCCGGAGGCGGAAATCACCCTCTTTTACATGGATATCCGCACCCACGGCAAGGGGTTCGACGCGGCCCGGGAACGGGCGGTAAAGGAAAACAACTTCCGGGTGATCTACGCCCGGCCGCCCAAGGTGGAAGATCTCTTCGACGGCAAGCTGCTGCTGACCTGGAGCGATGAATCCGGCCATCATAACTACGAAAAATTCGATCTGGTGGTGCTCTCCCAGGGGCTGGAGGCCCTGCCCGACGCCCAGGCGTTAGCCACCGCCGCCGGAATCGACCTCAACCATTACCAGTTTGCCGCCACCGATCACTACGCCCCGCTGGCCACCAGCCGGCCCGGGGTCTACGTGATCGGCGCCTTCCAAGGGCCCAAGGATATTCCCGATTCGGTCACCCAGGCCGGCGGGGCCGCCGCTCTTTGCGCCGGCCAACTGGCCCCGGCCCGGGGCAGCGCCACCATCAGCGCCTCTTTCCCGGCGGAAACCGAGGTGGCCGGGGAGGAGCCCCGAGTCGGGGTCTTTGTCTGCCATTGCGGGATCAATATCGGTGGGGTGGTCAAGGTGCCGTCGGTGGCCGAATACGCCGCCACCCTGCCCCATGTGGTCTATGCCACAGACAACCTCTACTCCTGCTCCCAGGACGCCCAGGGGCAACTGGTGGCGGCGATCCACGAACACAAATTGAACCGGCTGGTGGTGGCGGCCTGCACCCCGCGCACCCACGAGCCGCTGTTCCAGGCCACCATGCGCGAGGCGGGGCTGAACCGCTCGCTCTTTGAAATGGCCAATATACGCGACCAGTGCTCTTGGGTGCACATGCACGAACCGGAGGCCGCCACCGCCAAGGCCAAGGACGCGGTACGAATGGCGGTGGCCAAGGCGGCCCTGCTGACCCCCCTGGCCGAGCAGCAGTTGCCGGTCACCCCGTCGGCCTTGGTGGTGGGCGGCGGCCTGGCCGGGCTGACCGCCGCCCTGGCCATCGCCGAGCAGGGCTTTGCCGTCACCCTGGTGGAGCGCTCTTCGCGGTTGGGCGGCCAGGCCCTGAAGCTCACCGCCGATCGCCACGGCAACGATACCCGCCCGACGGTGGCGGAACTGGCCCACCGGGTGCGCAAACACAAGTTGATCAAGGTTTACACCGGCAGCGAGGTCAGCGCCGTTTCCGGCTATATCGGCAGCTACAGCAGCACCCTGAACACCAGAAACGGCACCGTGGTGATCAATCACGGGGTGGTGGTACTGGCCACCGGCGGCCGCCCCTACCAGCCCGACCAGTACCTTCACGGTCGGTCATCCAGGGTTCTGACCCAAATGGAGTTGGAAGGAAAGTTGACCGCCAAGACCTTGCCCCGCACCTGGAACCGGATGGTGATGATCCAGTGTGCCGGCTCCCGGGGCGAGGATTTGTCTTATTGCAGCCGGGTCTGCTGCGGCCAGGCCCTGAAGAACGCCCTGCGCCTGAAAAAACGGCGGCCGGAGATGCAGATCACCGTCTTTTACCGCGATATGCGGGCCTACGGCTTCATGGAAGACGACTATCGCCGGGCCCGTGAACTGGGGGTTAATTTTATTCGTTACCAGCCGGATAACCCGCCCCGGCTGGAGAAGGCCCGGGGGGTGGAGGGGCCGCTCCAGGTCAGCGCCTTCGATCCGCTGCTCAACGAGGAGTTGCAACTGGCCGCCGACCTGGTGGTGTTGGCCGCCGGCATCGTCCCCGAAGACCCCGTGGTTTTGGCGGGGATGCTGAAAACCCCGGTCACCGCCGAGCGCTTTCTATTGGAGGCCCATGTCAAGCTGCAACCGGTGGACCTGCCGGTGGACGGCGCCTATGTCTGCGGCCTGATCCACGCCCCCAAGGGGATGGACGAGACCATCGCCCAGGCCCAGGCAGCGGCCGGCCGGGCCTGCCAGCCGCTGGCCAAGGGCACCATCACCCCGGCCCCCATTGTCTCCCGGGTCGAAACCGAAAAATGCATCGGCTGCGGGGTCTGCGAGACCTTTTGTCCCTACAAGGCGATCCGGCTGCACAAGGTGGAAAAGGGGCGCAAGGCGGAGACGGTGACCGCTTCCTGCAAAGGCTGCGGGGTCTGCGCCGCCCGCTGCCCGACCCTGGCCATCGATATGGGCCGCTTCACCTTTGACGGCATCATGGCGCAGATTAAGGCCTTTGGCCAGGAAGAAGGAGAAAACAATGTCTGAACCGTACAGCCCGAAAATTCTTGGCTTTCTTTGTAACTGGTGTTGTTATACCGCCGCCGACTCGGCCGGGGTGGGGCGCTATCAGTATCCGCCCAATATTCGGGTTATCCGGATCATGTGCACCGGCCGCCTGGACCCTTCTTTCCCCCTGGAGGGTCTGGCCACCGGGGCCGATGCCATCTTTGTCGGCGGTTGCCACCCCGGCGAATGCCACTACCTGGACGGCAACTACCATGCCCTGGTCTCGGCCGCCCTGGTGCACGAGGTTATGGACCGGCTGGGGCTGGACCGCCGCCGTTTTCTGATCGACTGGGCCTCGGCCGCCGAAGGGCCCAACTTCGTCAAGATCATCACCAATTTTACCCAGCAGGCGGCCGAACTGGGGCCGCTGGGCCAGGCCGAAGGGCTGGAGCCCGAGGCCCTGCGAGCCAAACTGGCGGCGGCGGCCGAAGCGGCCCGGGGGCGCAAGATCCGCACCGGCCTGCTCAACGCCAGCAAGGAGATGCTCAAAAACCGGGATTTCAAACGGGAAACCATCGCCGGCCTGGTGGCCGCCAAATGCGAAAAAAGCCTTAACGAACTGACCGCCGCCTGACGGTCGTTTTTTTACCCAACCCTTTTTACATGGAGAACCAAGATGATTGAAGTTACCGCAGTCGCCGCCGACAAAATCAAGGAATACATGGCCGCCAACAAGGTCGATTCGCCGATCCGGATAATGGCCCAAAACGGTTGCGCCGGCCCCAGTTTGAACTTGGTGCTGGACCAGGCCGGCGACAACGACCAACTGGTGCAGCAGCACGACCTCACCCTGCTGGCCGACCGGGAGATGCTGGCCGCCACCGGCAAGATCACCATCGACTACCGGGAAGCCTCCTCGGGCTGCGGTTGTGGGGGCGGCGGTTTTACGGTCAGCTCGGAAAAACCGCTAAGCGGCGGGGGCTGCGGCAGCTCCTGCAATACCGGCAGTTGCGGCTGCTAAGCCGACCGCCGTTGCCGGTTTTATGCATACCGCGCTTCCATGGTTGACAACTGGCACGGCATGTTTTACGTTTCATGAAAACGTTTTACATTGGAGGTGGTCATGCCGTCAGCATCCAGAATATCAAGCAAGGGACAGGTAGTTATACCGGCGGAACTACGTAAAAAACACCATCTTGAACCGGGGACTCCGATCCGGGTCGTTGAGTATGGCGAGATCATCTGCCTGGTGCCGATGAACGTTGATCCGGTGGCGGAGGCTTACGGCTCTCTGCCACCGGAGCCTTCCCTGGCAGACGAACTGGGGCCGGAGCGGCGCCGGGATTTTCGGGGTTCCCGGGATTCTACGGATGCCTAAGCTGTTGTTCGACAGCTTTGCCCTGTTGCGCTTCCTGCAAAAAGAGCCCGGGGCGGAAAAAGTCCGCGAGCTGCTGCAAAGGGTAGCGACCGGGCAGGCGGTGGGCCTGATCAACGCCATCAATGTCGGCGAGATTATCTATCTTACCCAGCGCCGCTTCGGCGAACAGAAGAAACTGGCAACCTTTGTAAACCTGAGCCGGCTGGGTCTCGAAATTTTACCCTACCCCAACGAGTTGATTTTCCGCGCG
Source organism: Desulfurivibrio alkaliphilus AHT 2 (assembly GCF_000092205.1). Lineage (GTDB taxonomy): Bacteria > Desulfobacterota > Desulfobulbia > Desulfobulbales > Desulfurivibrionaceae > Desulfurivibrio > Desulfurivibrio alkaliphilus. Next base: position 3,068,230 of record NC_014216.1, on the reverse strand, counting down.
GCCGAACTCAAGGCCCGCCACCTCATTTCTTACGCCGACGCCTTTGCCCTGGCCTCCGCCCTTGAACATGAAGCCGATCTGGTGACCGGCGATCCCGAGTTCAACCACGTCTCTCACCTGGTCAATATCATCCGGGTGTAGCTTCCAAGGCAGAGGTATCGTTTTCTTTGCCGTTTGGCGGAGGATTGTTGCCGCCCTTGGGCGTTTCTGCTGACTACGAAGCCCATTACACTTTTTCCTGGCGAGGGAAGAATCCATACGCTATTATCAGACATGACCATTTGGAGGGCCAAATGACCACTAAAGCGATAAGCGTTACGGAATTCAAGGCTCACTGCCTGGATATGATTCGCAAGGTTGAACATAGCGGGGCTGCCGTCGAGTTGACCAGGCGGGGCAAGGTGGTGGCTCGCTTGGTTCCGGCCGCTCCGGCTTCCGGTGGCACCCCGCCCTGGCTGCGGCTGCGGGGGCATGGGGTGCTGACCGCACAACCGGAAGATTCGGTTCTTAAGGCCGAAGACTTTGAAGCCCACGGCAACACGGACCGGTGATGCCGCCGCTGCTCGATACCCATGTCTGGTTATGGTGGTTGCTCGGTCAACCGGAACTGATGGCCGCCGAGCGCGATAGTCTGGACGCTCTGGCCTCCGCCGGCACCCCGCCGACACTTGCCTCCATCAGCCTGTGGGAGGCGCAAATGCTGGCCGCCAAAGGCAGGTTGTCCCTCGATATGCCGCTTGACCGTTGGTTGCCGGTGGCGGCGGCTCCTGAAACCGTAACTCTCTTGCCAATGGATGTTGCCGTTATTCTGACCCTTGATCGCCTGCCCGAAACCTTCCATGGCGATCCGGCCGACCGAATCATCGTGGCCACCGCTCAGGCGCACGGCCTGCCATTGGCCACTCGCGACAAAAACATCCGCCGCTCCCGCCTCGCCAAAATTTGGAAGCCATAACCCGGCCGGTTAAGATCCCCGCTATACCCTGGAAAAACGCAGCAGCCGGGAAGTGCGGTCGATGATCACGGTGAGGGCGATGATCATCAGCAGGTAGGTGGCGGCCTTTTCGAAGCGGAACCATTCGAAATTGAAGCTGAACTGGAAGCCCAGCCCACCGGCGCCGACGATTCCCAGCACCACGGCGGTGCGGACGTTGGACTCGAACTGGAAGAAGGCGTAGGTCAGCCAGTCGCGCCAGGCGGTGGGGACCGCCACCAGGCCGAAGCAGGTGGGGCGTGAGCCGCTGAAGGATTGCTCGAAGCGTCGGTAGGGGATGTTGTCGATACTCTCGCTGAAGACCCGTACCAGCACCCCGGCGCTGTGGATGGCAATCGCCACCGTGCCGGCCAGCAGGCCGGGGCCGAAGAAGGCGATGAAGAGGAAGGCCCACATCACCTCCGGCACCCCGCGGGAGATCAGGCCGGTGAGCCGGGCCAGCACCATCTGCAGGCGGCGCGGCAGCTTCAGCCACCAGGGGGCGGCCTCACCGGTGAACTGGTGCGATTCCCACATGAAGGAAAAGGAGTGGGGGTAGCTGAGCATCGCCGCCGCCAGCACCCCCAGCAGGGTGCCCACCAGGGCCATGGCCAGAGGGACCGATGCCGACTGGATCACGGTCAGGACAAAGGCCGGTTCCAGGTCCGGGCGCAGCATCCGCTCGAAAAAGGCGATATGCTGCCAGGCCTCCCCGGAAAGCAGCTCCAGGGCCGGCAGCAGAAAGTTGCGGGCTTGCTGCCCGGGCGGCGCGTTATCGCCCCAGCCCATGAACCAGAACGACCATACCGCCACCGCCAGGGCCGCCCCCACCCCGATATAGCTCCGGGCCAGTTGCCAGGCCACCGACTGATGCCGGGCGGCGCGGGGGTGGTTGGGGTCGCTGCGCAACTGGCGGCGGATAAAGTTGCTGAGCAGATCGGCGCTTAAGGTCAGGGCCAGGGTAAAGAGCAGCAGGGTGGTCACCTTGTCCCAGGCCCCGAACTGGATCTGGTACCAGATATCGGCCCCCAGCCCGCCGCCGCCCACCGCCCCGATCACCGCCGCGTTGCGGATGGCGCACTCGGCCCGCATCAGGGTGAAACTCTGCACGCTGCGGGCGGCCAGCGGCCCGATCCCGTAGAAGAGCACGGCCAGGCGACCGCCGCCGGCCACCCGCACCTGCTCGTAGCGCCGCTCATCCACCGAGTCCCAGAGTTCGGAATAAACCTTGGCCAGAATCCCGGTAATGTTGAGGGCCAGGGCCAGGGCGCCGGTCATCGGCCCCAAGCCGATCACCGCCACCAGAATCACCGCCCAGACAAAATCGGGCACCGCCCGCAGTATATCCTGGATAATCCGGCACAGGGAACAAAGCAAAGCGGTGGGGCTGCGCAAGGGGAAAAGGCGGTGCCAGCCGGTGAGCTCTTCCTCGCCAACACTCACCGCCCGGGCCGAACCCATGGCCAGCAGGATCGCCGCCACCACCGCCAGGCCGGTGCCGATCACCGCCGCCGACAGGGTTTGCAGGGTCAGCGCCCAGCAGTGGCGCAGAAATTCCGCGCTGAAATCAGGGGCGGCAAAGGCGGCCAGCCAGGCGCCCATGCGGCCCAAGGCCAGTCGGCGCTGGTCGGGATCGGTCAGGGCGGTGAAATCCCACTCGGCGCTGGTGAAGGCGGCCACCAGCAGCACCGCAATGGTAAAGATGGCGGCCCAGGGCCCCCAGGGGCGTTTTTCCGGCAGGGGCGAGGGGTTGGGGAATTTATCCCCGGCGGCGGTGCGGGGGCTGCCGGAGGTGTTGTCTGCCAGCTGGTCAGCGGACATCGGCGCTTTCTTCCAGGTACAGCGCTTGATATTCGGTGCCGTACAGCTCGCGCAGCAGTTCCCGGTTCAGACCGGCGGGCGGCCCCTGCCAGAACAGCCGCCCGTCTTTTAAGGCCAGCACCCGCTGGAAATGGCCCTGCAACAGCTCCAGGGTATGCAGGTTGACCAGCAGGGTATTGCCCAGGGTGGTTGCGATGGAGGAGAGCAGCTCAATGATTTCCCGCCCCAGGCGGATATCGAGCTGGCTGACCGGCTCGTCGGCCAGCATCACGCGGGGTTGCTGGACCAGCAGCCGGGCCAGGGCCACCCGCTGTTGTTGGCCGCCCGAGAGTTCACCGGGCATGGCCCAGAGCCGGTCGGCCAACTCCACTCTTTCCAGGGCGGCGCGGGCGGCGGGCAGATCCTGGGGCCAGAGCAGGGAGATCAGCGCCCGGGGCAGCGACCAGCGGCCCAGCCGGCCCATCAGCACGTTGTGGACCACCCGCAGTTGGGGGATCAGGTTGTCGGACTGGTAGAGCACCCCGATATCCCGCCGCATCCGTTTAAGCTTGCGCCCCCGCAGCCCGGCGCAGGGCTGGCCGAAGACCTCGATCTGCCCGGCATCGGCCGGCAACACCGCGCAAAGCAGCCGAAATAGGGTGGTCTTGCCGGCCCCGGACGGGCCGATGATCGCCACCCGCTCACCGGCGGCGATTTCAAAGCCAATCTCCCGCAACACCCACTGGTGGCCGAAACGCTTGCCCACCCCCTGCAGGCGAAATACCGGCGGGGCCGGAGGGGCCGGAGAAGGTGGAGGTGAATTGGCATCCATTGACTGTTGCTGATGATCACGCATAAAAAATGGTCAGGCGGAAAACTCTCAGTTGCCGATATCAACCCCGGACTTGAGCAGCTCCACATAGCCCATCCACTCGCTCATGTCGGCATCGACAAAGCCTTCGGATTTCAGATAATCCAAAGCCTGGCGGCCCTCGTCGGACTCATGCAGGCCGAGCAGGGCGGCGTGGATTTGGTCGATGGTCTCCTGCCCCAGGCTCTTGCGGGTGGCAAAGCAGTAGTTGGTGAACTTGGGGGTTGTGTAAATGATCGGGGCCTTGGCCTTGAGCTCGTCGGAGGCCCGGTCATAGGGGGGCTGACCCAGGGCGCCCAGGTGAAATTCACCGTTGGCCACCTTTTGCAGCACCACGTCATGGCTGCCACTGTAGGCCACCGTCCGAAAAACCTGCTCGGGGCGCTGGCCGCTCTGGTCGGCAAAGAAACTGCGGGGCATCAGGTGGCTGGAGGTGCTGCTCTTGCTGCCGAAGGTAAAGGTCCGGTTTTTGCCTTGGACCAACTCGGCCAGTTCGGCCAGATCGTTGACCGGCGGAATTCCGGCATCGGCGTTGGCGATGAAGTAGCTGATAAACTCTTTGTCGATATCGCGGGCGGCCACCACCTCCAGCTCATCGCCCATCATCAGGTAGGCCTGGGCGGTGGTAACGGCACCGAACCAGGCCAGTTGCGCCCGGCCGGTGGCCAGGGCGGTGACGGTGGCGGCATAGTTTTCCACATGGACGTACTCGGTGGGAATCCCGGTGGCGTCCTCAATGTGGCGGGCAATCAGGCCGAAGAACTGGCGCATGTTGTCGGCGCTGTCGTCGGGGATGGCGACAATGGTGATCTTATCCGGCGCTTGAGAAGCGTTGGCTACGACCGGGGCAATGAAAGGGGAAAAGGCCAGGGCAAGGGCCAGGGCAAAGGTGGGCAGCAGTTTGTAAAACATGTGGAGATCCTCCTTGGCTGTAGCAATTAAACGGTATCGAGCGGCTTTGGCGGCGCCAGTAGCAGCTGGTGACTATAGCAAAGGGGAGCCGATTTCAGCCAATAGGTAATAGTTATGAAAGCCGATACAGGTGATCGGAAAAAACAATTTACATTTAACTAACGACGACCGGCAAGATACTGGCTGGCTCGACGTAACGCCGTGGGCCTCAAAAACCTGACCATCGGTGCCCGAGATAACGTTGACGTTTGGACCGCCACCCTCAACGCCAACTTCAATGTGGATGGGGCTTTCGGCTTTAATAAGCATCGTACCAATTTTTCGTTGACAAGCTTACTCTGCAACACTTAATATGCAATGATATAACATTTCGTTTAACCCTGATTTTGACTTGCCAGAGGAGTCCATCATGAAAAAATTTGCTTTGACAACAGCCGCTGCTGTCGCTGTTAGCTTGGCCGCACCGGCTTTGGCCTCAGATAAAAATCTCGATATTCGGGTATCACTGATTCTGGATGGCATCTACTTCAATGAACTAAAACAGGGCAACCACAGTCCGGCCGGTTTTGGTGGCGACCATCACCATCATGATAATGGGGATAATCACAGCCATGGCTTGGCAGAAGGTTTTAATCTGGGTCACTCAGAGTTGGCCTTTGAGGCCAGTTTGGGAGACCTGTTGGATGGCATGCTGATGCTGGGTTTTGACAGCAATCATATTGAGGTGGAAGAAGCCTACCTGAAAACCCGTAGCCTGCCGGCCGGCTTCCAACTGAAAGTGGGAAAATTCCTGTCTGGCATCGGTTACATCAACAGCCGCCACAGCCATGATTGGGATTTTGTCGATCGTCCACTGGTTAATGAGTACTTGTTTGGCGACCATGGCCTTCAGGAAATCGGTATCCAGACCACCTGGCTGGCCCCCCGGGACAGCTATACCCTGGTGGGGGTGGAACTTTTGCAGGGTGAAAACCCGGAAGTGGCCAACTACATCGGTGAGCAGGAAGCACTGGATGGAACCAACCGGATCCTGAAAGATCGTTCCGGTCCGCGCTTGCTGACCGCCTTTACCAAATGGGCACCGGATCTGGGCCATGACCATGCCCTGCAACTGGGGGCTTCTGCCGGTTACAGCTTCAGTTACCAATACACCAGCGAGCATTCCACCCGTCATGAAGACTGGGATGGCAAGGCCTGGTTTGCCGGCTTGGATGCTGTCTATAAATATGAAACCGGGCGGAGTCATGGTCACGGTAACCTGACGTTGCAGGCTGAATACTTCTACCGCGAAATCGATGTGGATCGCAGGGATGTAAATTTTGCAGCTGACAGCCATGGCCCGGTTGGCCATATCCGCAATGTATCCAGCTTCAAGAACAAACAGGATGGCCTTTATGCGCAAGGGGTCTATGGCTTTGCTCCTCGCTGGGAAGCCGGGCTGCGTGCCGAAGCCCTGGGCTTGACCAATGAACTGGGGCGCGGTGATGGCACCAACCACGATACTTCCTACCGTTACTCCGGCCAGGTTACTTTCCGCCCGACAGAGCCTGTTTTCCTGCGTGCCCAGTTGAACCACAACGACTTTGCCGGGGATGACGGTCGCAGCGACAAGGGCTGGGAGTTTATGCTGCAAGTAAATGTGGCCCTGGGTGCGCATGGCGCCCACACCTTCTAAAAGTGATCAAGGTGCCCTGGGCTAACAAGCCCATTTTTTCTGTTCCGAGAGCTGCAATAAGGAGACCATATGCAAAAGAAATTCTGGCTTGGTGCAATGCTGCTGGTAAGTGCCCTTTTACTGACGTCAACGACCTGGGCCAGCAGTTTTCGCGTGGTCACCACAACTTCAACGCTGGGAATGCTGGCCGAAGAAATCGGCGGGGATTTGGTGCAGGTGCGGGTACTGGCCGCGCCTGATCGCGATGCACATGATCTGGATGCGCGCCCCAGCTTCATGGCGGCGGTGCGCCGTGCCGACCTTCTAATTGAAATGGGGGCGGGGCTGGAAGAAGGCTGGCTGCCTGCGGTGACCGGCAATGCCGCCAATCCGGGTGTCAATGTCGGGCGTTCGGGACACCTGCGGGCTTCGGATTTCACGGACCTGCGTCCTTCCATCACCGTAGATGGCCCTAATGCCGGGCATGTGCATGATGAAGGCAATCCGCATTTTAATGTCGACCCTTATCGCATGGCCCGGGTCGCTCATGCGATCGGTCAGCGCTTAGGCTTATTCTTCCCCGAGCAGGCAGAAGAACTGGAAGCGCGCGCTGAGGCTTTGGGCCGGCAACTGCGTGATCATGCCGAGGCATTAGCCGACAGGATCAAGCCGAACCAGCAATTTATTGTCTATCACGAAGATCTGGATTATCTGGAAGAGTGGCTGCCAGTCAAAAGTGTTGGTTATCTTGAGCCGATTCCTGGCCTGCCACCGACCTCGGCACATCTGCGGCGGCTGGTGCGGCAGTTTGAAGCCCAACAGGGGCGGATACTGTATGCCAGTCACCAACCCGAGCGGGGTGCCCGCTTTCTGGAACAGCAACTGGGCTGGCCCAAATTTGCCTTGCCCCTGGAACCGCCAATCGGTGAGGGGCTGGCGGGCTATCTACAACTGATGAACCAATGGGCGGCATCCTTTGAGCACCACTGAGCCTTATTTGCAGTTGCAGCAACTGGTGCTCGGTTATCAGCAGCCGCTGACCAATCCCATCAACTGGCGGGTGGCCGCAGGAGAACGTTGGGCTTTGATTGGGCCTAATGGCAGCGGCAAATCCCTGTTGCTGAAAACTCTGAGCGGTCAGCTTTCGCCGTTGGGCGGGAACCTGGTGTGGTCATCCGGGGTGCGCTGGGTGTATCTGGCCCAAGAGCACCCTCGACCTTCGCTTTGGCCCCTGAGTGGTCGGGATTGGCTGGGGGCGATGGGAGTTCAGCCGGCCACCCTGCCCTTAATCGAGCATTTGGTGGATCGGCGCCTGGATCAACTCAGTGGTGGTCAGTGGCAACTCTTGCGCTTGGCTTCCGTGCTGGGTTCCCAGGCAGAAGTGATCCTGCTGGATGAGCCCAGTAATCACCTGGATGTTCAGGTTCGCTCACAAAGCCTGGCCTTGCTGGCGCGCCTGCAGCCCCATCAGAGCCTGGTGATGGCCGGTCATGACCAGGACTTTATTCAGGCCAGTGGCGCGTTGGAGTATAGAATGGAGTTGTTGCAACATGCCTCTTGAAGCTTGGGATAGCTTGTTGCTTTGGCCCTTTGTCGGCGGCCTGCTGATGGCCGTTTTGTTGGGGCTCGGGGGGGCTGCCTTTTTTGTTCGCGGCTCGGCCTGGCAGGGGCTGGCCCTGGCGCAGGGGGCGGCCAGTGGTGGTCTGGTCGCCAGTGTGCTGGCCTGGCCGCTGGTTCCCACGGCGCTGGCCTTTTCGGCCGTGCTCATGGGTGTGTTGCAGCGGCACAAGGACCAGGAGCGCCTTGCGCTGGTGATCTTTTTGCTGGCATTGGCGGCTTCGATCCTGCTGGCCAGCAACTTTTCGCAGGCCAGCCTGTCCGCAGCCCGCTGGGCGGAAGGTCAGGTGTATTTTCTGACCTTGGGCGATATCTATTGGATTTTGAGCCTGGTTGCTTTAACGCTGCTGCTGTTGCCTTGGCTCTATCGTACCTGGTTACTAAGTCAATTGGGAGCAGACCAGGGGCAGCATCGGAAAGTCAAGGCCTGGGCCGCCTGGATGGATCTCGGTTGGCGTTTGTTGCTGGTCGTGGTGGGCAGCATGACCCTGGGGTTGTCTGCTGCCTTGGCGTGCTTGCTGCTGCCTGCCTGGACGGCAGCATTGCTGGCCCCGGACTTCCGTCGCTTTTTGCTGTTGAGCAGCCTGTTCAGCGTTACCGCTTTTCTGATCGCTTGGGCGTTGGCGCTGACCTGGGACCAGCCATTTGCGCCGGTGCTGGTCGTGCAGGCAGCTTTTCAAGCCGTGGCGATTTATCTGTTTCTGCTATCGAAAAAGGTCACTCATGCATTTTCAGGCAGATAACCTTTTAACCCAGGCGCGCATTACGGACCATTTTTTCTTTGACAAGATGGCCGTCAGCCATTATTGACACAAAGCTTCGGATTTGGGCGGATAAGCGACAGGCAGGCCGCGCAGCGGAGCGATGCTGGGTGCCACGGCCTATTTAGATGCTATGATGTTGCATTTACAACGGTAATCAGGTGGGACCATGAATGATAGGGCAGTGGTTACCGGCTTCCAGCACGAGGGGCACAACCATCAGAACTGCCAGGACGAGGCTCTGAGCCGCGCCGATGCGGTCTGTAAGGCCCGGGGGGTGCGGTTGACCGCCTTGCGGCGGCGGGTGTTGGAACTGGTCTGGACCAGCCACGAGCCGGTGAAGGCTTACGAGTTGCTGGAGCGATTGCGGACGGAGCGGGCCAACGTGACGCCGCCGACGGTCTACCGGGCTTTGGAGTTCCTGTTGGCCCAAGGGCTGGTGCACCGGCTGGAATCCCTCAACGCCTATCTGGGCTGCGGTGCACCCCAGCATGAACATCCTGCCCAGTTTTTAATTTGCGAGCGCTGCCAGGCCGTGGCGGAACTCTCTGATGCCGATATCAGCGCCACCATCGACCGTAAGGCCCGGGAACTGGGCTTCCGCATGGCTCAGCAAACCATCGAGATCACGGGTTTATGTCCGGCATGTTCAGTCTGATCGGTTACGGTCGGGCGCGCGCAATTGACCTGCCCGAATACGGCCGCTCACTGTAGGCCTGTCCAGACAGGGCGCTGGGACCAAAGCTCAATATTCTACGAATGTGAACCTGAAGGTGCCCTTCTGGCAGCGAGAGCTTGGTTCACCAAATGTCACTGGTGATGCTGTGTAACCAGGGCCGGCGGAGTAATCGTCGCTCTTCAACCGGGCCTTGTCGGACTCCGCTTCGCCGGATTCCACCGCCACCTTGCACTTGCCGCAACCCCCGTCGCCAACGCAGTAGGCGTTGACGTAACCCCCAGCCCAGGCGACAGCCAGCAGATTTCCCCCTTCCTCCACCTCGCTGGAGACATTATTCGGCAGAAATTTTATTGTTTTCATGGTCGGGGTAAAAACAGGATTAGCCTAACTGTCAAGCACCATAGTCGGCAACCTTGATTTCGGCGCTAAAGGGCAACTGTCAACAGTTGTAAACCAGAACGGCGGCGGGTTTAAGAAATATCCCGTCCCAACGACTGTGAATGGTCTTTTGGGGTGGTTTCTGGTTATTGTTGGTAACTATAAGTTTATAAGAAAAATTATATTGCCCCATTCCAACCGTCACATTAAGAAGAATAACTCTTGGGGCCAACCTGCATGGGAAATTATGACGACGGCCGAACTTTTATCCACCAAGGAAGTGGCCAAGTTACTGGCGAGCATCGGCGAGTATACGTAACGCTATGAATAAAGTTAACCAGCAGATCAACGGCCGGGATGAACCGGGCCGGGCCTGTACCACCGCCGTGGCAGCGGGGATGGAAATCGACAGCGAAAGCAAGGAACTGGTGGAACAGCGCAAAGAGCGCCTGGCACTCCTGGGCCAGACCCATTTCGGTGATTGCAAGGCTCCCTGCAACCTGACCTGTCCGGGCCAGATTAACGTTCAGGGATATATTGCCCATGTGGCCAAAGGACAGTACGAGGAAGCGGTGCGTCTGGTCATGGAGCGCAACCCGTTACCTTTTTCCGTTGGCCGGGTTTGCCCTCGTTTCTGCGAAACTCGCTGCCGCCGAATGATGGTGGATGATCCGATTTCCATTAATCACCTCAAGCGTTTCGTCGCCGACTGGTGCATGGCCAACAAGGTGGACCTCAAGTTGAAACCAGCGCCGCCCACGGGACAGCGGGTGGCGGTGATCGGCGGCGGTCCCGCCGGACTTACCGGCGCCTATTACCTGGCCCTCAAGGGCCATGACGTCACCATTTTCGAAGCCGCTCCCAAGCTGGGCGGGATGCTGCGCTACGGTCTGCCCCGCTACAAAATTCCCGATCAGGTCCTGGATTATGAAATCAGCACCATTCTGCGCCTTGGCATCTCGGTCCGTCTTGGCCAGCGCTGGGGCCGGGACTTCAACCTGGAGAGCCTGCGGGAGCAGGGATACGGGGCTACACTGCTGACCGTCGGCGCCAACCATAACGAATCTCTGGATATTGAAGGCGGCTCCCTGCCCGGAGTGATTCCCGCACTGAAACTGCTGCGTCAGGTCAATGAAGGGGTGGCGGTTGACTGCGGCAAACGGGCGGCGGTGATCGGCGGCGGCAACACCGCCGTGGAAGCGGCCCGTTCTCTGCTGCGCAGCGGGGTGGATGAAGTGACCATGATCTATCCCCGTAACCGGACCGAAATGCCTGCCAATCAGCGAAATATTAGGGAGGCCGAGGCGGAGGGGGTGCAATTTCTGCTGATGGCGTCACCCGTCAAAATTGAAAGTGCCGGCGATCGGGGCCTGGATGTGGAACTGATCCGGATGGTCTTGGGCGAACCCGATGCCAAAGGTATCCGTCACCCCCAAGCGGTGCCGGGAACCGGCATTCACCTGGAAGTGGACACGGTGGTGGTGGCAACCGGCCAATCCGCCTGTGATGGCGTGTTCCGCGGCGGCAGCCACGAAGAGAGCCTGGAGCTGACCCCCAAAAACAATATCAAGTCCAATCCCCGCAATTTTCAGACCAACCTCCCTGGAGTTTACGCCGCCGGCGATGCCACCAATGGTCCCCGTTCGGTGATTCAGTCGGTGGTGGCGGCCAGAAGGGCGGCGGACAACATTCACGCCCAGCTCATGGGGGTGGCCAAGGAGCCCCCGGAAAGCCGTTTTAACTTCAGCCGGGGCAAATCCTTTGATCAGGTAGATCTAACTAACTTTGAAGGCATTCGGGTAAAATTGCGTGAAAAAATGCCATCTCGCCCCCCCGAGCGGGCGGTGCAGGATTTCAATGAGATCAGCCTGGGTTTTAATGAACAGATGGCCAAAAATGAAGCGGAGCGCTGCCTTTCCTGCGGTTGTACCGCCTTTGACCGTTGTGATTTGAAGCGAGAGTTCATCAGTCACGGGCTCGACCCCAACAAGACCGGCATGGCCACCAAGCCCGTTTATCCACGGCGTACCGATCATCCCACCATTGCGGTGGACCTGAACAAGTGTATTTATTGCCGGAACTGCACCGATTCCTGTGAATACCGGGCCATTGACCTGACCGCCGAATCTTTTGATGACAAGGGCAGGGCCCGGGGTATTTCCTTTAATTTTCTCGACTCCTGCGTGTCCTGCGGCAAATGCGTGGACAACTGTTCCACCGGGGCCTTGAACAAAAAGGATCAAATCATTCCCATCGTGGCCGAACAGACTCGCCTGGTGCGAACCACCTGTCCTTACTGCGGGGCCGGGTGCCAGATGAATCTCAAGGTCAAGGGCGATACCGTTATCGAGGTCAACGCCGATCCCGATCTGGCGCCCAATTACGGGGCGCTTTGCGTCAAGGGCCGGTACGGCTTTCATTTTGTCCAGCACCGGGATCGCCTGACCAGCCCCCTGATTCGCAGGGGCGGCCAATTGGTGGAGTGTTCCTGGGAAGAGGCCTTGAACTACACCGCCACACGTTTTTTCGATATCAAGGCCATGTACGGGGCCGATTCCATCGCCGGTTTCTCCTGTGCCCGGGCCACCAACGAAGAAAACTTTCTGATGCAGAAATTCATGCGGACAGCGATCGGAACCAACAATATCGATCACTGTGCCCGCCTCTGACACGCTCCCACGGTGGCCAGTCTGGCCATCACGTTTGGCAGCGGGGCGATGACCAATTCCATCGCCGATACCACCAAGACCGATCTCTTCATGATGATCGGCAGCAACCCGGACACCAGCCACCCCACCATCGGCCTGCGGATTCACCAGGCCTTGGACCGGGGGGCCAAAATGATCGTCATCGACCCGCGCAAGACCGCTTTTGCCGAGCGGGCCGACCTCTGGTTGCGGATCCAGCCGGGAACCGATGTGGCCCTGCTCAATTCGATGGTGCATGTCATCATAAAAGAAGAGCTGTGGGACAAAAAGTACGTCGAGGAACGTACCGAGGATTATGACGAGCTGGTCAAGGTGGCGGAAAAATATTCCCCGGAAGAGGTGGCCGGAATATGCGGCATCGACGCCGAGCTGATCCGCCGGGCCGCCCGGATGTACGCGGCCCCGGGCCGTCACGCCACCTACCACGGGATGGGAATTACCCATTACGCCACCGGCACCGACCGGGTCAAATCCATTTCCAACCTGGCCATGCTGTGCGGCAAGGTGGGCGTGGAAGGGGGCGGCTGCAACCCCCTGCGGGGCCAGAACAATGTTCAGGGCGCCTGCGACATGGGAGCCCTGTTCAACACCCTGCCCGGCTATGGGGGGCTGAACAACGACGAGCTGTTTGATCTCTACGAAAAGATCTGGAAGGTACGGCTCCCCCGGCGGCCCGGCAAACCGGCCACCGAGGTCTGGGAAAACATTCTAAAAGGTGAAATAAGAGCCCTTTATGTCTTCGGTGAAGATCCGGCCCTGGCCGACACCAATATCGGTCATGTGCAGGAGGCCTTAAACGAGGTTAACTTTCTGGTGGTTCAGGATATTTTTCTTACCGATACGGCCAAAATGGCCGATGTGGTCCTGCCCGCCGCCTGTTTTGCCGAAAAGGACGGCACCTTCACCAACACCGAACGTCGGGTTCAAAGGGTGCGCAAGGCGGTTGAACCACCAGGAGAAGCCAAACCCGATTGGTGGATCTTCTGTGAACTGGCCTCCAAAATGGGTTATGAGATGCGCTACGACAGCCCCGAAGAGATCTTTGCCGAGATCCGCCAACTGCTGCCTCAATACAAGGGAATCAACTACTCCCGGCTGGACCGGGTCGGCCTGCAGTGGCCGGTGCCCAGCGAAGATCATCCCGGCACTCCGGTACTCCATGTGGACAAATTTACCCGTGGCCGGGGCCTGTTCGTGCCGGAGAATTTCATTCCACCCCAGGAACCGGTGGACGGTGACTATCCCATGCTGTTTACCACCATCCGGGAATATGCCCGCTACAATTTCAGCAGCATGACCGGCAAAACTCCGGAAATCGACGATATTGCCCCCGAGGCCCGGGCCGAGGTTCATCCCGCCGATGCCGAGCGGATGGGGATCAAGGAGCGTGATCTGCTGCGCCTTAGCTCCCGGCGGGGCAGCGTGGATATCAGGGCCGGAATCACCGATCGCACCCAGGAAGGAACCATTTCGGCGCCATATAATTTTGCCGAAACGCCGGTTAATTACCTGACCCTCGATGCTCTGGATCGTCTTTCCCGGACGCCGGAATACAAGCTTTGTGCTATCAGAGTGGAAGTGCTTGGTCAAGAATGATCGGCATTCAGTTTCCTCCACCTCGGTGAAGAGATCATCAAGAAGAATAACTCTTAGGGCCAGCCTGCATGGCAAATTATGACGATGACTGAACTCTTATCCACCAAGGAAGTGGCCAAGTTACTGGCGATCAATGAAAAGATGGTCTACGCCCTGATCGCCGACAAGGGCCTGCCGGCCACCAAGGTCACCGGCAAGTGGCTTTTCCCTCGCCATCTGGTGGATCGCTGGCTGGAAAACCACACCAGCAACCGGCCGCCGCAATCGTCCCCCCTGCCGCCCTACCACGGCCTGCTGATCGTGGCCGGCAGCGACGATCCCCTGCTGGAGCGCACCCTGAACCTGTTCAATCGCAGCCATCCCGGTCACCTGGCGGTTTACGGCAACGTGGGCAGTTTCGGCGGCCTCAAGGCCCTGCGGGACAACCTTTGCCACCTGGCCTCCAGCCATCTGCTGCAGCAGGAAAACGGCGACTACAACTTCCAGTTTGCCGCCGACGAGCTGGCCTCGCCCCCGGCGGTGGTCAACTTCTGCAGCCGGGAACAGGGGCTGTTGCTGGCCAAGGGCAACCCTTTGGGGATTAACAGCGTGGCCGATCTGGGGCCGCGTAAGGCCAGGATCGTCAACCGCCCTCTGAGTACCGGCACCCGGCTGCTTTTTGAGCAGCAGTTGCAAAAAATCGGATTGCCGGGGAAAAGACTGGTCGGCTATGAGCGGGAGGTGGCCCGCCATCTGGAGGTCGGCCTGGAAATTCTGGCCGGTCGAGCCGACGTCGGGCCGGCCATCAAAGCGGTGGCCGGGATCCTGGGCCTGGATTTTCTGCCTCTGGGCCGGGAGCGTTTCGACCTGCTGATTCCCCGCGAGCGTTTTTTTGAGAAAGGGGTCCAGCTCTTCCTGGGCCTGCTCCATGAAAAGGAGTTCAAGCGGCTGGCCGCCGACCTGGAAGGTTACGACATCGCCCAGAGCGGGCGGGTGATCTTCCCCCATGAAGCCGGTAGCCCGCCTTAGCAGATACATCGGCTCCTCCCGCACCAATGGTTGGTCGGGGCCAACAGGCAAGAACCCAAAAAGGAAAGCAAAAATGAAACGAGTTTTATTGACCACCATCTGCGGCCTTCTATTGGCCGCCGCTCCGGCTTTGGCCGGCGACCGGTTTATCACCATGAGCACCACCACCAGCACCGAGGCCTCGGGGCTGCTCAATCACCTGCTGCCCGAGTTCACCAAGGACACCGGCATTGCCGTCCGGGTAATGAGCAAGGGTACCGGCGCCGCCCTGCGCGACGGGATGGACGGCAATGTCGATGTGGTCATGGTCCATGACACCGTTCGGGAGAAGCGGTTCGTGGCCGAGGGCTACGGCAGCAAGCGTTACCACCTGATGCACAACGATTTTATTCTGGTGGGGCCGGCCGCCGACCCGGTTGGGGTCGGCAACAGCGCCGATGTGGCCGACGCCTTCCGCAAGATCGCCGCCGCCAGGGCCCCCTTCGTTTCCCGGGGGGACGACAGCGGCACCCATGCCCGGGAAAAACAGCTCTGGCAGGCCAGTGGCTTGTCACTCAACGATCAGTCCGCGCCCCGCGACGGCCGGGGCTGGTATCTTTCCATCGGCCAGGGGATGGGCCAGGCCCTGATCATGGCGGAAGAGCGCAACGGTTACGTGCTGGCCGACCGGGGAACCTATCTCCATTACAAGTTCGGCCGGGAGCAGGCCCTGGAGCTGGAAGTAGTCTATGAGGGCGACGACCTGCTGCAAAACCCCTACGGAGTCATCCCGGTCAACCCGGAAAAATTCCCCCACGTCAAGTTTGAGTTGGCCGACACCTTTGCCCGCTGGCTGGTATCGGAACGGGGCCAGGAGGTAATCGGCAGCTATCAGCTCCACGGGATGCCGCTGTTTTTTCCCGATGCCCGCTAAGCAACAAGCAGAGCAGGCAATCTGAATGGACTTCTTACGGGAAAGCTTCGGCGCCGCCATCGCCATGATCGTGGCGCTGGACCCGGAGATGTACTCCATTGTCTACCTCTCCCTGCATGTCAGCTTTTTCTCCACCCTGATCGCCTCCATCCTGGGGGTGCCCCTGGGCTTCTACCTGGCAGTCAAGAAGTTCAGGGGCAAACGGTTGGTGATCACCATCCTCAACACCCTGCTGGCCCTGCCCACGGTGGTGATCGGCCTGCTGGTCTACGCCTTTTTGTCCCGGCGGGGGATGCTGGGTTTTATGGGGCTGCTCTATACCCCCAAGGCGATTATCATCGGCCAGGTGATTCTGATTTTACCCTGGGTTACCACCTTCACCATGACGGCGGTGAGCCGGATCGACGAGCGCTATCGCCAAACCGCCCTGACCCTGGGGGCCTCGGCCCTCCAGGCCGCCCTGGTGGTGGTCCGCGAGGCCCGCTTCGGCATTCTGGCGGCGATCATCGCCGCTTTCGGCCGGGTGATTGCCGAGATCGGCATTGCCATGATGCTGGGCGGCAACATCAAAGGCTACACCCGCACCATGACCACCGCCATGGCCCTGGAACACAACAAGGGCGAGTTTGTGTTGGCGGTGGCCCTGGGTATTGTTCTGCTGACGGTCAGCCTGCTGCTCAACGCCGCCCTGCAACTGGCCCAGGGTCGTTATGGGGGTGAACGATGAGCACCCGCCCGACCAATAGCTACCTTTTACAAAATATCCGCCAGACCTTTGCCCAGCGCACGGTGCTGGCCATCGACCACCTGGAGCTGACCGCCGGTCGCAGCTACGCCCTGCTCGGTCCCAACGGCAGCGGCAAAAGCACCCTGCTTCGCCTGCTGGCCCTGCTGCAGCCCCCCACCAGCGGGCAACTTTTTTTTCAAGACCGGCCGGTGAACTGGCAGAGCCGTGAGTTGACCGCGCTGCGGCGGCGGGTGGTGCTGGTGGATCAGCATCCCATCATGTTCACCACCTCGGTCATCAAAAACGTGGAGTACGGCCTCCGCCTGCGGGGGGTTACCGGCAGCCAGCGGCGCCGCCAGGCACTGGAATGCCTGGCGCGGGTGGGGATGGAACAATTTGCCGAGGCCCAGGCTCACCGTTTATCCGGCGGCGAAACCCAGCGGGTGGCCATTGCCCGGGCCCTGGCCTGCCGGCCGGAGGTCATGCTCTTTGATGAACCCACGGCCAGTATCGATTTGCCCAATCGAATGGTGGTGGAACAACTGATGGCCGACATTCAACGGGAACTGGGCTTGACCATCATCTTCGCCTCCCACGACCGTCTCCAGGCCAACCGCCTGGGCGATGAAAAGATTGTGTTGTTCGAGGGCCGCCCGGCCCCGGACAGCAGTTGGGAAAACCAGTTTCCCGGCCAACTTTTGCCCGATGAACAACCGCCGCAATGCCGCATCGGCCACCCGGCTCCCATAACCCTTACCCTCTCCCCCACCGCTTTGGCCGCCCCGGCCACCGGGCAAGGTACCGGCCCGGCGGTGATGGTCAGAATCGACCCCACCGCCATCCGCCTGGCACCACCAAACACCAATGGTCCTGGCACTGCTCCAGCCCCCAACCGACTGCCGGCCAGGGTATTGCAGATGAGTAGCGAAGATGAGCAAATCAGGGTGCTGCTGGATGCCGGCTTCGCCCTCACCGCCCTGGTAACCAGGGAGGAAATAAGTGCGGCCGGGTTAACGGTCGGCGACCGGCTGGAAGTGGTCATTGACCCCGGCGGGATTGAACTGCTTGGTGGTTATTAGGTGTTGGGCCTACGCATAAGGCCCGAGATTGATCTGTTCACCTGATTGAAACCCATTACACTTTTTCCTGGCAAGGGAAGAATCCATACGCTATTATCAGACATGACCATTTGGAGGGCCAAATGACCACTAAAGCGATAAGCGTTACGGAATTCAAGGCTCACTGCCTGGATATGATTCGCAAGGTTGAACATAGCGGGGCTGCCGTCGAGTTGACCAGACGGGGCAAGGTGGTGGCTCGCCTGGTTCCGGCCGCCCCGGCTTCCGGCGGCACCCCGCCCTGGCTGCGGCTGCGGGGGCACGGGGTGCTGACCGCACAACCGGAAGATTCGGTTCTTAAGGCCGAAGACTTTGAAGCCCACGGCAACACGGACCGGTGACGCCGCCGCTGCTCGATACCCATGTCTGGTTATGGTGGTTGCTCGGTCAACCGGAACTGATGGCCGCCGAGCGCGATAGTCTGGACGCTCTGGCCTCCGCCGGCACCCCGCCGACACTTGCCTCCATCAGTCTGTGGGAGGCGCAAATGCTGGCCGCCAAAGGCAGGTTGTCCCTCGATATGCCGCTTGACCGTTGGTTGCCGGTGGCGGCGGCTCCTGAAACCGTAACTCTCTTGCCGATGGATGTTGCCGTTATTCTGACCCTTGATCGCCTGCCCGAAACTTTCCATGGCGATCCGGCCGACCGAATCATTGTGGCCACCGCTCAGGCGCACGGCCTGCCATTGGCCACTCGCGACAAAAACATCCGCCGATCCCGCCTCGCCAAAATTTGGAAGCCATAACCGGGCCGGCTAATATCTCCGCTACACCCTTGAAAAACGCAGCAGCCGGGAGATACTGGCCGCCACCGGCAAGATTACCATCGACTACCGGGAAGCCTCCTCTGGCTGCGGTTACGGCAGCTCCTGCGATACCGGCAGTTGTGGCTGCTAAGCCAACACTCCCATCATCACCCCCGAATCGTTGGGTTCGGCAAAGTCCAGGCAAGTGACCGGATTATTCGGGTTTGGTTTCCAAGGCTGGGGTATCGCTTCCCTTGCCGGTTGGCGGAAGGTTGTTGCCGCCCTGGGGAGTTTCTACCAGGGTAATGGGAAAGGGTTTGGTCACCTCGCCGGTGTAGATCGTCCGGTGCGGGAAGGGAATTTCGATTCCGGCCTGGTCGAAGGCGGCCTTAATTTCGGCGGTGATGCCGTTGCGTAAATCGAGGAAATTTTCACGCCTGGCCCAGACCGAGAACTGCAACTCCAGGGCCGAATCGCCAAAGCCCAGGAAGATGAACAGCGGGGCTGGTTCGTCCAGGCAAAGGGGGTTGGCATTGGCCACCGCCATCAGCACCTCTTGCACCCGGCCAATGTCTTCCTTGTAAGCCACCCCCAGCTTCAGATCCAACCGCCGGATCGGGAAGCGGTTCAAGGTGGT
This sequence comes from Desulfurivibrio alkaliphilus AHT 2, assembly GCF_000092205.1. GTDB lineage: Bacteria > Desulfobacterota > Desulfobulbia > Desulfobulbales > Desulfurivibrionaceae > Desulfurivibrio > Desulfurivibrio alkaliphilus. The sequence continues at coordinate 3,049,133 of NC_014216.1, read as the reverse complement.
GACCTCGCTTTTGATCATCGTTTCATTGGGGATGCGGACAAACAGATTGTCGAAGGTGCGCAGCTTGACCGAAAGGGCGTCGATGGAGAGCACTTCCCCGAAGGTGTCGCCCACCTTGATGAAGTCGCCGATCTCAAAACTGCGTTCGCCAATCAGGAAGATACCGCTGATCAGGTTGGAGGCCGTGGTCTGGGAGGCAAAACCGATGGCCACGGTCAGTACTCCCGCCGCCCCCATGATCACGGCCAGGCTGAAGCCCAGTTCGCGCATGGCCGAGGCCACGAAAAGCACTAAAATACCGTAAAAAACCGCGCGCCGCAACAAATGCCGGGCCTGGGCGGAAAGGCGATCGGCCAACAGGCGGCGGCTCAGCCGGCTGGCCGCCGTGGCCAGCAGCAGGCCGGCGCCAAGCAGGATCAGGGCGCGTAACCCCGCCAGCATGGTTTCGACACGAACAGCGGCAAACAGGTCCTGGATCACAGGCTTTAGCTCCCGAACAGCAGATTTAACGCCCGGTGCATGCCGGAGCGGTCCGGCTCCTGGCGCGGTTCGGCCAGACGAGTAAGATTGCGGCCCGCTTCGGGCAGTTTACTGTCGATCTTAACCGAAGCCAGATCGCCCTGGCTTTCCCTGGTCAGAGTCACGTTCTGGGTCCAGAGCCGGCCGGCTTCATCGCCATACAAGGCCAGCATCGGCACCGGCAGGCTGATTTTCTCAAGCGGCAGGGGCGAGTCGGCCCGGTTGTGGATGGTCAGCGGGGTGATGGCCCGGTGGGGCCGGTCCGGCAACTCCGAAGGGCGGTGGCGGGCGTTGGTGCGACCGGCATAAGACAACTCCCCCTCGCGGGTATTGGGCCCAAACCAGGTGTCCGACAGGCGCAGAACCGGCAGTTCCTTCAGCAACACCGGCGGCTCTCCCACCAACAGCCGCAGCCAAACCGGGGTGGACAAATAGAGGGTGATGCTCTGGCCGCTGAGCAGGAACACCGGCTGGTGCGGGCGGATTACCACCGGACGGTCGGCCAGCAACGGCATCAGGGTAACGGTATTTACTTCACTGGCATGGACAAAGCGCTCATCAATGTTTCCCGGTGGCCCACTGCCGATCTGGAAACTGACCTGAGGCTCGGCCTCCTCTTCCGGAATGGCTCGGGTGCCAACCAGCCATTCATCGGTGCCGTGGCCAATGGCAAGGGCCAGGGTGCCCAAGCGGCAATCCAGGTGCCGGCCCGGCGCAACTTCGAATGGTTGCCACCAGGAGGCAGAATTGGGGGTTGAAGGTACGGTCATGAGTAATCCGCCGGCGCTGCCGGCATTATCCAGGCGGGTTGCGGGTTATAAAATCGGCAATTGGTAAATTCTGAATCATCGGCTTTCCTTTGTCAACTCCCTTGAAGCGGTTTCCACCACCCCATTGCCTTCGGCGCAAGCATTCACCACCTGGCTAATCGCCCGAAAATTAGCGCACCAGCAGCCTGAACAGTTTAACCCCCAGCCAGGTGCCGGGGAAAAGACCCAGCAGGAAAAGAATGCTTTGCATGGCCATGATCGGCAGCCCACCCATCAGATGCCAGACATTGCAGGCCGGAGTCATCCGGGCCGCCAGCCCCATCAGGATGCCCCCCGCCAGAGCGCTGAGCAATTGCAAGGGGGGAACCCGCAGGCGAACGGCAAACTCCCGCAGCAGCAAGGCGGAGAGGGTACTCCCAAGCACCACCCCCAGCGCCAGGGGCACCTGGATGGCGAAAAGCAGGTCGGGCTGGGGACCGGGCCCCCCGGTGAGCCGGGCCCCACTGTCGGGATGGATCACGTCCAGGGAGACCGCCTGGAAAAGTGTCTGCCCCGCCACCCAATCCGGGGCCACGACCGCGGCCCCCATGGCGGCAAACTTGGTGAAGGAGGTGGTAACCCCCATGGGCATCCCATGCAGCAGGTAGGAGGCCAGGCCGATAAGGGCCAGGATAATCGCGGCCCGCCAGGGCTGGAGGTAGCCCGCCACCACGGCCGGGCGCTGCAACGCCCCCTGCCGCCCCCAGCGCCAGAGGAGAAAAATCGTCGGCAACCAGAAGATAATGAGGGGCAGAAGGGGGTCCAGGTTAAACAACTGGGGAACGGTGATCCGCCCCGGAGCAAGGGCGGTGGCCTGGGCCAGCTGCTGCCACCAGGGATGGACCAGGGCATAAAGGCCGCTCCCCAGAATCAGGCCCAGAAAGGCGACCGCGCTGACCACGCTGCCCGCTCCCATCTTGTAGAGGGTGCCGAAGACGCAGCCGCCGGCCAGCACCATTCCCAGGCCGAAGATGATCCCGCCCAGGAAATTGACCAGGGCGGGGGGGGCCAGAATGGGAAAGGGGTAAAGGGGGAGCAGACCGGCCTGGCGGGCCAGCTCGAAAAGGAGCATGGTCACCGCCACCTGGAGCAACAGAATCTGCAGGCCTTTAAAGCGGCCAAAGATGAAGGCGTCCCTGAACATCCCCGCCACGCAGTAATCGGAGCGATGCATGACAAAGCCGGCGGCCAGGCCCAACAATAGGCCGGTTATGATGATAAGGACCAGGGAACCGGTGATCATGACTTTACCCGCAGTTTAAACGCTCCTTGTTCGGGTGATCAGTAACCTCTTTTGCCCGCTCTGACAAAAAAGAGGCCTCAGCACAACCTGCAACTGACCCGCCTAAAAAACCAATATTATTATACCGGTAATGACTGCTGGTTAGCCTGTCAATGAAAAAATCGGGCACAGATTATGAAACAACTCGAGATTGTTTTGCTGGTAGTCGGTATAATAGGACTTGCCTACTTCAGATATGAGGCATTGCAGGAATCGGTTTGATCATTCTGGCAATTCGCAAACTTAAATAAGTTCTATAATGTGTATTCCCCTATGAAATTTTCATTAACATACCTATTTGGAATATCAATGCTTACGCTTGTTTTGGGATCAGTTGTGATCGGCCAGGATAAACCGTTGCAGGTTGTTGATGAGGTTGATCTTGAACGGTATGCCGGCACATGGTATGAAATCGCACGGTTGCCGAATCGTTTCCAGGCTAGGTGTACCGGAGATGTGACGGCGACCTATACACTTCTTGATAACGGTCAGATAAAGGTAGTAAATCGCTGCCGGATAGAAGAAGGTGAATTCATCGAAGCCGAAGGCCGTGCCCGTCTTGCCGATAAAGACGGACCTGCATCAAAGCTAAAAGTCCGGTTCGCTCCCCGCTTTTTATCGTGGATTCCTTTTGTATGGGGCGATTACTGGATTATCGAACTCGATCCGGGGTATCGATACGCAGTGGTCGGGGATCCGGCACGGAAATATTTATGGATACTCGCACGGGAGCCGGAAATGGATGATCAGATCCTTGAGGAAATTCTCAAAAGTACAGGTGAGCAGGGATATGACGTTTCAAATGTGATCAGAACAAAGCACCTGCCCAGGTGAGTGTGCAGGTAGCAACCAACTTTCATCAAGGCCTGGGCCGCCAGCCGCTGGTAACTCTGCCGCAAGGAAACACCGTTAGCCAGCGCCAGTTTGACCAGTCTCTCCCGGCTGTGATGGTAAAGCCTGGAATCTGCCGGACAGGCCACCGCCTTGGGTTGCACCGAGGTGTCAACCGTAACCCGTTTTCCCTTTTGCGGCTACCTTGGCAGTTTATTAGCTTGATCGACGATCTTGCGGGCTAGATCTCTAAAAACAAAATGGTGGAGGGGGAGCACCGAGTACCAGTAGAGACGGCCGAGGATCCCTCGCGGCAGAAAGTGGGCGGTCTGCACCAAGGCGTCGGACTGAATGTCGAATTCGAGCCAGGCCTTGCCCGGCAGCTTCATTTGGGCCAGCAGCAGCAGGCGTTTGTTCTCTTTAATGTCGGCTACCTTCCAGAAATCAAGCGCGTCGCCCACCCGTAAGCTGTTGCTGCTTCGACGGCCGCGGCTAAGCCCGTAGCCACCCACCAGCTTGTCGATAAGGCCGCGTATGCGCCAGAGAAAATTATAGGTAAACCAACCTGATTCGCCGCCGACCGCGCACATTGACTTGAAAACTTGGTCCGGGGTCGCGCCGCCCAAGCCAATCCGGCGCACGTCACGGAGGATGGCCTGGCTGACCAGGTCGCGATCCCGGATGTCACAAAACTGGCCGGCACTGGAATCACACCAGCGACTCAACACCTGATCTTCTTCGATTTCACGCAAGGCGTCACGAATGATGGTGTCATAGCTGCGGGGTTTTATCTGCGGAAAATATTTTTGGGCGTTGGCGTTGAGGACAATGGTTTCCGACTTGAGCCCATCCACCAGGGCCGCCGCCATTTTATAGGGGATGGGGGTAAATAAAATCAACCAGTAGGACGAGAGCCTTGGCGATAAAACAGGCACCGGCATCATCCAGCGCTTGAGCCCCATGAGCCGGCCGGCAGCCAGCATCATTTCCTTAAAACTCATGGTCTCGGCGCCGATGTCGACAATGGTGTTTTCCGGGAAAGGGCAATCGATGGCCGCCGCCAGATAGGATACCACGTCTTCAACCCCCACAGGCTGGGTCTTGGTTTTGACCCAGGTGGGGGTGATCATGATGGGTAATTTTTGTACCAGGTTTCTTATTATCTCGAAACTGGCACTGCCGGCCCCGATGATGACCCCGGCCCGAAACCAGATCGTCTGGATCTTCTCGGGTTTGGCGGAGAGGATTTCGCCCGTCTCGATCCTGCTTGCCAAATGCTTGCTGGCGCTTTCTTTCACACCCAGGCCGCCCAGGTAGATAATTTTTGCTACCCCAGCGGCAATGCAGGCCTCCCTGAAATTCTCGGCGCTCATCCGGTCAAGGTCTTCGAAATCACCTCCGGCTCCCATGGAGTGGATCAGATAAAAGGCGGTATCAATGCCTTTAAGGGCGAGGGCCAGGGCTTGCTGATCAAAGGTGTCGCCTTCCACCACCTCCACCTTGTCCACGGTGTCAGGTCGCAGTTTGCGTTTACTTCTAACCAGAAGACGTATTTGCAGGCCATCCTCTCGCAAGAGCCTTTCCAGTAAACGTCTGCCTATATAGCCGGTGGCCCCGGTAATCAAAATTTTTTTCATGCTCAATGTCGTCGTCTCAGTTAAAAAATGGCTAGATCCATTTTATAAATTTTCCCGGTCTCCTCACAAATAATCCGGACGGTCCAGGACAATCTGGAGATCCCTGATGTGTCGCTGGTTGAAAGCGGCTTCGCAGAGGCAGAAGTAATAGAGCCAGGTGCGTCGGAAACCGTCGTCAAAGCCAAGCCTGCTTATATCTTCCCAGTTCTCCAGGAATCGCCTTCTCCATGCGGCCAGGGTGGGGCCATAATGGGCTCCGATGTCATTGATACCTGAAATTACAAGGGAGGTTTCCCGGGCAAGCACTTCGGTTATTCTGTTCAGCGAAGGCAAAAGGCCGCCGGGAAAGATATGGGAGCTTATCCAGTCCCTGGTTTTACGATAGGCCTCATATCGCTGGTCAAGAATGGTTATGGTCTGGAGACAGGCCAAGCCCCCCGGCTTTAGTAGCCGGTCCACGGTCCTGAAGAAGTCGGGGTGATACTTGTGACCTACAGCCTCCAGCGCCTCTATGGATACCAGGGCGTCATATTGCCCTGAAAGTTTACGGTAGTCTTCAAGAATAACATTGATCCTGTTACTCAACCCCTGAGACTTCACCCTTTGCTCAACGTGCTGGTGCTGTTTTTGGGATATCGTCACCGCGTGGACCCGGCAACCGTAGTTGCGCGCCATAAAAATGGCAAACTCCCCCCATCCGCAGCCGATTTCGATAACATCCTGCCCGGCCTTTATACCTGCGGCCTCGGCCACCAGGGCGTACTTGCGCTCCTGGGCTTTCTGCAGATCCAGGTCATCGGGCGTTTTTGCCCCCATTTTGTATAGTTGAGGATTTTCAAACACCGCGCAGGAATAGGTCATGCCGGGATCAAGGAAGCTGGAAAAGAAATCGTTTGAGAGGTCGTAATGCGCCCGGACGTTCTTTCTGCTGCCCTTGGGATCATTGTCGGGAATCATTTTTCTGGCCGGCATCATTATTTTGTGCAGGGACCTTCCCCAAAATCCCCAGTCTTCCAGATAGGACAGGTAATTCATGTTCATGACCAGCAACTCCAAGAGTTCGGTCAAGTTATCAGCGCTCCACATCCCCCGGGTATAGGCCTCTCCAAGCCCGACATCTTCCCCTTTCAGCAGTTGGCGAAAAAAAAGCGGGTCATGGACAATCATCCTGCATGCCGGACCGGGTTCATTGCCCTGAAAGACGAGAACCGAGTTGTCCGGCATCTGAATTTCAAGGCGTCCTTTGCGGATTTTTTTAAAATTCGCCAGGACCAGTTTTCGGGCAACCCGGTCCAGGAGGGTGGTTTTTTGTCGCATGGTTCTTATGGTCATGGGGCTTGAAGGTTCCGGCCGGGGAAAGACCGGCAACCCTTTCAGGAAGTAAAGGCTGATGGCCTGGCGAATGATGCGCGGGTAGGTCAAATTAGGCGCCAGGGGATGATGCAGCCACGTTTTTAACAGGTTAAAGTCTTTTAGCTCTTTTGGCGCAGCAAGCTGCCGCATCCTTGCTTGCAAGGCTTTCCCGCCGTTGCTGGAGAGCATTATGGATATGTCCAGCTCCTTGCGTATGTCGCTGAAACTGAAACTGTATTCTCCGCTCATTTCAAAGAAGGGGGATACATGGAAGGCTTTGGCCGTTTTGTACTTGACGGGAAAGTCCTGCTGTTCTTGTTGGTTTTCAAGGAGATAGAGGTGCTTGTCGCCAAAAGTGTTGTTTACCTCGGCCGCGATTAGCAGAAGCTTTCCCGAGGCACTGTATATGAAGTAGAAGCTGACCGGGTTGAAAACATGGCCAAAGACCCTGGCTGAAGCCAGAAGAACAACCCTGTCCTCGCTGGAAAGCGAAAAAGAGGTGCTTGATTTGAGCAGCTCTTTGAGCTTTTCCCTGATGGCTTCAGGGCCGACGGCCAGATAATCATGATCAAAGATGGAAAAAAGCCGGAAGCGATTGAGGCCGAACAGTTTTGATGAATGGTCAATGTTTTGCAGTTCATCAAGGTCCAGAATAAAAACCATCGACCTGTAGTCGAAGCTGTGGTTTTTGTTCTTGTATCTTTCATGGGAAATTCTTACCGGCACAACCCTCGAGTTCATGGTTCAACTCCCAGCAGTTCGGCAACCCTGACCCCGGAAGCGGCCGCGTCCTCATGAAACCCGTTGCCATGGTAGCTCCCGCAGTAATAGGTTGACCTGCTTCCCTGTAAGCGATCAAATTGCGCCTGGGTTTTTAGCGCCGCGACAGTGAACTGGGGATGGCTCATTGCAAGGCGTTGCAGGGTGCTATGCTGGGAGACCGGGCGGCGCGGATTCAAGGTTACCACATAGTTTTTGGCAGCTTCAAAGCGCTGCAGAAGGTTCATCCAGTAGTGGACGCTGACCTTTTCATTCCGCTTTTCAGCATCCGCGATCACGTTCCAGCAGGCCCATGCCCGAGGATTGGCAGGAAGAAAAGATGGATCAGTATGCATTACCACATCGTTGGCCACATACCGCCATGGTCCAAGGCAATTTTTTTCGTCCTCATCGGGATCCGCCAGCAGGGAAAGGGCCGTATCGGCATGACAGGCCAGGACAACCGCATCGTAACGCAGGTGTTGGTCATTGATCTTGAGTTCCGGACCTGATGCAGACCTGGAAACCGACTGCACCGGGCATGATGTCCGGATGTTCCCCTTAAAGGACCGCTCAAAAGCATGAACATAGGAGTGGCTCCCGCCGGGTATGTAAAACCAGGTGGGACCGCCTCGGACACTGAGGAGACCATGGTTGAAAAAGAACCGGACAAAACGATCCAGGGGAAAATCCTCAGGAGTCCCGCTTTCCGCGGACCATATCGCCTGGACCATGGGGCCGAGATAGCGCGACATCAGGATTTTTGGGTACCTGTTTTCAATAAGGTAGCGGCCCAGGGTGGCATGGGCGAGTCTGTTGTTTTCAAGATCCCTGGTGATGTTTTTGCAGAACTTGGTGACGGCCAAGAGCATCCGCCAGAAGCTGGGGTCAATGATATTGGCTCTGCGTGCGAAAAGACCGGAGAGACCGGTTCCTGCATATGCAAACCCGGTATGCGGTTCGCTGTAGGAAAAAGACATGTCGGTCGGGGCCGACTGGACGCCAAGTTTTTGCAGCAAGCGGTTGAAATGCGGATAGGTTCTGTCATTGAAAACAATAAATCCCATATCCACCGGCAGGTCACGGTTATTCCCGTCTTTGGCCATAACGGTTTGGACATGGCCGCCAAGCTTTGGGGCTGCCTCGAAAAGATCAACCCGGTGTCTAAGGCCAAGATAATAGGAAGCGGTCATCCCGGCGGCCCCGCCTCCCACAACAGCTATCCGCAGAGAAGATTTTCCGGTCTGATCATTTAGGCTTGGCATGGCATACCCGCTAGCTATTGACGGGAGGGAAACCATGGAAAAAAGGCGTTTACCCTTTTCCGGTACTCTTCATATCCAGGACGGCGAGCCCCGATCTCTTTTTCCAGCAGGGCCACGCCTGAAACTTTTAACAGCAGAAAAGTTATGATCAACGGGCTGAACAGGGTCAACCAGCCGAAGGGGACCGCCAGGGCGACACAGAATAGACCCCACCAGATCAGGCTTTCGCCAAAATAGTTGGGATGACGCGACCACGCCCAGAGCCCCTTGTCCATGACCTTGCCCTTGTTGGCCGGATCATTCCTGAACTTTTCCATCTGGCGATCCGCTGTAGCCTCAAACATCATGCCCACGGTCCAGATAGCGACGCCAAGCCAGTCCAGCCAGGTAAGCGCGGCCGGCTTGGCGGAAAGCTGAGCGACCTGAGGGGCAATGGAAATAAGCCACAGCAGAACCGCCTGCAGTAAGAATACTGAAAAAAGGCTTATCCACCAAAATTTTTTTCCGTGATAATCCCGCATTGCCTGGTAACGCCGATCCTCCGGCTTGCCCCAGTTTCGCCTGGTGATATGGTAGGCAAGGCGCACCCCCCAAATGCTGATGAGCACGACGACCAGAAGACTCCTGGATGTTCCGGGGCCCATCAGCCAGGTCGTCCAGGCCACGAGAATAAATCCGGCGCCCCAGAAGGAATCCGCCAAGCAGGCCTTTTTCGTAATCAGGGAAAGGGTCCAAGCTCCGGCCATGAGCGCCAGAACAGCGAAAAGCGTGGCGATGAAAGGAGTTGATGTCAGCATGACCGAAAAAATCAAGCCAGCCACCTGGCAGCCGTGAAGCTCAGGGAGGCAACCGTGGCGCATAAAAAAGCACCCCAGGCAATGTCGACCAGCACGACCTTGAGAGGCCAGCCTTTGATCAGTGCCATGTTGGTCAGGTCATAGGTGGCATAGGTGAAGAAGCCGAAAAGACCCCCCATAACCATTGCTTTTGCCAGAGAGTCATTTTCGATGGCCGGATTAACGGCGAAGATGATTATTCCGACTATGAAAATGAAATAGAAGGTAAGCGCCGCAAGCCAGTTCACCTCTGGGCTGAGGATAAAACCCAGATTTTTCCGGTAGAACTTCCTGGCAATAAGTCCCAGCCAGAGCATGTCCACCATGAAAAAGATGGGTACCGTGACCAGGTATAGCTTTAAATAGAAAATGTAATCCATCAACCTACTCCTTTTTCCCAACCGGCGCGACATAGACCGCGAACTCCTCCTCGCCGTCCACGCCCAGCAGCTGATCCAACTCCGCTTGGTCGTAGGCCGCCACGGCGCAGGTTCCTGCCCCCACGGCCTCGCAGGCCAGATAGAGGTTCTGGCAGACATGCCCCGCGTCCAGCAGGATCACTCGGTGGGCGGTCAGGCCATAACGCCATTCCATACGCCCAGGGATGCAGGCCCAGACAAAGGTCACCGCCGACCGCCCAACAAATTTCTGACCATAGGCGGCACGGATCAGGGCCGTACCCATATCCGGCACGTCCCGGACATGAACCAGCTCATGTTCCAGGGGCAAATACCGGTAAAGCCCTGGGGTCAACTCCGTCACGTTGCGGATGAACAGATAGGTTTCAAAACTGTGTCGGGCTCCGGCCGAAGGCACGTTGCGCAGGGCGTGACCATGGCCGAGGACCCGGCGCACGCCCTGGGTGGCCCAAAGCAAAAAGGAAAGTTCGGCCAGGGCCAGTTTGTCCTCGGCAAACCGTCTCCGGCTCTCCCTCCGGCCAATGGCCTCGACCAAGGACGTTTGCCCGATGGCTTGCTGCCATTGCCTAAAATCGGGCAGTGAGACTCTAAGGGAATCGGGAGGGGCCGGCTTCTGCAGCGGTGGCGGGGGGACTCCCCTGTTCTGGTCTGTTCGAGAAAAATCCGTCTGCTTGCGAAGATGGTCGGTCAAGAACAAGCGGTGGGCCCGCAGTTGGTCGTCAATAGTCATAATTCTCCTGGCTGGCAGCCGGCAAACAAAGTCAGCGTGATCGCCTTGATCGTCTCCGGGTGCGCGAAATCGAGCTCGCAATCAGCAGCCACTGCGCCGGAGGCGGCTAGACATGGTTGCGAAGCTTCAGTTCCAAGGGGTGGGGGTTTAGGTAGACCTGGCCGGCCAGGTAGGGCTCCCGGTATTTGCGCACATAGTGGTTGAGCAGGGTGATGGGCACGATCAACGGCACCAGATCCTTTCGGTAGCTGTCGATAATCGCCACCATCTCCTGTTTTTCTTCGCTGGAGAGCATTTTTTTGAAGTGACCCAAGGCATGAAGCAGGACGTTGCCGTGTTTGGCTTTCGTGCTCTTGAGTCGCAAAGTTTCCATCAGCAAGGTCTCGTACTGGTTGAAGAGTTCACTAGGGGAGTAATTCTTGGCTGCTGCCACCAGCTTGCCCATGGCACGGTATTGTTTTTCGCTGTGGCTTAAAAGCAGAAGTTTATGGCGGGTGTGAAAAGCCACCAGCCCGCCACGGGAGTGATTGGCGGCCAACAGCTCGCGCCAGCGCCGAAGTACGAAAATTCGGGTAATCCAGTTTTCCCGGAGCACCGGGTCATGAAGTCGCCCTTCGTCCTCTACCGGGAGAAGCGGAAAGCGCTCCATGAAGGCCTTGGCAAAGAGGCCGACCCCGGTTTTTGCTGGCGCCCCCTCACCGGCATAAACCTTGACCCGCTCCATACCGCTTGATGGCGAACGGCTCTTGAAGATGAAGCCGCAGAGATTTTCTTTAGCCAACTCCTCCACCCGCCGGATCGACCATTTTTGCATCTTTTCGGTATGATCGATGCCGGAACGAATGGTGACGAGCCGAGGGCTTGCCGGGTCACCAACGAGGCGCATGGCCTCTCGGGGCACGCCGAGACCGCATTCCGTTTCCGGGCAAACCGGCACAAATGTCACGAACCGCCCGAGAGTGCCGGTAAGGAAGGCGTCGAGCTTGTGACCGCCGTCGTAGCGCACCGCCTGTCCCAACAGGCAAGCGCTGATGCCAATATTGAGCGGTGTTTCCATAGGGGTGATGGCAATAGGTTAGTAATGATAGGTTATAGGATGTGATGGTGAGGTGTCAATAAAGGAAAACAACGCCTGACCAACAGACAACAATTATACAAAACAATGCGACTAATAACAAAACACGATACCACCTCAACCGGTCAGCCGGGCCACAATGCGGCGGGCCACTGGCAGCACCAGGAGAATGGAAGGAAAGGCCACCACGAAGGCGGTGACAAAGGCGGTCAACCAGCGGCGGATAAAGTCATCCACCAGGCCGAGATTGAGCAGCGTAATTACCCCGGACATCAGCAATGACATCATTAGCGAGGTGAAAAAGGCCAGCAACAGGTGACTGTAACGGGCCGGCACCTTAATCATTTGGTTCATCCTTAAGTATTTATAATGTTAAAAAGCGGCGCCGAGATATGGGTGGCCCGACAACGGGGGCAACGGCCCGGTTTCTTCAACCGGCTCCTTTTGCTGAACTCAAACTCACATTTCAGGCAGCGGGACGGGATCACGACCAGTTTTTGCCCCGAGCTCTGCAGGCTGCGCTGCAGGTGTTCCAGGTGACCATATATCTCCCGTTCCGGCAGAGAAAGAAGGGTGGAGAGATCCCTTGCCGAAAGGGTTCCGGCGACCAGGAGCTCGGCTATCTGCCGGCGCACGGGAATAGTTTGTTCACGGTCGTAATTTACTTGCATGGTATGCGCCGGGAAAAATTTTATTCGCCGTGGCCCCGCTCTTTGAGCCATTGCCGCATCTGGGCGATCTCCTCTTTCTGGGCCGAGATAATCTCTTCGGCCAAAGCGCGAATTTCGGGGTCCTTACCATATTCAAGGACGACCTGGGCCATCTCGATGGCACCTTGGTGGTGGGGAATCATGCCCTTGACGAAATCGACATCGGCATCACCGGTAAAGGAGATATTCATCACTTCGTGCATGCGATCATTGACCGCACGAAAGGCCTCGGTCGACGCGGCATCGGCGGCGGTTGGCTGCGGATGGGGGTGATGGACCGCGCCGTGGTCATGAGCCCCCTGCCCCAAAGCCAGTTGCGAACCTCCGGTTAAGGCCAGGGCCAGGATCAGAAACGGCACAAAAACTATTTTTCCCTTTTTCATTTTGCAAGCCCTCTTGTTTGTTTTTTAAAGAGAAAAAGCGAAATCAAAGCCCCCACTGGACCACTTCCGACAGGGAAGGATGGATATGAATGGCGCTTAGCAAAGCGTTTACCCCGGCGCCGCTGGCCATGGCCACGATCACTTCGTGAATCAGGATAGAAGCCTGGGCGCCAATGATATGGCATCCCACGATCCGCCCTTTTTCAGGCAGCAAAAGATATTTGATAAATCCCCGGTCCTCGCCCATGGCATCACCCATGGCGGTGTCGGTAAAAGAGAATTTCCGTACTTCATACTTCAGTTGCCGGGCGCGGGCTTCCTGTTCGGTAAGACCTACCGAGGCGATCTGGGGTGAGCAGAAAATCGCCCGGGGAACAGCACTGTAGTCCATGGCAAACTTCTCACCACCGGCCAGGTTGCGGGCCAGGACCAGCGCTTCCTGGTTGGCCGCGTGTTTAAAAGGCGCCTGACCGATGATATCGCCCAGGGCCCAGGCGTCTTTCTGAGTTGTGGCCAGGTGCTGATCGGTTTTGATATAACCCTGCTGGTCCATTTCCATTTCAGTATTTTCAAGCTTTAAGATATCGCTGTTGGGCTGCAGGCCGGTGGCGACCAGCAGGGTGTCGGCCTCCAGGTCAAAGGTCTTGCCGTTGCTGGTAACCGTCACCTTTTTGCGACCATCCCCGGCCTGGCTGACCCGGTTGACTTCGGTCCCGGTCAGCACCCGGTATCTGTCGGCAAAGATTTCTGTCAATACCTCGGCGATCTCCTCATCCTCTCGGCTAAGCAGTCGCGGGGAGCGCTGAACAATGGTTACCTCGGTTCCCATGCTCCCATAAAAATGGGCCAGTTCCACCGCAATATAGCCGCCACCGAGGATAATCATGGTCCGGGGCTGAGCCGGGGGGCGAAGGGCCTGGTCGCTGGTCCAGAAATCAACTTCGTCCAGGCCGTCAATCGTAGGAATCAGGGGGCGGCAGCCGGCGGCCACGACAAAGCGGCGAGCCGTTATCCGTTCATCACCTACCCGCAGCTCATGGGGTGAGAGAAAGGCGCCTTCTCCCTTGTAATAGCCCACCGCATCCTGATCTTTCATCGCCCTTTCCATGGCGGCGGCCTGCCGATCCACATACTCATTGGCGTTGCGGACGATGGCGGCAAAATCTATTTGGTCAATCCGGGCCTTAACCCCGAAACGGGCTGACTGGCGGACAGTCTCAGCGATATCGGCGCTGTGCAGCAGTCTTTTGGAAGGGATGCAGCCCCGATTCAGGCAGGTGCCGCCCAACGGGCCTTTTTCAACCAGGGCGCACTTCCAGCCCAGGCTGGCGGCGGCATACTGGACTACCGTCATCCCGGAGCCGGCCCCAATAACAACAAGATCATATTGTTTTTCGGCCATTTTCCCTCCAATTTTGTCTTCCGCAGGTTATTTGTTTACCTTCACATCCCGGCGGTCAGCCTGTCAACGAAAAAATCCCCCAAAACGGCCAGCTTTCGCAAACTGCCAGCATTTTGACGGCTTGCCTGGGGCTATTAAAACCTTACCTCTTGCCGCCCGCCCAGGATTAGGCTAACCTCAACCCACATGGCCACCTTTGCCACCCGTCCGCCGGCCTGGTGCGGACTGTGGTCTTTGCCGGAATTCCGCAGCGAAGTCGAGGCCCCGGCCTGCCGGTACCGGCGCAAACCCCGATCAACCGACTGCTACGGAGGATTTTCCCATGCCCCATTTCGGCTTAATGGACGAAAATTTACTGGGCCCGGTGGCCGGCCCGCTGCAACGGGCCCGGCTTCATATTCGCAGCGGCCGGAGGCGGTTAAACCAGGGCAAGATCGACGCCGGTATCGCGACCCTGGCCGACGCCTTCTGTTCGGCGATGAAATGGTATCTCGCGGCAAATCGGCAGCAACTGGCGCCCCATGCAAAGGGAGAAACCGGGGATGATCAGGAGCTTTATGACCTGCTGGTGCTCTCCGGGGTGCTTGACGGCTCCTTTGATTACCAGGCCTTTGATCTTCTCGTCAACCAGGCTCTGGAGGGCAGGACGCCGGCCGAGCTTGACCCCGCGGAGTTGATGCTGGAAATCGAAAAGGTGATGCTGCAACTGGGGGTCATGCCCTTCGACGAGTCGGCCCTGCCGGCGGAAGATCCCGCCACCTACTGAAGTTGGGTTACCGGCAAGGCGCCCGCCTGGCGGATCAGCGGTCGATGGCCTCCCCTTTCAGCACCTGGGGCAGCCCCGCCACCGTGATGATCACCCGGTCGCAGCGGGAGGCCAGGCGCTGGTGCAGCCTTCCGGCTTCATCGCAGAAGCGGCGGGTCAGTTCCCCCATGGGCACCACCCCCAGGCCGGTTTCGTTGCTGACCATGATCAGGCGGCCCGGCAGCTTGGGCAATAACTCCAACAGGGCGGCGGTTTCCCCGGCCAGCAGGTTTTCATCTTCGGCCAGCAGCAGCCCGGTGAGCCACAGGGTCAGGCAGTCCACCAACAGGCAACGATCAGGCGCCGCCTGCTTACTTAGCTCCGCCGCCAGCTCATGACCAACCTCCACCAGCCCCCACTCGGCGGGGCGGCTGTTCTGGTGATGCCCGATCCGCTCCAGCATCTCGGGGTCTTCGGCCCGGGCGGTGGCGACATAGGTTACCGCCAGGCCGCTCTCGGCCGCCAACCGCTCGGCCAATGCGCTTTTACCCGAGCGCACCCCGCCTAAAATCAACTCCCGCATCACGGCCGTTCCCCGCTGTCGGCGCTCTCCCCTACCAAGCCGGCAACCTCGGGGGCAAAATCACCCGCCCCACCCTGCGGCGCCCCGGCCACCGCAGGCGGTGCGGCTTCACCGTTCCCAGGCGCCAAGGGCGCCACCTCGGCCCCGGCGGTCGCTCTCTGAGCGTCGTACCAGAGAAACTGGCGGCAGAACCCGCGAACCACCCGGGCCTCTTTGGCCCGCAACCCCACCCGGCCCAGCAGGGAGCGGATATTTTTCATCCAGTAGGAAGAGTCTTCGGGGCGCAAAAAACCCACTTTCTGCAGCACCTGTTCCACATGCCCGTACATGGCCTCCAGCTCATGCACCGTGGCCAGAGCGGGCCTGACGACGGGGCCGCGACCGGTTTGGGCCTCGTGGGCCGCGGTGTGCAACTCGTAGCAAAGCACCGCCACCGCCTGGGCCAGATTGAGCGAGGAAAAGTCGGCGGTGGGGATGGTGGTAAGCTGGTGGCACAGGTAAAGATCCTCGTTGGTCAGTCCCCGATCTTCCGGCCCGAAGAGCAACGCCACCCGATTAGCGGCCAGGTAGGGCAGCGCCGCCTGCATGGCGGTCCGGGGGGGCGGGCACATCCCCCGCTGCCGGCCCTGGCGGGCCGAGGTGGCAATTACCCGCCCGAACGGGGCCAGGGCCTCGGCCACGGTGGCGTGGCGCTCCAGGCGGTCGATCAGCGCCGCCGCCTTGTGGGTGGCGGTCTTGAGCATCTTGTCCCGCTGGTACTCGCGCTCGCCCACCACGATCAGGCTGGGAATCCCCATGTTCATCGCAATCCGGGCCGCCGAGCCGATGTTTTCCTCAAACTTGGGATTTTTCAGCACAATGGCGGCGTTGGCCAGCAGCGCCGCAGCTTCGTTATTCTGGTTCAAACCTGGCATAACCTGTCGTTTTCCAATTTTAGTAAAACCTGCATTTCATGCCACTGGCACCAGGGTGAAGTTCAGCCGCCGGCGCCGCTGATCAACCTCCACCAGGCGGACCCGGACCAAATCACCGATCTGGTAAGTTTTAGCGTGGCGACGGCCGATCAGACGGTGGCTTTTCTCTTCCACCTCGTAATAATCATCCCGCATTTCGGTTACCGCCACCGCCCCGCTGAGCATGATCTCGACCAACTCCACAAAGAGCCCGAACCCGCCTACCCCGGAAACCACGGCCTCGAACTCCTCACCCACCCGGTCGACCATGTAAAGCGCGGCCAACCGGTCGTTTACTTCGCGTTCAGCATCCACCGCCAGGCGCTCCCGCCGGGAAAGCCAGATACCGGCTTCGTCCACTCCATGGCCCGGGGCCAGACCGCCGCTGGGCCCCAGGTCCGCCTTCTTGCCCCGCGGCCTGCTTGCCACCCCCAGCAGTTTGGCCAGGGCCCGGTGCACCATCAGGTCGGGATAACGGCGAATGGGCGAGGTAAAGTGGGTGTAATGGGTGGCCGCCAGACCGAAATGGCCGACATTTTTCGGGGCGTAACGGGCCTGCTGCATGGAGCGCAGCAGCAGGTTGCTGACGATGTACTCCCGGGGCGTGCCCGCCGCCAGTTGCAATACCTTGCCGAACCAGGCCGGCCCTCCCGGGTTGTCGGGAATATCCAGCCCCATGGCGCGGGCGAATTCTGCAAATTCCGCCACCTTGACCGGATCGGGATCTTCGTGGATCCGGTAAAGGACTTCGGCCCCCTTGCGTTCCAGGAATTCCGCCACCGCCTCGTTGGCCGCCAGCATGCACTCTTCCACCAGCTTGTGAGCCAGGTTGCGCTCCGAGCGGCGGATTACCTCCACCTGCCCCTCATCATCAACCCGGATATCGGCCTCGGGGATCTCAAAACCGATGCTCCCCCGGGCCATCCGCACCCGGTTCAGCCGGACGGCCAGCTTCTGGAGCTGCTCAAGATCCGCCAGCACATCCTGGTAGCGGCGGCACAGTTCGGGTTCGCGGTCTTCCAGCATGGCCCGCACCTGGTTATAGGTCAAGCGGTGCCGGCTTTTGATTAAACTGCGACAAAACCTGGCCTTGCGGCGGTGGCCCTGGCCATCGAAATCGATGATGGCGGTGAAGGTGCAGCGATCCACCCCCGGCATCAGGCTGCAGAGATTGTTGGAGAGCCTTTCGGGCAACATGGGCAGCACCCGGCCGGGAAAGTAGACACTGGTCCCCCGGGCGTAGGCCTCCTGGTCCAGTTGGCTGCCGGGCCGCACGTAGTGGCTGACATCGGCGATGGAGACATAGAGGCGATAGCCGTCGTCGGCCAAAGGTTCCACCGCCACGGCGTCGTCAAAGTCACGGGCGTCTTCGCCGTCGATGGTGACATGCGGAATATCGCGCAGATCCTGCCGATCTTTGGTCAGGCGCACCCCGGCCTTGAGGTTTTCCGCTTCCGCCAGCACTTCCTCGGTAAACTGGTGGGGCAGCTCAAAGGCCCGCACGGCCATTGTGGTCTGGACCCGGGCGTCGGCGGGATTGCCCAGCACCTCCAGCACCCGGCCTTCCGGGTTGCCTTCGCCACGGAATTTTTCAATCTCGGCATAGACCGCCTCGCCATTACGGGCCCCCAGGCTGCGAGCCCGTTTCACCACGATCCGGTAGGGCAGCCGCTCATCCTCCGGCTCCACCAGACCGGTGCTTTTACCGGCAACATAAAAACCCACCACCCGGGTAATCCCCCGGGAGACAATCTCCACCACCCGGCCCTCGGCCCGATCGCGGCTCTGCTTGACCACCTGGACCAGCACCTTATCGCCATGGATGGCGCCTCCCAGGGCCTCGCCGGGCGGCAGGAAAATATCCTTTTTAAACTTGGCCGCCGCCGCCGGGTCGTCAAGCACGGCAAAACCGAACCCTCTGGCGTGCATGCTGACTTCGGCGGCCAGCAACTGGTCGGGCTGCACCGGCGGCCGCTCTTTTTTCCGGCCCTTGCCGCTTCGGCCAAATTTGTCGCCGGATTTGTCGCCGGATTTTCCTCGCCGCGCCGCCGGTTCCGTCGATAGCTCAACGGGTCCGGGGCCGCCAAGGCCGAAAATCGAACCGCTTCTCCCGGCCGCTATCTTGCGGCCCCGGCGGTTTTTTCTCTTCTGCATCTGCGGCGTTTTAGCCGCCGGTGTTTTTCTTCTGGGCAAAATTTACTCCTCTGCTAGGTGATCGATACTCCCCCTGGGGGAGCAAAAAAGCCTGTTAACTATGACAAAATCATTTATCATGGAATATTGTCGGCATTGCAAGATGGGCATAACGATGATTATGTTATCAGGTAAGCGTGCCCCCGACATCTTATTCGGTGCGGCGGCACAGTTACCGGAAGTGGTTACCATCATACTCTATTTCAGCGATTTTGCTAATGACAAAGCCAGCCATCGCCAAAACCGGCAGCGACAGCCCAAACGGCCGCCACCCCGACCCCGCCGTCCGGGGGGGCAACCTTTGCCCCATCGGATTCAAAGGAGCCGGCTCGTTTGATATCGCCGCCTACTGCCGCCGCATGGAAGAGCTGCTCGGCGACCAGGAGGGGCCGGCCCGGCTCTTCTGGCAGGCCCTTTCCTTTGCCGTCACCGCCCATCAGGACCAGCGCCGCAAGTCCGGCGAGGCCTACATCAGCCACCCACTGCAGGTGGCGCAGATCCTGACCGAAGAGCTGGACGTCCGCGACCCCAAGATTCTGGCCGCCGCGGTGCTGCACGATACCATTGAAGATGTGCCGGAGATCACCACCGTCACCATCGGCGAGATGTTCGGCAGCGACGTTGAAGAAACGGTGGAGGCCTGCACCAAGATCGCCAGTTTTGCCGGCGATCGGCAGAATTTTTACAAGCTGGTCCACCGCAAACTCTTCTCCGGGGCCGCCGCCCGCCTGGAGGTGATGCTGATCAAGATCGCCGACCGGCTGCACAACCTGCGCACCCTGGACTCCATGCCCCGGCACAAACGCCAGAAGATCGCCGAAGAAACCCTGGATATCTACGCGCCGCTGGCCAAGGTGATGGGCCTTTATGCCATCAAGCGCGAGCTTTACAACCTGGCCCTAAGCTACAAGTTTCCGCGCCAGAGCCAGAAGGTCAACGCCAAGATCAAAAGGCTGGCGGCCAGCGAGGTAATGCAGGACGTTAAACGCACCCTGGAAGAACTCTGCCGCCAGTCATGGGTTACCGCCGATGTCCGGATCCGCCCCAAAGGGCTGTGGGCCTACTTCGACCCCGGGCCAAAGGTGCTGCACAAGAGCATCAACCACCCCATGGAGGTGGAGATCATCGCCGATGATATCCAGAACTGCTACCGCACCCTGGGGCTGATCGACCAGACCTACCCCCCGATCCCCAGAACCATCCGGGATTTTATCGCCAACCCCAAATCCACCGGTTACCAGAGCATCCATGTGCGCTGCAATGTCAAAGGCTGGCACGTGCTGTTCAAGATCCGCACCCCGGAGATGCAGAACTCTTCCCGGGCCGGCCTGCTGCGGGGCTGGACCAGCCGGGGCAACGGCGAGGCCGCCGCCCTGACCCGCGAGGTCCGGGAGATGTTCGACCTGATGGGCAGCGATGACAGCAGTTCCTACCGGGACATGATCGCCGTCAGCAGCAGCAAGGAAATCTACACCTACACCCCCAAGGGCGCCCTGATGGTGCTGCCCAAAGACAGTATCGTGCTGGATTTTGCCTTCAAGGTGCATACCGACATCGGCAAACGCTGCGTCAGTGCGATGATCGGCAGACAAAAGGTGGGCCCGGAAAAGGTGCTGCATGATGGCGATCAGGTCAGTATTGTCACCCGCAAGGAGGCGGTGCGCTTCGAGCCGGGCATTCAGCAGCTCTGCCAAACCCCCAAAGCCCGGGCCGAACTGGCCAAAATGTTTCGCCAGCGCCGCCTCAAGCTGGCTTTGGAGGTGGGGCGCTCCATTGTCCACCAGGAGTTGAAGCGCTACGGGGTGCCGCTGGACATTCTGGAAAGCGCGGGCATGGGCGACATCCTCGCCTATTTCCGGGAAGAGAACCAGGAGGAGTTGTTCCAGGCGGTGGGTGAGGGTCGACTGCGCCTGCAGGAACTGGTCTTTGAACTAATCGAAGGGCTCTACGCCGACCGCCCCACCCTGCAGCCGCCCACCGGCACCCTCAACCGGATATTCCTTAATACCCTGGATCCGGCCTGCATCAAATTTTCCCGCTGCTGCAACCCGGTACCCACCGACAAAGGGCTTTACGCCCTGCTCAGTGAACGGGGCCTTTCCATCCATCGCAAGGAATGTCAAACCATGGCCAAGCTCAAGGTCAAGCGGGAAGACGTGGTGGAGGTGCGCTGGAGCCTGAAGGCCACCAAACTCTACAAGGCCCAAACGCTGCTGATTCTGGCCGCCCCCTCCCGCAACCGGGTACTGATGATGCTCAGCGTGGCGCCGGAAGAGATGCAGATCACCGATATCGAGCTGTTGAGCCGTCACAGCAACGCCAGAACCTCGGCCTGGCAGATTCACTTCACCCTGGAGAACCTCCAGGGGCTGAAAAGCCTGCTGCAACACCTGACCAAAACCGGCCTGCATTACGAGTTCGTCTTGGAACACTGACCCCGGAACTGAACCATGCCCCAACTAATCGCCTCGTGGCTTGAGGAACTTGGCCTGTCTGAATCCCTGGTGGCCGTAGCGGCCCACCTTGGCGCCCTGCTCATCTTCCTGCTGTTGGCCTTCTTTTCACTTTGGGTCGCCCGCCACTGGCTCTCGCCTGTACTGAAAAGCTTCAGCACCAAAAGCGCCTCCGACTGGGGGCGGGTGCTGGCCGAGAAAAACTTTTTTCACCGGCTGGCCCATCTGCTGCCGGTATCGGTACTCTATTTCACCATCGACATCTTTTTTCCCGACACCGCTTCCGGCGAGGTTTTCCGCCGGCTACTGCTGATCGCCTTTGTCCTGGTCGGCCTGCGCAGCCTCGATGCCCTGCTGCAGGGGCTTAACCTGATCCTGGCCCGCCACCCGCTGGCGACCGGCAAACCCATTAAGGGTTACACCCAGGCCCTGACCATTATCATTTATGTGCTGGCCGGTATCTTTGTTATCGCCATCATTACCGATAAATCCCCCTGGGGCCTGCTGACCTTAATGGGCGGGCTGACCGCGGTCATCCTGCTGGTGTTCAAGGACACCATTTTAGGCTTTATCGCCAGCGTACAGCTTTCCGCCCACGACATGGTCCGGGTGGGCGACTGGATCTCCATGCCCCAATACAACGCCGACGGTGATGTGGTGGATGTCAACATCCACACCGTCAAGGTACAGAACTGGGATCGCACTTACGCCACCATCCCCACCTACGCCCTGGTTTCCGACGCCTTCACCAACTGGCGCGGGATGCAGGAGTCCGGTGGCCGGCGGATCATGCGTGCGCTTTACATCGACATGAACTCCATCGGTTTCTGCACCCCGGAGATGCTGGTCAAATTGTCGGAAATCGAACTGCTGCAGGATTATATTGCCAACAAAGAACAGGAGATCCAGGAGTACAACGCCGGCCATGTAAAAAAAACGGACAACTGGGTCAACGGCCGCCACCAGACCAACATCGGCGTATTCCGCGCTTATGTGACCAACTACCTGCGGCAGCACCCCAAGATTCACCAGGAGATGACCTTCCTGGTTCGCCACCTGCAACCCACCCCCCAGGGCCTGCCCCTGGAGATTTACGTCTTCAGCCGCGAACAGGCCTGGGCCGTTTACGAGGGCGTACAAGCCGACATCTTCGACCATCTGCTGGCCGCCCTGCCCCACTTCGGCCTGCGGGTTTTTCAGTACCCCTCGGGCTTTGACCTGCGCAACGCCGGCTTCAAAGCCGAAACGCTGCAGGCCGCGAACGAAAAAGTTTTCTCCTTGCCCGACCGGGCCAAATAAGTTATAAAGCCCCTTTCAGTACAAGCACCCGTAGCTCAGCTGGATAGAGTGCCGGACTACGAATCCGTAGGTCGGAGGTTCGAATCCTCCCGGGTGCGCCAGAAAAAAACAAAGGGAAATCAGGCAACTAAGCTTGATTTCCCTTTCTCTTTTGGTACCACAAATTCTTCAAAAATAGCCATTTAAGATGCGACCAATTCATCCTGGAGAGATCCTGCGAGAGGAGTTCATGGTTCCTTTGGGGCTTAGCTCCAGCGCTCTTGCGACGGCTTTACGTGTTAACTCCCCCCGAATCAATGACATCGTGCGAGAGCGCCGAGCCATCACCCCCAACACCGCCATGCGCCTGGCTCGCTATTTCGGCACCACCGCACAATTCTGGCTGAATTTGCAAACCTCTTTTGACCTGAAACAGGCCGAACTGACAGACGGCCAGCGCGTCAAGAAAGAAGTACAACCGTTAGCCAAGGCCGCTTGATGCCTTTCCTCTTGGAGGCAAAGGGGTCTGACCCCTGTGCCATGTCGGTGCGCTCCGTTTTCAAGCTCATGACTGCCGACTCCGATTACGCCGCGCAGATGCCGTAGCGCGGGAGGATTTTGCGGATTATCGTGTAGCGGTGGGCCAGCAGGGCGTCGTGGAAGAGTTTCCAGTCGCTGCCCAGGAAGGAGGGGTGGTAGGGAAAGCGGTCTTTTTGCCGGTCTTTTGCTTTGCGGGTCTGCAAGGCTTCGTATTTCCATGATTTCAACCCCTTGGGCCGATAGT
Source organism: Desulfurivibrio alkaliphilus AHT 2 (assembly GCF_000092205.1). GTDB lineage: Bacteria > Desulfobacterota > Desulfobulbia > Desulfobulbales > Desulfurivibrionaceae > Desulfurivibrio > Desulfurivibrio alkaliphilus. Next base: position 3,026,134 of record NC_014216.1, on the reverse strand, counting down.
CCAGCGTTACCGGCGGAAAATCGAAGTAGCCTTCTTTGATCCGGGTCAGCCATTGCCGGTGGCGACTAGCACCATCGGGTTCCGTCAGGTTTTGCAGCAGGTTATTGATTTTGTCCCGGGCCTCGTTGGGCAGGCCCGGGGGTTGGGCATCCGCGTCGCCGATCCGGAACCGCTGCATGGCCTTGCACATGGCATGGGCGGCGGCGCTGAACTGTTCCGGGTTGTCCCGCTTGATGAGCTGGCCCTGGTGGTCGCGGTAGCTCCACTTAAGGTAGGGGCGGTCGGGGTGGCTCAGCGCCGCGCCGTGCCCCAGCGGCAGGGCGCCGCCCACGAAGCTGCTGGTCGCGTCGTTGAAAATATCGCCGAAGAAACGCCTCAGCCGTTTTCGCAGTTCGGGGTCCGGCTTGCCCTGCCGGTTGAGGGCCGCGATGTTGTTGACCTGGTGGCTGACGCCGGCAAAGCCCTGGTGGGACCAGGTATCGGCGTAAACGTGCATGGCGATTCCCAGGCGGTGCAACCCGTGCAGGCTGTCCCGCTGCCGGATGCACTCATTTAGCATATCGTGGGCCACCGGGCTGTCCGGGCGGCATATGATCTTGTCGATGAAGGTGCCGTCGGGGTTTTCCCCGGCCCGCTTGCCGCCGTTGCCCGGCAGGAAGTGAAAGGGAATCCAGACATGGCGATTGGCCATTTGCCTGAAGTTGCGGTAGTCAAAGGTTTTATGGGCAGAACTGGACCGCTGATACATGGCCCCGTTGGTAAAGGAGATGGTGCCGCTGTTGGTGGCGTCATCCACATACTGCGAGCAGTAAGCAACAACCGCCGCATCCCGATGCCCGAACCCGGCATAACGGGCAATAACGTAAACCGTGCCGTGATGAAAGTCGATTTGCATGGCGGCCTCCTTTTTGCCTTGCCCCCTTTTCCTCTTGGCAACCACTCACAAAACGGCGTCCAGCCCTTTGCGGTCTATGAGGCTTAGGAGTTTCAGGGATGGGCCGCTGGGCTTTTTGTCGCCGATTTCCCACTTTTGGACCGTGGAGATGCTGGTATTGAGCACGGCGGCAAACACCGCTTGACTAAGGTGGGCCTGCTCGCGCAGGGATTTGATCCGCTGGGGAGGAATTTCCGCTATCTCAAGGTTGCACAGGGCATCGTATTCCTTCATCCGGCGTTTGGTGATGACCCCGGCTTTGTGCAGGCCCCTGGCGGTCTCGTGAACTTCCCGCAAGATGCGACTTTCACGCTTTTTGGCTGCCATGGCATTTCCTCGTATTCCTATCGCTGGCAAAGGCTCTTGCCTTGAAAAAACTCATGGTCCAGCGTATCACCTGGTGAGTAGGTTTGCCACTTTTTTCACACTTCTTCCCGATCATCGCCGGGCTCTTCGTCACACTCGGCTGGTTCGGGGGCTTGTTCGGTGGTGGCTGGGTCGCGGCGGTGGATTTTTGGGGGTGGGGGTACCCAGGCGCGGAGTTTTTGGCCGGCCTGTTCGTAGAAGTGGGGCACGGCCGTTTCCAGTTCGTCGATGAAAATTTTATTGCCGCCGAAGCGCCCGGCCAGATCCATCATGTAGAATATCTCGAAAGCATTGGGCGCCACGGCGCTGTTGGGCAAATCCAGCACCGCCGGGTCGGCCAGGACCTCCGCCAGCGGGGCCTGGGTTTCTTCGGCCCGGCCCGGCCGCAGGGCTTTGATGTACATGCCCTCGGGGTCCGCCTTGGCCAGTTGCCGGGCCAGCCAGTTGACCCGGGCGGTGGCCCGCTTCTTGTCCTGGGGCGCGGCCAGCTTCATGGAACAGATGATGGTCCGCTTGGTCAGGTCGGCCACTACCTCGACATCGGTGGCCGCGTTGGGGATTTCCAGGATGCATTTGAGGATTTTGTCTTTGGCCAGCACCTCGCAGTCGTCCTTGAGGCGGACCACCGGGTCGGTACTGTGGGCGCGGGGCAGCTTGAGTTTCACCGCCTCGCCCAGGCGGCGGCTCATCACCAGGCACAAGTCGCGCTGCTCCTGGTGCCAACTGGAGACGGTGTTTTGCACCTCTTCCGTATTCTTGCCCAGCAGCGCCCCGCTTTTGACCTTGCCGACGACATCCTTCCATTCCTTGTTCATGCTGGTAAAGCGGGTGATGCCGCTGGACTCGTGGCTGAGATAGCGCCTGACCTCTTCCAGGATGAAATGCTGATCGGCGGACTCGACGGCGTTCTGCTCCAGCAACAGGGTGGCCTGGGTGACGGTGTACATCCAGGACCAGTGATACAATCCGATACCCTTGACCAAATTCTTCGGCACCTTGACCGGATGATGGGTGGGCAGGGCCACAAACTGGTTGGAGACGGTGATTACCGCATCGATCTTGTTCTGCTTGGCGATTTGCAGGTAATTCCGCAACTGCTCCTCGTCGATGAGGGCGTTGCCGATCTTGGCCTCGATAATGGCCCGCCACTGATTTTTGCCGGTATGCAAAACCAGCAGGCCATCGGGGCGGTCGGATTTGGGGCATTTGGGTTCGGCCTGGAAGGCCACCTCCGTCCAGGCCTGGAGCGTTGCCCTTTTCCCGACCCGAATGCCCAGAGAAGCCAGCAATCGCCTGCCGGAATTTCTTGAAAAAGTATATCATCAAAGTGTATTCTCATGAAGAAATTATATTTTTTGAGGACACTATGGGCACCAACCGAATAGAGTGGACAGAAAGGACCTGGAATCCTACAATTGGATGCAGTCAGATCTCGCCTGGCTGTAACAATTGCTATGCTGAAGCCATGGCCAAGAGGCTCAAAGGCATGGGTACGAAAGGCTATGAAAATGGTTTTCGCTTAACACTTTTGCCTGACAGATTAAACGAACCATTATCCAGAAAAAAACCGACATTATACTTTGTTAATTCAATGTCAGACTTGTTTCATGGAAAGGTTCCATTTTCGTATATCGATCAAGTTATCAATGTCATTGAAAGATCTCCACAACATACGTTTCAGATTTTGACAAAACGAGCTAAGAGGATGGCTAATTATTTCTCTGGCAAACATGTTCCAGAAAACACCTGGCTTGGAGTGACTGTAGAAAACAAATCGCATGGCTTACCACGCTTGGACGAACTAAGAAAAATTAGCGCCTCAATCCGCTTTTTATCCATTGAGCCATTACTTGAAGATTTGGGTACGGTTAATCTAGACGGAATAGATTGGGTAATAGTTGGTGGTGAATCTGGCCCCAAAGCTCGACTTATGCAGAAAGAATGGGTTTGCAACATACGCGAACAATGCCAACTACAGTCTGTGGCGTTCTTTTTTAAGCAATGGGGTGGTTGGGGGGCCGACGGCGTTCGTAGGAATAAAAAGAAGAATGGACGTGAGCTTGATGGTCAGGTCTGGAATCAGACTCCAAAGATTAGTCGACAACATGAACCAATAAAAACAAGGATGGGTGGCACTTGGTAAAAGTTAACTACGAATGGCAGCTAGGTTGCCAACCACCTGTTATTCAGCAACATAGCATTGCCAAGCATGAAATTTTACGTGCTTATTTGCTAGCCTATCTTCGAACTTTGGTGTCGTCACCGGCTCAAGAAGTTTTTCGCTTGACTCTGGTGGACGGTTTTGCAGGAGGCGGCGTATATAAGCACGCCAAAAAAGGGGGCGAAATAATCGGATCACCCTTTGTCATGCTTCAGGCTGTCAAGGAAGCAGAGTTTTTGATCAACAAAGATCGTCATAAAAAAGTTAGATTTTTGGTAGACTATTTTTTTATTGAGCAAAATGTTAATACATTTGAAGTATTGAAGCATCAGCTTAACGAGCGAGGCTATGGCAAAAATATTGGAGATTCTATTCATTTGTTTAGATCGGACTTTTTGTCGGAATCAGAAAAAATTTTCTCATTCATTAGAAAAAAAGGAAGAGCTGCCAGAGCAATTTTCTTGCTAGACCAATATGGATACTCGGAAGTTCCGATTACGTCTATAGCGAATCTTTTATATACACTCCCTGGAAGTGAAGTTATATTCACATTTTCTGTAGATTCATTTATAAATTATGCTAGTGACAACGATTGCACAATAAAAGTATTGAATAAAATTGGTTTATCAAACTTGTTTCGTGACAAATCCATAGAAGAGATAAAAAAATCAAATTCAAAATGGCGTCTTTTTATTCAAAGTAGTTTGTATCAGCACTTGGTTCAAAAATGCGGGGCCAAATATTATACGCCTTTCTTCATACGTTCATCAAAAGGCCATGGTGACTATTGGCTTCTTCATTTTTCCCAGCAACCTCGCGCAAGGGATGTTATGACTCGTATTCACTGGGATAAAAACAATTATTTTATCCATTATGGCGACTCCGGTTTAGATATGTTTAATATGCTTGGCTATGATCCAAATAAAGATGAGGACTACACTGGCCAATTGAAGCTGTTTTGTTTTGACGATTCGGCGCAGAATAGTAGTGTGTCTAAATTGCAGGATCAAATTCCGCGTCTAATTTACCCTAATCCTGAAGGCGTATCGCTCAGCAATCTTTTTTCAGAAACGTGCAATAGCACTCCAGCATCATTGGATATTTATCGCAAAGCCCTTGGGCAACTTATAAAAAACAAGCAGCTAGAAATAGTAAGTCCGGATGGAAAAAGAAGGCGTTCGGCAGGTGCTATTCATGACAAAGATAGAATAATGCCACCACGTCAACGGCGTTTTATTTTTAATAAAATAGCAAAATAGTCTTTCAGACTTTATATGATCTTGATCCTACGCAAGCTTCCCTGTTAAGTCTGAACGTTGAGTTCTTCCCTTCTGTTAATGATCCCCATAATGGGGCCACCCTCAAGTGGCCATTGGGGGGGGAATACCGTGGCGCCGTTAACTGATCCGCAAGTGGCTCTCTCCATAAGGGTGATCATTATTAAGAACTACATTGATTGGCGGACATTTGTCGACCACGACAACCTACCGAAACCAAACGGTTTTACCACATACTCGGTGTTCGCCAGTCAGCGAAGGTTTTAATAACAAGAGCCAAACCGTTCAAATGGATCAAAAACGCTGCCACGATCATTGGTTCTGTTGAAAGAGCAAAAACAAATTAATGCACAGAACTAACCAACTGAACTTTCGGACTTGACCTAACTGGCCGTTAAAATGTTTTTATTTCTGCCATTTCCCGCTGGGGATAACAACATATGACAAGCTGTATCCATCAATACATTGATGATTCTTCGCACGGCATCTTCGGTGAGCTCACCGAGTTGCCGTATTTTGTCCAGGGCCAGGGTCATGATGCGCTGGAGCGCTTCGAGCAGGGTGATGTCCTGCATCTCCTCGGCACAGGCGTAGAAGAGGGAGCCCAAAGCCCGCTCATCGTTGTCCATCCGCTGCTGGAAGGAGAGGAAGCAGTAACGGATCATGACTATGGTGGCATGGGCGATCAGTCCGTCGAAATTCCGCATCTGCACCTCCTTTTCCAGGTTGAGGTAGTGCTTGACCACTTTGAACATCACCTCGATATCCCACCGTTTACCGTAGGTCTGAACGATCTCCTCCTCGCCGAGTTCCAGATCGGTGGACAACAGGGCCAGCCAGTTTTTGGTGCTGCGATGCCGGACGAAGACAATTTTGGCCGGCAAGCCACATGTCAGCTCCACCGTGGTGCTGGCCAGGATTTTGGCCCGCCCCGGTCGTTTGTGCAGGTTCCGGTAGATTTCCCCCACTCGCCGGGAAACACCCTGATGCCGGAAACGGATATTGGGCATGTCCTTCAGCATGCAGATCACTGGCCTATGCCGGTGCAGTTTCCTGATGATCGAGGGAAAGGCGAACCAACTGTCCATCAGGATGTAACCGAAGTCGATGCCGCTTGCCATGATCCGCTTGATCATACCATCCAGCAGATCGGTGGACTTGGTCACCGCCTCTTGCCGGCGCCGGGCAGCGCAACAACGCCGGTCAAGTCGTCTTTTCTCACCCCACAAACGTTTCTCCGGTTCACGCGAAGAAAGCAAGGCAAAGTCCACCGGCAAGGTGTTGTAACCATCCGACCAGGCCATGGTCAGCAGCTTGAAGCCCCTGGTAAACCGTTTACGGCAGTTGTCACGCACCCTGGCCAGCAACTCCACCTTGCGGGCATGGGGCCGTTCGTAGGTGCTGTCGTCGATGATCAGCACCTTCCGTTTTGGCTCCTCGGTCAGCAGGGAGAAAACGGTGGCGATTTTGGCCGCCAGTTGCAGCAGCAGCCGGCGCCAGTTGTAGTTGGCCCCCTGCAGGAGGTCATAGGCGGCGTCCTTGCCAAAGCCCTGCTCCCGTTCCACGATTCCGCGAAAGAAGTTCTCCTGGTTGAAGGCCAGCATGAAGATGGACTTCAGCAGCCGAACCGGCGAAGCGCCCCGCAGCTTACGGATACCCGCCCGGTTGAGCAGGGTGCCGAGGGAGAAGTTGTCAAAGAACTGATCGACTTTGCTGTTCAGTTGCCTTACTGCTTGCTGTTCTTGGCTGCCCGTGATATTTTGCATTCACGCCTCTTCTTTTTGATTTTATTGAGTTTTTGGCAATTCCCAATATATCAAAAAGCAAGGGGCGTTTCACGTTTTATTTAGTTAAATCAGGGCTTTGAGTTTATTTTTTTCTCAAGTCCGAAAGTTCAGTAACCAAGCTGGACACTAGGCTAGTGCTCTGTATAAGGTAGGTCAAAACCTATCGCTTGCCCCGGCGTGGCGAGCCACTGCCACAGCTGTTCTTGACTTAAGCGACCTTGACACAGGCGTAAAAGCCCTTCTCCTAAGTCGTTAGTTTCAACAACACTCAATCTTCCACTGCCGGTTATGGCCATTGGTACGCTTGGATCGACACCCGGATGGCAAAGAGTTATGCAGAATGTGTTTCTGTGGCCATGTATTTCAGCGGCTGCAAGAACCTCTGTTGCTCCATTATAATTAACGAGATTATCACCTTTGCGTGATTTTAGTTCAAAAATTAGTGGTGGGGAGTTTTTGAGTTTAATAAGATAGTCTGGCGCTCCTGTCTTAAAACTATCATCTATCCGCTCAAATACGACACCGAGGTGAACTAAGATTTTTTCAAAGACCGCTTCGAATTCATCTCCACGGCTCAAATAAAATTCATCTACCAAACTGACTTCTCGGCACCCTTTGGCTCTTTCAAGGTGCCGAGAAGCAGCTCGCGCTCTTTCCTGCGCTTTCCAAGTTCGACTTCTATCTCTCAACCAATTTGCTTTTAATATTGGTTTTGGCTTTGCATTCGCGAATACTTCACATCTAACCCTATCAGCATCTGTAGTACCTAACATCAGTTGTTCAGGACGTGTGTACCCATTATTGCGTAAGCCGAGAATATCTTCACGACTAAGCTGGAATTGCTCCCCTGTTTGATTTAGGGCATTCATCCAAAGTATATCGTCTGGTAATCCACTAGAAACCCGAAAACTCAATCGAGTAATAGCTCGCGGGAGTTTCCTTAGCGATGTCAATAAATCTGGCCTCCCCCTCAAACTTAATGGGCGCAAAGGGTCGGGAATTCTTGAATCAGAGGCAGCTGAAATAATTGATACTATTCCTTGCAATGCCCATCCTAGATTCCGATACATATCAAGCAACATGCCAGCTCTTAGGCTGCTGTGAACCTTCTCTTGGTCAATCAATCTCGCACCGTTAATCCAATCAAGAGCAACTTGGGCAGAATTTGTTGATATTGGGTCTGCGTACCAGTTTGCTTCGAGGAGGTCGTCAGCATACAAACTGGCATCATAGATTTGGTCACGAAGTGGCCATGGCAAGAATCGTGACTGTTGACTTCCGCCAAACGCGTGAAATTCTGGAGTTGAAAAAGAGGCTGCGAATATTAAATAGGCAAAACGAGCAATATTGTTATCTTCTACAGGGTAACTTAACAACTCAGCAAGGACTTGTCCCTTGCGGGAAAAATAATCAAGAAGTATGACTGCGCTTTGTGGTTTGAATCCAGAATGGGCGACTGCTTTTCCAACCGGAGTGGCAATAATTCTTTTGTCCATCATTTCCGCTACCATGCTGCTCTCGATTAGAGCATTAATAGCTTTGTCAACCAGAGAAGGCCAACTCTTAAAGTTAGTTAAATTATAATCTGAACTTTCGGACTTGAGAAAAAATTAACTCAATGCCTTGATTTAACTAAATAAAACGTGAAACGCCCCCTTGCTTTTTGATATATTGGGAATTGCCAAAAACTCAATAAAATCAAAAAGAAGAGGCGCAAATGCACAGTATCACGGACAGCCAAGAACAGCAAGCAGTAAGGCAACTGCACAGCAAAGTCGATCAGTTCTTTGACAACTTCTCTCTCGGCACTTTGCTCAACCGAGCGGGTATCCGCAAGCTGCGGGGCACCTCGCCGATTCGGTTGCTGAAGTCCATCTTCATGCTGGCCTTCAGCCAAGAGAACTTCTTTCGCGGGATCGTGGAGCGGAAGCAGGAATTCGGCAAGGATGCCGCCTACGCCCTCTTGCAGGGGACTAACTACAACTGGCGCCGACTGTTGCTGCAACTGGCGGCCAAAATCGTCACCGTTTTCTCCCTGCTGACCGAGGAGCCAAAACGAAAGGTGCTGATCATCGATGACAGCACCTACGAACGGCCCCATTCCCGCAAGGTGGAATTGTTGACCCGGGTTCATGACAACTGCCGCAAGCGGTTTACCAGGGGATTCAAGCTGCTGACCATGGCCTGGTCGGATGGTTACAGCACCTTGCCGGTGGACTTTGCCTTGCTTTCTTCGCGGGATCCGGAGAAACGGTTGTGGGATGAGGAAAGGCAGCTTGATCGGCGTTGTTGCGCTGCCCGGCGCCGGAAAGAGGCGGTGACCAAATCCACCGATCTGCTGGATGGCATGATCAAGCGGATCATGGGCAGCGGCATCGACTTCGGCTACATTCTGATGGACAGCTGGTTCGCCTTTCCCTCGATCATCAGGAAACTGCACCAGCATCGACCGGTGATCTGCATGCTGAAGGACATACCCAGTATCCGTTTCCGGTATCAGGGTGTTTCCCGTCGAGTGGGAGAGCTCTACCGGAACCTGAATAAGCGGCCGGGCCGGGGCCAGAATCCTGGCCGGCGCCACGGTGGAACTGGCGAGTGGCCTGCCGGCCAAAATTATCTTTGTCCGGCACCGCAGCACCAAAAACTGGCTGGCCCTGTTGTCCACCGATCTGGAACTCGGCGAGGAGGAGATCGTTCAGACCTACGGTAAGCGATGGGACATCGAGGTGATGTTCAAAGTGGTGAAGCACTACCTCAACCTGGAAAAGGAGGTGCAAATGCGGAATTTCGACGGGCTGATCGCCCATGCCACCGTAGTCCTGATCCGCTACTGCTTCCTCTCTTTCCAGCAGCGGATGGACAACGATGAGCGGGCTTTGGGCTCCCTCTTTTACGCCTGTGCCGAGGAGATACGGGATATCACCCTGCTCGAAGCGTTCCAGCGCATCATGACCCTGGCCCTGGACAAAATACGACAACTCGGCGAGTTCGCCGAAGATGCAGTGAGAAGGATCATTGATGTGGTGATGGGTACCGCTTGTCATATGCTGTTATCCCCGGCGGGAGACGGCAGAAATAAAAACATTTTAACGGCTAGTTAGGCCAAGTCCGAAAGTTCAGTTATAATCTTCTTCGCGAAGCCCACTAAAAGATGTACAAACCAATTTCTTAACATCATCACGCGTATGGCATAGACCTGAAGCAACTAACTGAAGACTCAACTGATCGAAAGCAGCTGAACCAATTCTACATACAATAGGGGGGAGTGCATCTAATTCCAGATATCTTTTATAAGAGTCTGAAAACGATCCTGTTTCAGGGAAAAAAATTACTCGCCCCTCTTCATGGTCTGAGCCCATCCTACCGACTCGTCCAGCCATGTTGTGAAACTCCGCGGGATTTATTGGAAGATGCGCTCTTTCGTCGAAACTATATCTTTGCCATCGGTAAAATATTGCTGCACCTAATGGGAAATTGACTCCAGCAGCTAGGGTTGATGTAGCGTATACTACATCAACTTTTCCGTTTATTAAGCCATCTTCAACAATTTTTCTTTCCTCATCTGTAAGGTCAGTACTGTGAATCGCTATTCGATGTGCAAGTGCTTTCGAGAGAAAGGAATTGGATGTAGTAACGGGAAGATCTCCAAAATCTAATGGGACCTGATGACCTCTCTTAGCTATTCGATATTCCAAGTCAGCTGAAGCGAGTTCGTGAACATCTTGTTTTCTCATGCAAAATACAATTACAGGAAAAGGAGGCCGCGTTTGTTTTTCGAAATTCCTTATCACCTTAAGTACGTCAGGGGTAGCACCTGTCGGAAGAGATACATGTGTAATTTCTTCAGGTTTCGAGGTGATAACACTTTCTATGGGTTATAGTCAAATCTGGTGTATGGGATAACTGAGGAAAATGGCGTATCATCCAGGTTGATTGATCACCACGACGATCACAGCCAACACAGGAGGATACGCCATGACCAAGTCTACCCCAACCGCTCTTTCACAACAAGGAAACAATGTCGCCGACCCGCTTACCGACCTTTTGCGCGATGGTGCCAGGATGCTGATTGCCCAGGCCGTAGAAGCTGAATTACAGGCCTTCATGGCCCAATACTCCAGCCGCTTGGAAGATGGCCGCAGGACAGTGGTCCGAAACGGCTATCTTCCCGGTCGCACGATCCAGACCGGAATCGGCGATGTCGAGGTCAAAGTTCCCAAGGTGCGAGATCGTAGCGGCCAAGGCCTCAAGTTCAACAGCAGTTTGTTGCCGCCTTATCTGAAGCGGGCGCGCAGTGTCGATGAGTTGCTGCCCTGGCTTTACCTGCGAGGAATTTCCACCGGCGATTACCAGGAGGCCCTGGCCGCACTCCTCGGGGAACAGGCCAAGGGGTTGTCGGCCAACACCATCTCCCGCTTGAAAGCCAAATGGCTGGCCGAGCACACCAAATGGCGGCAACGTGACCTGAACGGAAAACGCTACGTTTACTGGTGGGTGGATGGCATCTACAGCAACGTCCGCATGGATGACAAGCTTTGCCTGCTGGTGATCATTGGAGTTACCGACCAGGGGCACAAGGAACTGATAGCGGTGGAGGATGGCTACCGGGAGTCAAGCGACAGCTGGTATGAACTTCTCGCCGGGCTGCGGGCTCGGGGCCTGACCACAGGCCCCGAGTTGGCGGTTGGCGATGGTTCCTTGGGGTTCTGGAACGCCTTGGGCAGGGTCTATCCGAAGACCCGCCACCAACGCTGCTGGGTTCACAAAACGGCCAACGTGCTGAACAAGATGCCCAAAAAGCTTCAGCTCAAGGCCAAGGCTGATTTGCATGATATCTGGATGGCTGAGACCAAGGAAGATGCCAGCCAGGCTTTTGATCGTATGCTGGCCCGTTTCGAAGACAAATACCCCAAGGCCATGGAGTGCCTGGCCAAGGACCGGGACGAGTTGCTGGCTTTTTACGATTTTCCAGCCGAACACTGGGTGCATATCAGGACCACCAACCCCATCGAGTCGGCCTTTGCCACTGTGCGCCTGCGCAGCAAGAGATCACGGAACTGCGGTTCCAGGGACACCACCCTGACCATGGTCTTTAAGCTGCTGCAAAGCGCTGAAAAAAGATGGAAAAAGATCAAGGGATTTCGCCGGCTGGCTGAGGTCGTCACCGGCATACAATTCAAAAACGGAATCAAGGTGTCAGATCAACCTATGCGGATGGCCGCCTGAGGACTCCGTACACCAGATTTGACAATAACTCACTTTCTATGCCTGATGTGCTCCAATACTCATATCGAAGATCTTTTTCGCGAGTAGTAACACGGACCAGAGTAACATTGAGCCAACTAGAAAGCTCTTCTGCATCTTTTGGATAAAGGACTGCCGAAAGACCAACAAATTGTTTCCATCCAGCATTTCTTAAGAGGGTAAGAAGGACCTCTACATTCTGTCCACGATATTTGTCACCTAGCAACTGGATTTCGTCACACACTACAACGGTATTAGCCATCGACGAAGGCACACCAGAAGCAGATAGCATTGCCAAGTATTTCTCATAGGTAGCGACAAGTAGCTGGGATCTTAGCGGGTCTGCAGGACACTCGCCTTTGCCATTAACCACATTATCACCGGTTGCGAGGACAATTCCAGAAAGGTCTCCTTTAAAATATTCTGCACTCAGCAACTTTTTGAAATCCTCAAATTTTTGTTTTGCCAGAGCCCGATGAGTTACTAAATAGACGGTATTTGCGTTCGCCTCAATGCCATTTGCGATAGCCCAAACGGCGATCTGTGTCTTTCCGGTTGAAGTGGGAGAAACAACTAATGCGCTGCTACCGGTGCCTATGCCAGCTTTAAGAGCTGCATATTGCGCATCGGTAAGTGATGGACCACCATCTTCGGTGAACATCAAAGTTTTGATGACCCTTTCAGATAAACCATGGTTTACTGGAAGTACATATTTCATTATAAAAGCTCCGCTATTTAGTCACATCAACTCAATTATTATGCTAGCCGTCGCTCTTCAGCGGGCGCGGCCTTTTGCGATCCGCTGCAAGAGTCTGTTTATGTCGCATACTTGTTTCGCAAAACTCTGAACTCGGCAAGAGCCGCTTCACCATGAGTAATCGAAGCATCCAAGAGTTCACGGTAAGCAGTTTCGTCCAAAATGTGATCTGGAATCGTGCTTAATAGTGGATCAGGCTTGAGCCTCGCACGCAGCGGCAGCGCCTGGATTGGATCTTTGTGCAGAAGACGGCTATAAGGGCCTAGAGACTGCATAACTATTCCGAACAGGTCATGTTTTTCTTTGAGCGAGAAATACTTAACCCTGTCCTCCTCAGTCATCTGTTCAAACCATGCTGGCAGGATTGGTTCGGCATAGGTCATTAAGCCACCCAGCTTTTCGTCTATCTCTTTTGAGAAGAACTCTTCGAACCAACTTTCCTCGAAGATGTCTTGAAATTCCTGCCAAGTCACGAGCTTTAAGTTGGTAAGGTCGCTTGCAATTATGGCCCCCAATTGAAAACCCTCCATGGAAACTATGTACCCAATATTGGCACCTATCTCTTGAACTACCGTTCTGAACCCATGGACGACAGCTTGGGGGATGCGTGACTTCCAATGTTTGCATTCACAGGCGATGGCGTACTTCCTTCCCCGGACAGTCTCCTCCGCGTACACGTCAATTTCAATAGTGCCTCGAGCAGATTGAATTTTGCGCTCTACTTCGACGGAGAAACCACATTCGGAAAGAATGCGGCCAACTTCGGCCTGCAATGCTTGCCAACGATCTGGAACATGTTGAGTAATCATGCGATATAGCGTTGTTTATACAGAGATAACAAACGTGAAGCTAACCGGCCTGCGCGGCTTTTCGCGCAGGTCCGGTTGAGGGTAGTGTTAGATGCCAAATTCATTTTCAACCAACCAATCCGCATTGGGAGCGATACCAGCTTTTACAGCGTCTCTGTAGTGCTGCGTAATAGCGGTTACGGCTAATTGGAGTGCGTAGGCTTCGTCGTCACCCCAAGGCCGACTCGGGCGATACGGTCCAATTTGCTTGGGCGTGTGGATGAAGTGGCTAAGGTGAAAGTTGCAGCCACCGCGAGCAGGATTGATCGACAACACGACGCGGATTTCCGTGGGGATGCCTTTCAACCAAAATGAGTACCCCTCGTCGGTTTTCTCTGTGCGTTCGATAGCTTCATCTTCAAATGCTGCTTCGATTGTCCAAGCCATGTGTATCTCCTTGAGTTGAAGCTTCTAACCGTGGTTTAGGCAAAAATATCAAAAAAATTGTGCACACAGATTCCTGCCTGTTGTCAGGTAATAGCACAAGACATTGAAAAGCCGCCCAAAGTGACATACCTCGAGCGGCTTGCGGTTTGTTCTGACTGGTGTTATTAAAACCTTCGCTGATTGGCGAACACCGAGTATGTGGTAAAACCGTTTGGTTTCGGTAGGTTGTCGTGGTCGACAAATGTCCGCCAATCAATGTAGTTCTTAATAAGTTCGGCTCATTCATGCCTTCTTCCCCGACTTGGCATTTTGGCTTATCTACGCACCTTTTCGATGACGCTACTCAATTTCCCAGGTGGCTTCAAGAAGAAAATAATGCTTGGCCCAACTTTTGCACGGTATATCAAGCAACTGCATTGATTACCATAGCCTCAGCTATAAGATGCTGGTTTTGGCTGATCTGCGTAAAACGGACTTTAAGGTGATCACAGAGAGCTATTAATTTATCTATTTTCTTAACTATTCGCACCAACTCCCCTGCTGGCGGTAATGGTACAAGAATATTTTGAAGAACCTCAAGATTGATGTTTTTCTGGGCAGTTGAGGGCGCAAATTCTTCCAGATTTTTCTTGGCGGTCCTTAAGTAATATTCAAAATATTCGTTCTTCAACCTGTCGTCAAACGGTGTGAAACCAACAACACTATCGGGAAAGCAGGCATCGAATCCGAGGATTCCCGTGTCGCCGATATTTGCTGCAATGGTAATACAAAGAGTGCCTGCTTTCCATAACTTGCTCTGATCAACGCCGGCTTGATTGTATAAAGCCGTGAAAGTTTTTATTTCCCTGTCAGCCCTTGCAACATCACCAGTTTGAACCAACGGCGTCTTTCCGTCAATGTAAAGGGTGGGGTCATTGCGTGGTCTATGTTTGGATTTACCCCTTGCCAACTCACCAATATCGGGGAAACGGCACCACTCCCAGCCATACGGCAAATCAAACGGCTTTTCCTCATCGTAAATTTCCGGTAACGGCTTCGTCTTCTTGATTTTGCCTTCTTTTACCAGGCGGGCTTTTTCTGTCGCTATTTTTTCCAGCAGGACCGAGGCTGGTTCGTCCCTGGGGTCTTGAGGGACGAGCCGGCCCATGACGGCCAGTTGAAGGATGGTTTGTTTTAGGCGGTCGATGCTGGATTCTGTGGTGAACAGGGTGTCGAAGTGGCTTTGGAGGCGGGTCCAGTTGGCGGCCAGTTCGGTGGCTGTTAATGATCACCCCTATGGAGCCACTTCGTGATCAGCTAATGGAGCCAGTTAAGGATCAGCTTAATGGAGCCATGGCGTGATCAGCTAATGGAGCCATGGCGTGATCAGCTAATGGAGCCACTTGCGGATCAGCTAATGGCGCCACCCCTTCCCTTAAGTTCATAAACGGGTCCCGGACTTTCTGCGGATCGGCTATATCCCCCTGAAAAACCCATTTTCAGGAGGGATAGCCGATGGCCAACAGGAGGTTCGAGATGTTTCAATACCGTCAAGTTCTTACCCAAATGCGGTCGGTTCAATCCGACCGCCAGATCGCCAAGGCTAAGCTGATGGGCCGCCGCAAGGCCGCGCAGTTACGGGCCTTGGCTCAGCAGCAGGGCTGGCTCGATCCCGCCCAAGAGTTGCCGGATGATGCCGAGCTGGCCAAGGTGCTCGCGCTGCCGGCCCCGGGCGAATCGGCGGTGCCGATGCTGCTGCCGTACCAGGAGCAGCTCAAGACCTGGCAGGCGGCCGGGATCAACGGCACCACCATGTACCAGGCCCTGGTGCGTGAGCATGGCTTTACCGGCAGCTACTCCTCGGTCAGACGTTTTCTTAAGACCCTCAAAGAGGACAACCCTCAAGCCACGGTAATGCTGGACTTTGCTCCCGGCGAAGCGGCCCAGGTGGACTTCGGTTCCGGCCCCAAGCTGCTTGATTCCCAGACCGGCAAGCCGTTTTCCACCTGGGTGTTCGTCATGACCCTGGCCTTCAGCCGGCACCAGTACGCCGAGATCGTCCGCGACCAGAAGGTGGCGACCTGGCTGGGTTGTCACCGCCGGGCCTTCGAGTTCTTCGGCGGGGTGCCGGCCAAGGTGATGATCGACAACCTCAAGGCCGGGATCATCAAGGCCTGCTGGCACGATCCGGCGGTGAACCGTTCCTACGCCGAGTTTGCCGAAGGTTACGGCTTTCTGATCTCGCCCTGCCCGCCGCGCCAACCCCAGATGAAGGGGCGGGTGGAATCCGGCGTCAAATACGTCAAAAACAACTTCCTGCCCTTGCGCGAGTTCCGTAGCTTGGTCGACGCCAATCGTCAGCTTAAGGAGTGGGTGCTGGCAACGGCCGGCAACCGTAGCCACGGCACCACCAAGCAAAAGCCGCTGGTCATGTTCGCCGAGGCGGAGAAGGCTTTTCTTAAACCTTTGCCCGCCGTGGCCCCGGAGTTGGCGGTTTGGGCCGAGCACAAGCTGCACGGCAACTGCCATCTCCAGTTCGACAAAGCCTACTACTCCGCCCCCTTCAAGCTGGTGCACAAAAAGCTGTGGGTCAAGGCGACGGAAACCACCGTCAAGATCTACCACCAGCATCAACAGGTGGCGGTCCATCCCCGCTGTGCCCGACCCGGCCAGAAGGCCACCTGTGTCGACCACCTACCACCGGACGCCGTCGCCTACCTGATGCGCGATCCCCAGTGGTGCCTCAAACAGGCCGGTGAGATCGGTCCCCGCTGCCACCACCTGGTCAAGCGGCTGTTGAGCCACCGGGTGGTTGATCATCTCCGGGCGGCCCAGGGGGTGCTCCGGTTGGCCGGCAAATACGGCCCGGAGCGGCTGGAAGCCGCCTGTCACCGGGCGCTGATCTACGACAGCCCCCAATACATCACGGTCAAAACCATCCTCGGCAAGGGGCTTGACCAACAGCCCCCGGAAACGGAACCGGTGGCGGCCGGCGTGGCCTACCGCGGCCAGGGCCGCTTCCAGCGCCAACAACTTTTTCACTGATAAGGAGGAAGCTTAATGAACCCCATGCCCGAACTGATCCCCATGCTCAAACAGTTGCGACTCTCCGGCATCCTTGATTCCCTGGAAGCCAGAAACCGCCAGGCCATCGAGGAAAAGCTGGCCTACACCGACTTCCTGGCCATGCTGGTACAGGACGAAGTCGCCCGCCGTTCCCAGCGCAAGTTCGCCATGCGTGTCCGCCGGGCCAACTTCCGTAACCACAAAACCCTGGAGGAGTTCGACTTCTCCTTCAACCCCAACATCAACCGCGCCCTGATCATGGACTTGGCCACCTGCCGTTTCCTGGAAGAGGGCGCCAACCTGCTGGTGGTCGGCCCCTGCGGCACCGGCAAGAGCCATATCGCCCAGGCCATCGGCCACTGCGCGGTCAGAATGGGCTACGATGTGCTCTTCACCACCCAGACCAAGATGCTGGGCCAACTCCACGCCGCCCGCGCCACCAACGCCTATGAACGGCGGCTTAACGCCCTGGCCAAGGTCGACCTGCTGATCATTGACGACTTTGGCCTCAAACCCCTGCGTACCCCCCAGGATGAGGATATCCATGATCTGATTGGAGAACGTTACGAGCGCCGTTCCACCATCATCACCAGCAACCTGGATCTCAACGAGTGGGGCGACGCCTTCCCCAATAAACTGCTGGGCTCGGCCACCATCGACCGCATCCGCCACGGCGCTTACTCCCTGCTCTTGGACGGCAAAAGTTTTCGAGCGGCCAGGCCGCTGCCCAAATACCCCAAAAACGAGGTTGCCGAAAACGTTAAAAAAGGCAAAAATTAAAAACCGTCCGGAGCCCCAAAATGGCCACTTGAGGGTGGCTCCATTAGCTGATCATGGGTGGCTCCATTAGGGTGATCATTAACAGTGGCGTCAGCGGAGCGGGTCAGGGTGTCGAGCAGGGTTTCGACGAGGGTTTCATGGGCGGCGAGTTGGTCGTTGGTCTGCTGCTCCAGCCGGTCGCAGAGGGCCATGAGTTCATCGACTTTTTCGACGATGCGGTGTTGTTCGGCCAGGGGCGGTATAGGCATGACTATTTGCTGCATAACTGACTGATTGAGCTTTGCCCTTGTCATACCTCGGACATATGGGCTCCAATCAAGCTGATTAAAGTAAGCTACCCAGAAATTTTCAGGGGTTGAAGCCAGGCATTCCAGCACATGCGCATGGTTGTTAACCCAGAACTTGCCATGCGCAACGTAGGCAACGCCACGAACAGGATCAGAAAAAAAACCACCATCTTCCGCAACAAGTATTCGTGTTCCATCAAAAAGATAGTCATCAATCGTATCGACTTGGCCATTGGCGCCATAATAAGCATATTGGCCGCGACGGCTTTCGCGCTCTTTCTTATTAACTGAACTTTCGGACTTGGCCTAACTAGCCGTTAAAATGTTTTTATTTCTGCCGTCTCCCGCCGGGGATAACAGCATATGACAAGCGGTACCCATCACCACATCAATGATCCTTCTCACTGCATCTTCGGCGAACTCGCCGAGTTGTCGTATTTTGTCCAGGGCCAGGGTCATGATGCGCTGGAACGCTTCGAGCAGGGTGATATCCCGTATCTCCTCGGCACAGGCGTAAAAGAGGGAGCCCAAAGCCCGCTCATCGTTGTCCATCCGCTGCTGGAAAGAGAGGAAGCAGTAGCGGATCAGGACTACGGTGGCATGGGCGATCAGCCCGTCGAAATTCCGCATTTGCACCTCCTTTTCCAGGTTGAGGTAGTGCTTCACCACTTTGAACATCACCTCGATGTCCCATCGCTTACCGTAGGTCTGAACGATCTCCTCCTCGCCGAGTTCCAGATCGGTGGACAACAGGGCCAGCCAGTTTTTGGTGCTGCGGTGCCGGACAAAGATAATTTTGGCCGGCAGGCCACTCGCCAGTTCCACCGTGGCGCCGGCCAGGATTCTGGCCCGGCCCGGCCGCTTATTCAGGTTCCGGTAGAGCTCTCCCACTCGACGGGAAACACCCTGATACCGGAAACGGATACTGGGTATGTCCTTCAGCATGCAGATCACCGGTCGATGCTGGTGCAGTTTCCTGATGATCGAGGGAAAGGCGAACCAGCTGTCCATCAGAATGTAGCCGAAGTCGATGCCGCTGCCCATGATCCGCTTGATCATGCCATCCAGCAGATCGGTGGATTTGGTCACCGCCTCTTTCCGGCGCCGGGCAGCGCAACAACGCCGATCAAGCTGCCTTTCCTCATCCCACAACCGTTTCTCCGGATCCCGCGAAGAAAGCAAGGCAAAGTCCACCGGCAAGGTGCTGTAACCATCCGACCAGGCCATGGTCAGCAGCTTGAATCCCCTGGTAAACCGCTTGCGGCAGTTGTCATGAACCCGGGTCAACAATTCCACCTTGCGGGAATGGGGCCGTTCGTAGGTGCTGTCATCGATGATCAGCACCTTTCGTTTTGGCTCCTCGGTCAGCAGGGAGAAAACGGTGACGATTTTGGCCGCCAGTTGCAGCAACAGTCGGCGCCAGTTGTAGTTAGTCCCCTGCAAGAGGGCGTAGGCGGCATCCTTGCCGAATTCCTGCTTCCGCTCCACGATCCCGCGAAAGAAGTTCTCTTGGCTGAAGGCCAGCATGAAGATGGACTTCAGCAACCGAATCGGCGAGGTGCCCCGCAGCTTGCGGATACCCGCTCGGTTGAGCAAAGTGCCGAGAGAGAAGTTGTCAAAGAACTGATCGACTTTGCTGTGCAGTTGCCTTACTGCTTGCTGTTCTTGGCTGTCCGTGATACTGTGCATTTGCGCCTCTTCTTTTTGATTTTATTGAGTTTTTGGCAATTCCCAATATATCAAAAAGCAAGGGGCGTTTCACGTTTTATTTAGTTAAATCAAGGCATTGAGTTAATTTTTTCTCAAGTCCGAAAGTTCAGTTATTAAGGGGTATTCGTCTGTGATCTTGAATATCAAATATGTTCCCAAGGCGGTCAAGCTCCCACCCCTCAGGCAACACAAACGGCTGTTCATCCTCCCCCACCGGGGGCAGGGGTTTGGGCTTTTTGATCTTGCCTTCCTTTACCAGGCGGGCTTTTTCCGCCGCTATTTTTTCCAGCAGGGTGGCGGCCGGTTCGTCCGCCGGGTTTTGGGGGACCAGTTTGCCGCGTACCGCCAGCTCCAGGATCAGTTCCCGCAGCTTTTTGATGCCGGTCAGCTCCGGTTGGCCGTTGCGGCCCCGGCCGTTGTTGGTCTTGGGGGTGACGGCGGCGGTCCAGAGGTCCAGGTGGTCGGTGATCAGGCGGGGGGCGGTCATGGGGTGTTTTTCCGGCCGGGTTGGTTTGGCTGGCGGTGCAGGGCTTCGGCCAGGATCTCCTTCAACTGGTCGCGGAGCTGCTGGATTTCGCTCTGCTGCTGGTGGTAGCGGGCCAGCAGTTGTTCCGGGTCGTGGTTTTGCTGCTCGGCGGCGTAGGGGTTCTTGATGTCCAGGTTGTAGTTGCGGGCCTTGATCTGCTCCGCCGGCACCTTCCAGGCCCGCTCGGTTTCCCGGCGGGCGGCGAAGCCGTCGGCCTCTTCGCCCCACCAGTCGATTTCCGCCTGAAACTCGGCAAACTGCATGGGCTTGGTCTTGCTGTAGCTCTTGTAGCCCTCCGGGTAGGGGTGTTCGTAGTACCAGACCGCCTCGGTGGGGGCGCCCTTGGTGAAGAAGAGCAGGTTGGTCTTGATGCCGGTGTAGGGGTTGAAAACCCCGTTGGGCAGCCGCACGATGGTATGCAGGTTGCACTCGGCCAGCAGCTTTTCCTTCAGCCGAGTTTTCATCCCCTCGCCGAAGAGAAAGCCGTCCGGCAGGACCACGGCGGCCCGGCCCCGGGGCTTGAGCAGGTGGATGAACAGGGTCAGGAAGAGATCGGCGGTTTCGCGGGTGCGGAAGGCCTGGGGGAAGTTGGTTTCAATACCGTCTTCCTCCATGCCGCCAAACGGCGGATTGGCGACAATCACCTCCACCCGCTCCTTGGGGCCCCAGCTTATCAGGGGGCGGGCCAGGGCGTTGTCATGCTTGATCTGGTCCGGGTTTTCAATGCCGTGCAGGATCAGGTTGGTCACCGCCAGCAGGTGCGGCAGCGGCTTTTTTTCCACCCCCAGGATGCTGCGTTGCAGAATCGCTTCATCCTGGGGCGTTTGCACGTAGTGGTTGCGTTTGTGCTCGATGGCGCAGGTCAGGAAGCCGCCGGTGCCGCAGGCCGGGTCCATCACCGTTTCCCGCAGCTTGGGGTCCACCCGGTTGACCATGAAGCGGGTGACCGCCCGGGGGGTGTAGAACTCGCCGGCGTTGCCCGCGCTTTGCAGGTCTTTCAGGATCTGCTCGTAAACCCCGCCCAGCTCGTGGCGCTCGCCGGCCTTGTTGAAGTTGACCCCTTCCTGGAGCTTGTTGATCACCTGGCGCAGAAGCTGGCCGGACTTCATGTAGTTGTAGGCGTCTTCAAAGACGCTGCGGATCACCACCCCCCGGTAGTCGTCGCCCCGGGGCTGGAGGTTTTGCAGGCCGGGAAAGAGGGTGTTGTCGATGAAGTCTTTCAGCTCCTCGCCGGTGATCCCCTCCGGGTCGGCGGCCCAGTTGCGCCAGCGCAGGGGTTCGGGGATGGGGGAACGGTAATGGTCGTCGAACAGCTCCCATTCCACTTCCCGGTCGTCGAAGATTTTCAGAAAGAGCATCCAGCCGAGCTGGCCGATGCGCTGGGCGTCGCCGTCCACCCCGACATCCTTGCGCATGATGTCCTGGATGGATTTGATGGTGGTGCTGATGGTCATTGGGTGTTTATCCGTCGGTTAGGGGGACGCTTTTCATATGTTGGTCAATCGCCGTCTCGATGGCCTTTGGCAAGGCGTAGTGGGCCTTATTCTCTTGCCAGGCGCGGTGCGTTTTGGCTGCTGTTTCCCGGACGGTATCCAGGACAAGTTTTTTCGGCAAGCCCGCTTTTCCGGCCAGCTTTTCAAAAAGCCGCAGGTTGCAAAGCATCATCTCCTTTGTTTTGAGCAATTTCAGGGCCAGCGTTTCGCCCGGCAGGTAGGGCACGGTCGAAACCATGTCGTAAACCGGCGCCAGCTCGGGCGTGCGGCCGTCCCGGTAGATGAACGACCAGTTCTTTAAATGCATGTCGCCGTTGCCGGTCATAATGGTGTAAGCCAAACGGGCGATATAATCGCGCAGACCCTCCTCCCCGGTCAGGGTCCAAACCATGCCGGCTATATTCTGAAAGCTTACGCCTTCATATTTGTTATCGGGAAAGATGCCGTAAACTTGGGCAAAGTCCTCGCTGTGGATGCGCAAGCCGCCCTCCGTCCGGTCAAAACGCTTTACGGCCAACGCCTGGGTGCCGCGCAGCTTGCCGAAATTTGGCAGACCTGCAATCTCGGACAGCGGCACCAGCCGGATCTCCGGCACCTTCAGGCCAATCTCGCCGGCCATGTGCATCATGGCATACTCGTTTTCCGGGACGTTGTCGTGGGTGCGCGACGGCAGCTTGACAATCCAGTCCCCTTCCCTGCCGCCGGCCGGGATAGTCAGGCCCCCGTGGCGTTCCATCAGCGCCGAGAATTTCAGTTGGACGCCCGCCAGGGAAAAGCGCCAAGGCTGCCCGGATTCGGCTTTTTCGGCCAGGGTGTTTTCTGCTTTGCCCTTTGGCAATGGAGAGTCTTCCGCAGGCCTGGCAATCACCGCGCCCGGCAAATCTTCACCCAGCAGGTAAAGCAGGGCAAATTCGTTGCCTGGCTTGATGCCGCCGCGCGCCGCCAGATAATCCCGCAAATGCCCTTCGGGAAGCAGATTGGCAAAGAACGGCGGCGCCTTGGCGCTGTACGCCCTGGTATCGGTAAGAAGCGCTCCGTCGGCGGCAAGGTACGATTGGCTTAAAACAGGGCGGTCCGGGTTGTTGATATAGGTTTCGTCGAAAGTGAACAATATCCGCCCGTCCGGCAGCTCCGTTAACAGACCGACCAGGGTGTCGTTCAGGAAAATATCGAGCGCGGCCGTCATGGCAGTTCTTCCTTCTCGTCCTCAACATCCATGTCGTCGGGCATGTCGTCGGGCCGCCAGGCCGGTTGCGGGGCCCCTTTGTCGCCGGATAACAGTGAGCGGACGGCGGGCGTCAAGGCACGCGGGACCAGCACCGGTTCCAGATCCAGAAACCGCGCCATCTCCAGAAAGCTGGAAAGGCGCATATCGACCTTGCCCGCCTCGATTTGCGAGATGTGACTTTGCGGCAGGCCCATCTTGGCCCCTAAAGCGCCTTGGGTCAGCCCCTTGGCTTTCCGCGCCGCTCGCAGCTTTCTGACGATATCATCCATCATTTTTATATGCTATCACACATACAGAAATAATAAAATATGTTTTGACATATAGCGACATCGGACATTAGGGGACAGATTTCAAATCTGTCCCCGGGTGCTGGTAGCCGGTCTAACGGGTGCTGTAGATGGCCGATTCCAGCTCCTTCACCGCTTCGGTGTAGCCAGGTTTGCCGCCGAAGGCGCCGACCAGCTCCAGGGCCGAGCCCAGGTTGGTGAAGGGGGCCAGGTTGAGGATTTTTACATCTTCGATGGGTTCGATGCCGGCGTCGGCGTACTTGTCCAGCAGGGCGTCCAGCACCTGGCGGCTGGTTTCCCGGTATTTGCCGAAATAGTTTTGTTTGCGCACCCGTTCGGCCCGCTGGCGTCGGGTTAAGGGCGGCTGGTCGTAGACGATGTGGCAGATGACGTCGAAGGGGTCGGGTTCGTCGCCCAGTTGGCGGCCCAGGTCTTTGATCAGCTCTTCCCAGAAGATGCCCCGTTCGGCCAGTTCCTCGATGATCGCCTGCTTGCGGTCGGCCCGGCGCCAGTGGCGGAGGAAGTCGTGCAGGGTGGCGTACTGTTCCTTTACCTTCTGGCGGGTGTAGTCGCGCAGGCTTTCGGTGATCAGCTTGCCGTCCGGCCCCAGGTACTGGACCCGTTCGGCGATGACCTGCACCGGGACGTTGTCGATGACGTAGCGGGTGGGTTTGGGGGGCGGTTCCGGTTGCGGCGGCAGCGGGCCGGTGGGGGGTTGGTCGTCGCTTTGCCAGTTGGCGGTTTGGTCGGGTTGGTCGGCTGCGGTTTCGGCGGCCGGGTCGTCTTGCAGCAGGGCCGCCGGGTCGTCCGGGGCCTGGTCCGGTGGTTGGGCGCCGGGTTGTTCGTCTTCCGGGACCATGGGATCGCCGGGGTTGGGTTGGTACACCTGCACCGGTTCGCCGTCGAACTTGGGGTCGGCGAACAGTTCGGTGGCCTTCTTGAAGTCCAGGATGGTGAACCAGTGCTTGTGGTAGTCGTCGTTGATCCGGGTGCCCCGGCCGATGATCTGCTTGAACTCGGTCATGGACTGGATGCGCTGGTCCAACACGATGAGCTTGCAGGTCTGGACATCCACCCCGGTGCTCAGCAGCTTGCTGGTGGTGGCAATTACCGGGTAGGGTTGCTCGGGGTTGATGAAGTTGTCCAGCTCCGCCTTGCCTTCCAGCTCGTCGCCGGTGATCCGCATCACGTATTTGTGGTTTTCCCGCACCCGCTCCGGGTTGAGGTTGACCAGGGCCTGGCGCATCCGTTCGGCGTGGTCGATATCTTCGCAGAAGATGATGGTTTTCTGCATGGGGTCGGTTTGGGTCAGCAGTTCGCTTACCTTGGCCGCCACCGTGAGGGTGCGCTGTTCCAGGATCAGGTTGCGGTCGAAATCCTTCTGGTTGTAAACCCGGTCTTCGATCAGTTGGCCGTGCTTGTCGGTTTGGCCTTTGGTGGGGCGCCAGCCCTGGAGGTCTTTGTCCAGGTCCACCCGGATCACCTTGTAGGGGGCCAGGAAGCCGTCTTCGATGCCCTGTTTCAGGGAGTAGGTGTAGACCGGCTCGCCGAAATAGTCGATGTTGGAGACGTCCCGGGTTTCCTTGGGGGTGGCGGTAAGGCCCAGGTGGGTGGCCGCGCTGAAATATTCCAGGATCGCCCGCCAGGCCGAATCCGCCGCCGCGCTGCCCCGGTGGCATTCGTCGATGACCACCAGGTCGAAAAAGTCCGGCGAGAAATTTTTGTAGATGTTCTGTTCTTCCTCGCTGCCGGTGACCGCCTGGTAGAGGGAGAGGTAGATTTCGTAGGACTTGTCCACCGTGCGGCGGCTGACCTTGGTCATGGCCTGGCCGAAGGGTTTGAAGTCGTTGCTTTTGGTCTGGTCCACCAGGATGTTGCGATCGGCCAGAAAGAGGATGCGCTTTTTGCGGCCGGACTTCCACAGCCGCCAGATGATCTGGAAGGCGGTGTAGGTTTTGCCGGTGCCGGTGGCCATTACCAGCAGGATGCGGTTTTGGCCCCGGGCCACCGCTTCCACCGTGCGGTTGACGGCGTTGACCTGGTAATAGCGGGGGGTGCGGCCGGAGCCGTCGTCGTAGTAAGGTTGTTCGACGATGCGGCGGCTGGCGGGGTCGGCCAGGCCGTGGTGGCGGCAGTAGAGTTCCCAGAGGGTTTGGGGGGCGGGGAATTGGTGCAGGGCCAGGGTGGTTTCGGTTTGGCCGCTTAGGCCGGTGCGGTCGTGGAAGAGAAAGCCGTCGCCGTTGCTGCTGAAGGCAAAGGGCAGGTCCAGGGCCTCGGCGTAGGCCAGGGCCTGCTGCATGCCGTCGCCCAGGGAGTGGTTGTTGTCCTTGGCCTTGATTACGGCAAGCGGCTGGTTTTTCTGAAAACTCAGCACATAATCGGCCCGCCGCTTGCGCCCCCGGGCATGAAGCCGCCCCCGCACGATGATCCGCCCGGCGGTAAAGGAAAATTCCTCCCGCACCTGCTCCTGCAAATCCCACCCGGCCCGTTCAATGGCCGGGGTGATGAACTTGCTGCAGATGTCTCGTTCGCTGAGTTGTTTTTTGGTTGCGCTATCCATCCCCGGCAGTAAAAACCAACTTACGCGGGAATGCAAGCAGTTCCCGCCCCGGCGGACAGGGACCAGCGGGGCGGCCACTTATCGGCATTACTTCATCACGAAGGTGCCCAAAGAATTGCGAATGGGATAGTCGGAAAAGGCCCAACCCTCAATCCCGCACTGGATGTTGCTGACGTTGGTATAGCCCAGCTTGACCAAAGTGTGAGCAGCCAGAATCCCCCTGATGCCGGTTTGACAAACAACCACGATCCGCTCATTCATATCAAGCTTGTCGGGGGCCAGCAACTCCAGTTTGCCCCGCGAAATGGTCACCAGGCCATCATAGGCAATAACCCCGGCGGCCAGCTCTTCCGGATCCCGGACATCAACCAGAGTGAACGCTTCTCCTTCATCAATCATCCGGCGCACATCGTGAACCGTAATCTGCTTGATCACCTCACGGGCCTCGGCAAACATCTCCCCCTGCTTGACCAAAATGGGATTTTCATCAGCCCAAACTGGTTGGCTGGCAATAAGCAAAACAGCACAGGCGATAGCGAAAAAACTTTTACCCATAACCGATTCCTCCATGGGATAATTAACCGCACCTCGACATACCGGTACCACACCAGCACCAAAAGGCGGCACAAATGTGCTACCTGCTCAAGCTCGGTATGTCAAGTCTGCAACTGTCGATTTCTGTCGATTTCGGCTGTTTGGTCGATGACCAGGAGAACGGCTATGCCGCTCTCAGACCGTGCGGTCCAGCACCCCCCTGACGGCCTGGACCAGCTCGGTCATATCCAGCGGCTTCTGCAGATAGAGGTCGATACCCTGGGCCTCCGCCCTGGCCTTGCTGGTTATTTCACTGTGGCCGCTGCAGAGAATAACGGGGGTGCGCGGACGCAAAGCCTTGACCGCAGCCGCCAGCCGCAAACCATTCATGGCGGGCATGGTCAAATCGGTGATCACCAAGTCGTAGCGATCCGGGTCCTTGCGAAAACTCTCGAGCCCCTGGACCCCGTTGCAACGAACGGTTACCCGATAGCCGTAAAAGGTAAGAACCTCCCGGCCCAGCTCGGCGATACTCTCCTCGTCATCGACCAACAAAATCTGTTCGCTGCCGCCCCACATCGCTGCCCCCACCGCCGGCTCGGCAACCGGATCCGGTTCCCGATCGACAATGGGCAGATAGACCTGGAAGGTGGTTCCTTGGCCCGGTTCACTGTAAACATTAATGGTTCCGCCGTGGCTACTGACGATGCCGTGGGCCACGGACAGACCCAGACCGGTCCCTTGGTCGATCTCCTTGGTGGTAAAATAGGGTTCGAATATTTTGCCCACTATCTCCTGGGTCATGCCGCAACCGGTGTCGCTGACCTCCAGGCACAGATAGCGGCCCGTGGGCAGCATGGTCAGTTGCGGCCGCCGTTCGTACTCCTCGATCGCGATCTCCCGCAGGGAGACCCCCAAGGTCCCACCGCCCTCCAGCATGGAGTGGCTGGCGTTGGTGGCCAGATTCATGACGACCTGATGGAGCTGGGTGGGGTCCCCCAAGATGATGGCGGCGCTGTCCAGGGATTGTCGCAATTCAATGGAGGCGGGAATGGAGGCGCGCAACAGCTTCAGGGCCTCTTGAACAACCGGGGCAACCTGGATCGACTTTTTAGGGTGTTCGGTTTGACGGCTGAAGGTGAGAAGCTGGCTGACCAGGTCGGTGGCCCGCTTGATGGCGGCCCTGACTTGGTCGGCATCCTGAGAGATCCGCTGGTCATTGCCTGACTTCAGCAGGATCAGTTGAACATAACCGCCGATGGCCGTCAAAATATTGTTGAAGTCATGGGCAATGCCGCCGGCCAGATTGCCGATGGCCGCCATCTTCTGGGCTTGAAGCAACCGACGCTCCATAGTCAGCTTTTCGGTGATATCCTTGGCGATATGGGCAATCCGGGTAAATTCCCCCTTTTCGTCGGCCAGCGGCGAGGTGGTGATCAGGAAGGTTTTACCCAGTTTGCCATGGTGGATCTCCGCTGAGCTCACCCGGCCATACTCGAGGGTGTTGGTCCCTGGGCAGCCTTCACAGGGGGTCGGTAGATCGGCGAAGGCCTGGTAGCAGTACTGACCGATAAGGCTGCCGGGCTCAGCCCCCAGGGTGCAGTGGGCGGCTTTGTTGGCCCGGATAATTTTGAAATTGCCGTCCATGATGGTAACGATATTGCCAATGGCATCAAAGGTTCGCTCCCAGGCGGCAAGAGCGCTGGCCAGCTTGATGGCGGCCGAAGCGTCGCGCATCAGTTCATCGGCCCGCAGCGAGTTTTCCGAGTTATGGCTGGTCATGGCGCTGAGTTCCTCATTCCCCCCGACCGAGGCTGAAGGTGAGAAACTTGTCGTTCCCGTTTGTTGACCCGGGAGCAGGGCGGGAGACGCTATTGATCTTCAGGTTTTCCATTTTGAAACCTCAAGCATGGTGGCGGTGTTGATGGGAACCCTTTTGCTTCCAGCCAGAACGATTCGCAATTTTTGGACCATTTCATTGAGTTGTGATGCCTGGGCATGAAGTTCTTCCGAAGCCGCTGCCGACTCTTCCGAACTGGCGGCGTTGCGCTGGGTGACTTCGCCGATTTCGCCGATCGCCTGGTTGACCATGGTGATCCCATCGCTTTGCTCCCGGGAGGCGCTGGCGATAGCTGCCACCAGGGTGCCCACCTTGGCGGCGGTTTCCGCCACCACTGCAAATTTTTGATTGGTGACGTTCAGTAGCCCTTTGCCGCTGTGAACCTTCTGGACGGTGCTCTCAATAAGGGAGGCGGTATCTCCGGCGGCGGCCCCCGCCCGCATGGCCAGGTTGCGCACCTCGTCGGCCACAACCGCAAACCCTGCCCCGGCTTCGCCGGCACGGGCCGCTTCTACCGCGGCGTTCAGGGCCAGCAGATTGGTCTGGAAGGCGATTTCGTCGATTGTTTTGATTATTTTGGAAGTTTCGTCGCTGGCCCGGCTGATTTCGTTCATGGCTTCGGTCTGGGCCCTCATGGAATGATGGGCTTCCTGTACAACCTGATTGACATCACGCATCAGGTCGTCACACTGTTTGGAGTTGTCAGCGTTCCGGCTGGTCATGCCGGCGACCTCGGCCAAGGTTGCCAAGGTTTCCTCGACGGAAGAAGCCTGGCGGGAAGCACCGTCGGCCACTTCACTGCTGGTTACGGAAAGCTCCATAGCCGCAGATGAGACCTGGCCGGCGCTCTCGTCAACGCTTCCCAGTACGCCGGTTATGGGACCAACAAGCAATCTGCTGGTCGCGTAGTAAACGGTTGCGCACATAGCCAGTACGACCAACAATGCGGCGCTGATGATTCTAAATGCCAGAGTGCGGATCTGGTCTTGCGCGGCAGCAAGCGCAACCATCTCGCCGGTGGCGATTCGCTGCTCTTGCTCTGCAAGATTCCGCCGGATAACACCATCGTCAAGCTCCAGAGCCATGTTGCCGACGACATCGCTACCGAAGGTGATCTTAGTGTGGAAAACCAGTTCTTGGCCGGCATGTGGAGCCCCGGCAGTCGCCAGCACCCTGCCGCCGGTATCGAAAAAAGTCACCGCCGCCACTTCCGAGTCGGTAGCGGCGCTGTTGGCAAGTCCTTCTACAGCCGTAAAATCGTAGCCGGCAATCAATCCGGAGGCCGATTGGGCCAGAATATCGGCCAGGGAGCGTCCCTTTTCAGCCAGCCCGCTCAGTAACAGCGCCTCTTGTTGCTGTCGCTCTTCTTGCATGGTTGTCATGAAGTGCAACGTCTGCTCACGTTGCAACCGGTCGGCTGCCAGGAGCATGGCACTTCCTAGTCCGGCGGTGAGCAATACAAGCAAGCCGGACATGATGGTAATGAACTTAAAAACCGCTCCTCGTTTCTTGTTAGCAGCCATGGCAAACCACCTCTTTTTTATCTTTGATATTCCTGGGTTCCCAACACCGCCACCGCGCCGCCTTGCAAGAAGGCGTAATCACGGTAACCGTTCGCCTCCAGGTAGTACTGGAGCCAGAGGGTCTGGCGGCCGACCTGATCGAAAATCAGCAGCTTTTTGTCCTGGTTTGCTTTACGTTCAATGAAATTGGGAATGAAATTATCCAGGGGAATATGTCGAACTCCGCTCAGGTCCGGCAGGTTTCGGTCGCGTTGCACATGATCGCGGACATCAATGACCATGCTGTTGGCGACAGCGGCGGCCAGCCTGAATTCTGTAAAGGAGATGTTGCGGGCAGCGAATGCCTCGTCGGAAATCAATTGTTTGCCTGGATCGGTGATGGGCTGGCCTAGCAGCAGGGTGTCGGCGGGGAATTTGACTGCCCAGTCGGGAATGCCGGCATCATAGGCCAGGGTGTTGGCGACCCCGGACTCACTGGCTCGGATGCTGGCCTCGTACGATCGCATGCAGGTCACGCCGTTGCAATAAAAAGCTAGTTGCTTGCCCGGATGTTTGGCGGCCAGTTCCTGGGTCTCCCGCTCGAAGCTGAGGCTGGATAAATTGATATGCACCGCTCCGACCGGATGGATTACACTGTATTCGATGACTGAGCGGACATCCACCAGCACCGCCTTGTCGGCTTTGAACAGCCGGTGGAGATCATCGCTGCTGATAACCTGGGCGGCCGGATATTGGGATCGCCCGGGAAACTCTGCCGCATACAGGGGGATGGCCGCAAGTAGCAATGTAATTGTCAGGCAGATTGCCGATAAAAGCCGGGACCGTTTCATGTTCTGGTTTTTGAATCTCATCTCATCCTCCTTGTGTTGGCTTTTGCCGGTGGCTGATGCATTGTGGCTTTGTTCTTTGGGTTGTAAGCGAGTTGGTGAAAATTACGGACTACCGGCCCGGCTTGTGGGAATGAGGGGGGGGAGGAGTATCCAAGCCGAACCGGTCGCCCGTAAACTTGATGCCATGCGACAGGCTTCTGGTGGCTACCTTAGTCAATGGTATTGATAAACAAAAACGCATTATGTTAATCCTTACCATCAATCGTATTTATATGTATGACTGAAAGGGCATAGACCCTGGGAGGCGGAATGGCTATCACTTTACGGCAGCTAGAGATCTTTGTTGCGGTGGCTGAAACCTGTCAGGTCACCCGGGCCAGCTCCAAGCTTCACCTGACGCAGTCGGCTGTCAGTATGGCCTTAAGCGAGTTGGAAAGCCAGTTGGATGGCCCGCTTTTCGATCGTCAGGGTCGCAGCCTGATCATAAATGACCGGGGTCGCTATCTGCTGCCGTTAGCCAAGGATGTCCTGGGGCAAGTGGGAAATATTGAAACCTTGCTGGGCGAAAAGAGTGGCGAGGTGGCCGGGGTGCTCAAGATCGTGGCCAGTTCGACCATTGGCAACTATGTACTTCCTTATTTTATCGGGGTTTTCAAAAAGCAGCACCCGGCCGCTTCACTGGAGATGCTGGTCTGTAATACCAGGCATGCAGAGACTTTGATTGCCGAAGGGGAAGCCGATCTGGGTTTTGTAGAGGGAGAAGTCAGCAACGAGCAGGTTATGGTTACCCCCTGGTTTGAGGATGAGCTGTTGGTGGTCGCCGGACCGGAGCACCCCTTTGCGGCCAAAAGCGACTTTGTCATTCCCGACGATCTTGAGTACTGCGAATGGATAATGAGGGAGAAGGGTTCGGGTACGGCTCAGGTGTTCAAGAAAAAGCTGGGCTGCCACCTGCCGGGCCTGCGAGTGGCCATGGAGCTGGGCCATACCGAGGCGATCAAGAAAGCGGTGGAGGCGGGGGTTGGGGTGGCTTGTCTTTCCAGCCTCACCGTCTGCCGGGAGGTTGAGGAGGGATGGCTGGCCAGCCTGAGCGTCAAAGGGGTGGACATGTGGCGCACCTTACGGATCATCCATTACAAAAAAAGGGTGATGACCAACCTTATGCGGGAGTTTGTCGCCTTCTGTTCACTTATCAAAGAGAGCAGCCACGGTTGTGCCTGTCTGGCCTCACCTTGGATTTTGCATGAAATTCTGCACAACCGAAGCCTGCGTTGATTGTTTCAGCTCAGAGTGAGGTCGGCGTCAATGGTGGACACGAAAACCCCACGCAGCTTTTTGCATTTTATAAAACCGGGGCTCGCAGGCGGCCGGGGAAGATAGTCTAGTTTCTTCTATTCTCTGATGCGCAAATTGGAGTCTTGCTTGGTGAAGACATGATGACTGCCCGTGATGCTTGCAAAGCAAACCGAACCACTCCACAGCACCTCACTGAAACCGTCAGGTGTTAATCTTGGTGCCCGAATAAGTGAAGGCGTTTTTGTTCATTTTTATGAATGTGCCTTTGTCGATGCCCACGGCGCTGCCACATCTGCACCAGACCTTACCGTCGCTCTCTTCCTTGCACCAGATTTTGTCGATCCTGTCGCGGTGGCAACGCAACAGCTCGCCCTGGCCCAGTTTCCGATAGCGCCACAACTTCTTTCTGCAGGCTGCGCATTTGATGATCAGCATAACCGGCAACTTTCCATCATAAGATTTTTCTTCAACCCCGGAAGAACCGCGACAAAACATGGTCGGGCCATTTTTCACCGGGCCGGGCCTGGAAGTAAAGGGGTAATTGTGCTAAGGTGCCCACCGCAACGCCATAACAGCCGGCTAAAACAAACCCCACCGAATACCATCTTAACACCGACGGCGGCAAACTTCAGGCTTGTCGCCGGCCAATTTGCATTTCCGGAATTTTACCCATGACTTACCCGCAACATAATGTACCCACCGAGTCGGAACCCTGGCCGCCGTGCCGGCGGGCCTGCCCGGTGCATGCCGATGTCCGCAGCTATGTAAACCTCGCCGGGCAAGGGAAATATGCCGAGGCGCTGGCGGTGATTCGCCGGCGGCTGCCCTATGCCGCCGTCTGCGGGCGGATCTGCCACCATCCCTGCGAGGCCAACTGCCGGCGGCGGGAAGTTGACGGGGCGGTGGCCATCCGGGAGATCAAGCGGTTTGTAGCTGAACATCCAGAGCAAGCCAACCTGCCGGTAACCCCCGGCATGGGGGAAAGGCAGCGGGTGGCGGTGATCGGCGGCGGCCCGGCGGGGCTGAGCGCGGCCCTGGAACTGGCCCGCCGGGGCTACCGCCCCACCGTGTTTGAAAAAGAACCAAAGGCCGGGGGCATCCCGGCGGTGGCCATCCCCGACTACCGGCTGCCCAAGGAGGTTTTACAACGAGATATCGACTGGATCCTCGGACACGGCGTCGAATTGCAAACCGGGGTGCAAATCGGCACCGACCGCAGCATCAAGGAGTTGCACCGGCAGGGTTTTGCCGCGGTGATCATTGCCGTGGGCCTGAGCACCAGCCGGCTGCTGCCCCTGCCCGGCGTCGACCAGCCCGGGGTGTACGGCGCCCTGGACTTCTTACGTGCCGTGACCGCCGGGCGACAATTGGCCATTGGCCGGGAAATTTTGGTCATCGGCGGCGGCAATGTGGCCTGCGACACCGCTCGCACCGCCCTGCGCCTTGGCGGGGGATTGCGGGTAAAACTGCTCTGCCTGGAAAGTGAAACGGAGATGCCGGCCCTGCCGGAGGAGATCGACGAAGCCCGCGAGGAAGGGATCGAACTGCTCACCCGCCGGGGCCCCCTGGCCATTGAGACGGCCGCGGGCCGGATCAGCGGCCTGCGCCATCGCCGGGTTCGCCGGGTATTCAACGACCAGGGGCAGTTCGCACCGGAATTTGATGACAGCGACCAGCAGACCACCACTTGCGATACGGTGATCTTCGCCATCGGCCAGGCCCTGGAGCAGGATTTTATCAAAGGCAGCGGCCTGAAGCTGGACCAGCGGGGCCGCCTGCCCTGCGACCCGGCAAGCCGGCAGACCAGTGTGCCCTGGATCTTTGCCGCCGGAGAGGCGATCTCCCCGCCGGGTTCGGTGGTGGAGGCCTGCGCCCATGGCAAGCGCACCGCCGAGGCGGTGGATCAGTATCTGCGCGGAGAGGCCATCTGCCCGCCCCCCGAACCGCCCCCGGCCCTTGAGCGGCTGGCGCCGGCCACCGCCGAGCAGGTTGCCCGTTTTCCCCGGGTGAACCTGGCCACCCGCCAAGCAGCTCGGCGCAAACAGGACTTTGCCCCTTACGTGGCCACCATCAGCGAAGAGCAGGCGGTGAGCGAGGCCCGGCGCTGCCTGGAATGCGGCAACGGCGCCCGGGTTACCGCCGACCGCTGCGTCAAGTGCCTCAACTGTGTCCGCCTCTGCCCCTACCAGGCGCCCCGGATCGAGCAGGTGGCGCTCATCAACCGGGAGCGCTGCCTGGCCTGCGGCATCTGCCACGGTGCCTGCCCCACCGGTGCCATCAAGATGGCCGGCGGCACCCCCGAGCAACTGGCCGCCGAACTGCCGCAACTGCTGGCGCAACTGACCGGCAGCGGCCCCAAAACCGTGGCCTACGTCTGCAGCCGCGCCACCGGCGCCCTTGCCTGCCTGCAGGCTGCCACTGCTCCCGCCGCCGACAACTGCGCCCGTATCTGCCTGCCACACCCCGGCCAGCTTGACGACCGCCAGCTACTGCACACCCTGGAGGCCGGCGCCGACACCGTTCTAGTGTTACTGGGGCCGGAAGAAGAGGAAGCGCACCGGCAAGCCCGCCGCCGGCTGCACGGGCAGGTGGCGCGTTTGCGACATGACCTGGCGGCCCTGGGGATGAACCCGGAAAAAATCCAGGTGCTGGAAACGACCGGCGATGACCAGCGGCAACTGCTGCAGGCAGAACCACAAAGCCTTAGCCGACAGCCTTAATACTTCTCGCCGCGCACCACCTTTCTCAACTCCCGGCGGGTTACGTACTGCTTGTCGCCCTGGAGAATCCTTTCCAGTTCCCGCTGGGTAAAATGGGGGTCATCGTTGCGCAGGTAAGGCAGCACGATTCGCTTCTGGCGCAGCATCTCCCGGTCGATCACCGCCCCGATCTCGTCTACTTCATGCAGCCGGGCCCGGACCACTTCCTGGCCGAAGGGGTTGATGATCTCGCTGCCACCCCAGAAGCTGAAGCTACCGGGCGCATCCGGGGTCGCTCCATCACTGTAGTCAACCTCCCGGCGCTTCTCCGGCCCCTCCTCGCCGACCCGGTTGGCGCACAGATTGTAAATCCCGAAGATTCTGGCATAGAATTTATTGATGATCTGCCAGGACTCGATATTGCAAAACTCACTGCCCATGGAACCCTGGGACGAGTTAAAAATGGTGACAAAAATATCGGCTTTTTGCGAGATCCCCAGGTAAGGCAGGGAGGGGTGCCAGAGGTCGTTGCAGATAAACACCGCGACATTGAACTCTCCCAGCCGGAAAACCGGCACCCGCTTGCCGCCGGAAAAGAACTTCTTTTCCTCAAACACCCCGTAGTTGGGCAGGTTGATCTTGCGGTAACAAAACAGGATCTCACCATCCACCGCCACCAGGGCGGCATTGTAAAAGTTCATCGAGCGTGACTCCTCGATGAACCCCACCACCGCCGCCGTGCCCTTGGTGGCGGCGGCCAGCCGCGCGATCTGGGGCGAATCCAGCCGCAGGGCCATCTCATGATAGCGGGCGCCGACAAAGTAGCCGGTCAGGGCCAGTTCGGGAAAGATGATCAAGCCCGCCCCTTGGGCCCGGTGGTGCTCAATCCGCTCGATAACCTGTTCCAGGTTCTGCTCCACCGCAAAGAGCTGGGGGCTGGTCTGGCAAATCGCTACCTGCATGGCTCAACTCCTTGTTTTAAAGTAAAATCTCAAACTCCTGCCGGAGCTGCCGGTCAATCTCGGGGGGAATATGGACAACCGGTTCGGCGGCCAGCAACTCTTGGGCCTGCCGGCGGGCCCGCTGCCGGGCATCGAGCCACTCCCCCTTTTCCCCCTTGGGGTTGTCGCGGTCTCCCAGGCGCAGAAAGATTCGCTCCTTGCGGAGATAGCGCCGGGTGTGCTTGTGGGTGAGAAAGGAGCCGTGGTGGCCGATATCGCGGATCACCTCCAGGGCCAGCCGCTCCCGGTCGACCTTGATCCCGCGATCGGCCCGGCGGGCCATGCCGATGATATCGTTGTCGATGACGTACTGCTCGTAGGCCACGCTCTTCAGGGAGTCCAGCATACCGGCGGCATGGTGGATCAGGTTGGCGCCGGAGTGGACCAGTTGCAGCAGGGAAAAGGCCTTTTCGTAGCCCGCCTGGATATCCGGGGTGCGGCTGTCGGTGACCCCGGCCGAGGTGTAGACCGGCAGGTCGTAAAACTGGGCCATCTGGGCCGCCGCGCCGTTGAGCATGCCGAACTCCACCGCCCCGCCGGAAAAACCGCCGCTGTGCATATCGGCAATGGCCGGCACCGCCCCGTAAATCACCGGGGCGCCGGGGTTGATCAACTGGCTCAAGGCTATCCCGGCCAGCAGTTCGGCGTTCATCTGGGCCAGGGTGCCGGCCAGGGTAACCGGGGCGGTGGAACCGGCCATGGGGGCCGAACCGATTACCACCGGCATCTCCTGGCGCACCAGTTCGGCCATGATTTCGGTGGAGTGCCGGTCCAGGGTCAGGGGGCTGACGCAGCAGGAAGTGATAAAGGAGATCACCGGTTTTTCCCTTAACCGGTCCCGGCCGCCGCAAAGCAAAGCCGCCAGCCGGATGGCCCGGCGGGCCGACTCCACCCTGGAAACCGCCGCCATTACATGCTTGCGGGTGCCGGCCAGGGCGGCGTAGTACTGGTTGAGATCCTGCCCCTCTTCGGGGATGTCGCGGGGGATCACCGGGCGGACGAAAAAGTCGATATGCTCCAGTTGATCAACCAGCCGGGCAATTTGGTAAATGTCGCGCAGGGTGGCGGGCCGCACGGCATCGCTCTCCAGGTCCAGCACCTGCAGGGCGGCCCCGCCGGTGCCGGCAAAGGAACGGGTCCCGCCCACCTCCAGGTCGGGGTGGCCGTCATGCCCGGCCAGGGTAACCACGGAGGGGGCGCTGGTCAGGGTCCGGTTCAGCAGCGAGGCGGTAAGGAAGATGATATTGCCGTCGTTGGCGGCCCCGGCCCGCCGGAAAACCTCCACGGCCTCCGGCGACTCCACCCGGATGCCGACCTTGGCCAGGATTTCCAGCGAGGTTTCATGGACGGCGACGATACCGGCGGCATCCAGTTGGGAGTAGCTGGTTTCCCGGGCCGCTTTCAAAGCGTTTTCCTGCATTGCACCTCCTTTTTATCAGCGGGTCGGATGTAAGCGGTTATGGTCGGGTTTTGTTTGCCAGGGTCATATGGCGGGCAAAGACCCGGTTAAAACCGGGGTAACCGGAAAGCTCGACATGGCTGGTCTGCCGGGCCAGCCGCCGGGCCCGGCGCCGTTGCCCGGCGGCCAGCAGGATTTTCACCGCCCCCAGGCCGGCGGCGTTCCCCACCCCGCCGATCTGCTCGGCCGGCAGCGGGGGTAACAGACCGATGGCCAGGGCATCATCGATATCGAGGAAGCTGCCGAAGGCGCCGGCAATACTGATCCGGGCCAACTCCTGCCAGGGCAGCCTCGCCTCGGCCAGCAAAATTTCAATCCCGCTGCGGATCGCCGCCCGGGCGATCACCAGTTCCTCGCCCAGATCCTTCCAGGTCAGCACCAGCGGCTCGCCATTGGCGGTCTGTTCCGCCGCCGCCAGCAAAATTCCCTGGCCATCGGGCGATTGCAGACCTTCCGGCAGTTCCCGGCGGCGCAGGCCGCCCCGGCGGTTGAGCAGGCCCGCCCGCTGCAAAACGGCGGCCACGGAAATCAGGCCGGAACCGGCAATCCCCCGTGCGGGCTGGTCGTCGATGGTATGACAGCGCAGGCGGTCATGGTCCCAAACGGCCCGGTCAATGGCGCCAGGCGCGGCCCGCATACCGCAACTGATCCGAGCCCCTTCAAAGGCCGGCCCGGCGGCGGCCGAGCAGGCCAGTACCCGGCCCTCCACGCTCAGCGCCATCTCGGCGTTGGTACCCAGATCCAGCAGCAAGTGCGGCGGCTGCGGCTGGTCAAAGTCCAGGGTCAGCAGGTCGGCCACCGCGTCGGACCCGACAAAGCCGGCGATCAGCGGCGGCAGATGAAGGCGGCCTTCTGCGGCGATCTGCAACCCCAGCCAGGCGGCAGGCAGCTCCGGCACCACCTGCAGGGCCGGAACAAAGGGCGCCACCCCGGCATAATAAGGGTCAATGCCCAACAATAAGCTCTGCATGCAGGTATTGCCCACCACCGTTGCCTCCTGCACATGGCGGGCCTGAACGCCGCTGTCGGCCAGCAGCCGGGCCAGCAGCTCATTGAGCCCGGCCACCGCCGTCTGCTGCAGGGTGGCCAGATCGCCCTGATGGGCCCGGTCGAGGCGGGTCATCAGGTCTTCGCCGAAGGTTACCTGGGGGTTGGTCCGGGCGGTCTGGGCCAGCAGCCGGCCGGTGGCCAGGTCGACCAGGTAGGCGGCCATGGTGGTGGTGCCCAGATCGAAGGCCACCCCGTAGTGCTTGCCGCTGCTGTCCCCCGCCTCCAGGTCGACCAGGCAACGGTCGCGCAGGGTGGCGGTGAGCTGCCAGTCGGCGGATCGGACCAGCCGGGGCAGTGCCGGCAGCAGCCCCGGCGCGGTATCATCCACCGCCAGCCCCTGCTCCTTGAGGGCGTGGTAAATGCGTTCCAGATCAGCAACTTGATCGTCGATGGCGGGGGGGGTAAGCTGAAGATATTTTTTGGTACTGACCGGTTCCACAACCGCGTTGTCCAGAGCCAGGGCCAGCCGGGTTTTGTACTCGGCGCTTAAGGCATTACCCTCCACCAGGCTGATGGTGACCGTCTCCCGGGGAAAGGTCTGGCAGGCCAGGCGCACGCCATCGACCAGTTCGGTGGGGGTAAGCAGCTGCTGTTCGGCCTGGCTGGGTTCACTGACCCCACCGGCCAGAATTTTGATCTTGCATTTGCCGCAGCTCCCTTCACCACCGCACAGGGAAGGCGGGGCCAGGTTGGGCCGCCGCTGCAGGGCCGCCAGCAGAGAAAGCTCAGGCGCGCAGGGGATTTTGCGCTTCTGCGGTTCCAGAAGAATAAACATCGCCTTTTTATAGCACAATTAACCCCACTCGGCAAAAAAGGGAGCGGTGGAACATGGCAACATCTAAATCATTGGTTGTTGCACCGGGGTGGGGGCCGCGAAACCCGGTAGCGACTCATTCTCGGCGGGCATCCTGCCCGCCTCCGAGGCGCCCGCCGCCTCCTGCGCGTCCATGCGCTCAGCGGCGGGCGAACCCGTCGCTACCGGGTTTCGCGGCCCCCGTCCAGCCCCCAGGCGACTTTGACGTTGCCTGGCAGGTCAGTAGAGCTCGTAGCAGGCCGCCACCCCCTCCAGGCCGCCGTTGTTGAGTTTTTTTCTGCGACTGGGCTTAAGGCCGATGGCCTTGAGCAGCTGGGGGTCACCGAAATAGATACAGGCGGTGGAGCCGGTACAGTGATGTTTAAGGAAGGAGCCCAGTTCCCGGATCAGGGCCGCCGCCTCTTGTTGATCACCCAGCCGGATCCCGTAAGGCGGGTTGGTTACGATGACCGCGTTGTTGATGGGGGGCAGCGCCTGAAAGGGGCTCACCCGCAGCTCTACCCGGTCTCCCTGGGGCAGCAGGGCCAGGTTGCGGCGGGCCATTCGGATGGCGCTTTTTGACTGGTCGCTGCCGGCCAGCAACCCGGCCGGCAAGCTCTGCATCTTGCCGTCGGCCTCTTTTTGCACCCGTTGCCAGAGGGCGGGGGAAAAATCCGGCAGGTTGGCCGGACCAAAGCGCCGGCGCAGCCGACCGGGGGGAATTGCCGCCCGCCGCAACAAAGCTTCGGCCAAAATCGTACCCGAACCGCAAAAGGGATCAACCAGCGGCCTGGTGCCGTCCCAGCCGGAAAAATCAACCAGGGCCGCCGCCAGGGTCTCCTGGATCGGGGCCTCTCCGCTTTCCCGGCGATAACCCCGGCGATGCAGCGACTCGCCGGCCAGATCCAGGCTGATCACCGCCCGATTGCGCCGGATATGCAGATCGAAAACCAGATCCGGCTGCTGCCGGTCAACATCGGGACGGCCGCCAAACTGCTGCTGAAAACGATCGACAATGGCGTCTTTAAGACACAGGGCCGCATAGCGGGAATGGCCCACCCGGCTGTCGCTGACCCGGGCGTTGATCATGAAACTTTGCGCCACCCCCAGCAGTTTTTCCCAGGGCAGGGCCAGGGCGGTTTTATAGAGGTATTTGGTACTGTGGCAGTTAAAGTGCAGCAGCGGGGCCAGCACCCGACTGCAGAGCCGGGTCTGGTAAACAATCCGATAAAGCACCGGCGGCTCGGCGGTAAAATAAACCCCACGCGGAATGGGATTGAGGCGCGTGGCCCCAAGGGCGGCCAGCTCGGCGGCGGCCTCCTCTTCCAGGTTGGCCGCCACCTGGGCAAAATAACCGCCGTTTTGCTGATAGAGAAAGGAATCGTTGCTCATGATCACTCGAAGATGCGGCCCGGCTGTTCGCTTACGGCCCGTTGTAGTCGGTAGGTTAATGCCCCGGCTGAACGCTTACGGCGCGGCTGTTCGTTTACAAAAGTTAACATTGGCCGCCCACTATAACCGAACCGTTGCCGCGACGGCATTTCTTTTTGATATTGACATCAAAACAACTTGTAACTAGGATCACTTTTCCAGGTTCTTGACCGTCTGCTGAAAAAAGAATCGATCCTTGCAACCAGACCCTCCGGATGCACCCCGTGGCCAACCGGGTGCATAAAGGGGCAACCGGGAGCAGCCACGGGTGACAAACCAACCAGACCACGACAACTCTCCCCTCCTGCTGGGAATAAAGCTGGGGACCGCGCGCACGGCGGTGGTTTCCAGTCGTGGTTATCGACAGCTGACCCCTTCGGTGGTGGGCTACCCCCGCGACATCATTGCCATCCGCCTGCTGGGCAAAACCCAGGTCTTCGGCGACCAGGCCCTGGCCCACAAATCCGCCCTGGTACTCTACCACCCCCTGCGTGACGGGTTGGCTGCCGATAGCGGCAAAAGCAACTACAACGCCGGTTCCGAACTGCTGCAACAAATCATCAGCGAGGCTCGCCAGGGCGAGAGCGGCGACATCAGCGCCGTCATCGCCGTGCCGGCGCGGACCTCCCCGGCCGCCCGGCAAACCCTGCAGCAAATGGCCGCCCAGTTTTGCCGCAACGCCCTGATCCTGCCCGAACCATACCTGGTGGCCTACCATTTAAACCGCCTGGCCAACTGCCTGCTGGTCGACATCGGGGCCGGCGGGGTTACGGTCTGCGCCATCAAGGGCAGCGCCCCTTTGCCCCAGGATCAGGCGGTACTGCCCCGGGGCGGCGATTACCTGGACCAGCAACTGCAGGCCCTGGTCAACCAGCATCACCAGGGGCTTCATATTTCGCTAACGCAGGCCCGGCAGATCAAGGAGCAATACGGTTATGTCGGTGCCGCCCCCGAACAGGTGCAGCTAACCCTGCGGGCCAAAGGCAAACCCGGGCTTTACGACCTTACCGATGAGCTGGGCGCGGTTTGCGGCTCCATCGTTCCCGAGGTCGTCGAGCAACTGGCCTCTTTACTGCCAAGCTTCGATCCCGAAGACCAGGAAACGGCTTTGCAACACATCTACCTCACCGGGGGAGGGTCGCGTATCCGCCGACTGGCCGGCATGATTGCTGAAGGGATGCACGAATATGGCCCCGTGCGGGTCAGTTGCGTCGATGAACCCGAGTACGGCGGGGCCGAGGGGGCCCTGCAACTGGCCGCCGAACTGCCGCCGGCCGACTGGCAGGAATTCGGCCTGGCCAACCGGCTCCCGGAAGCCGGCAGCTGAACGATTACGGCCCGTTAAACCGGCAGGTTAGCACCCCTGGTGAACGGTTACAAAACCACTTTAACCGGAGCAGGCAGAGCATGGAACCATACTTGGCGATTTCCCTCTTGATCCTGGGCGCTGTAGCGGCAACCGGGATTTCCTGGCTTTACTGGCAGCGCCGCTTGCGCCGGCTGGAAGAGCAGGCCCAGGAAGCGGAAGAAGGGGCCCGCCGGTCGCTTAAAGAGATGATGGAAAAAAACCGCCTGCTGGAAGAAGAGGTCTTTGCCGGTAAAAAAGATCTTGATCTGCGCCAGGAACAGTTGAGCGCCGCCAGCCGGCAGATCGCCTCCCTGGCCGAAGAGCTGCAGAATGCCCACCGGCAGTACCGGGAAATCAGCGAACAGATCCGGGCCGTTGAACAAAAAATGCACGACAGCGCCATGGAGCTGAGCCGGATCCCCGCCCTTGAAAAAAGCCTGGCCGAAAAAGCGGCCGAGCTGCAGCAGCGGCAACAGGAAATCGCCGCCCTGGCAACCGCCAGGCAGCAACTGGAAGAAGCGCTGGCCGAAGAAAAACGCTCGTTTGACGAGTGCGTCATATATGTGGAAGGCAGCCATTATCTGCCGGGAAGGGTCGTCCGCAACCTGACCGGCGCCAAACAACCCTGAGGACTCGGACGATGACGATACTGGAACAGGAAGAAACCACCATGCAGGAGCAGGAGCACAGCGAATACGAAACCGCGCCGGCGGAGGAGACTAGCTCCGGCCGCTCGGCCACCCCGCAAGCGATGAGCGACCATACCCTGGTGGGAATTGATCTGGGAACCTGCCGCACGGTGGTGGTCGGAGCCGACGGGCAGGAGTTGGAAATCCGCTCGGTGGTTGGTTACCCCAAAGACATCATCAGCCGCCAGGCCGTGGGCGACGGGCCGCTGTTCGGCAACGAGGCCCTGGAAAAACGCAACTTCCTCGATCTTTGCCACCCTCTGGCGGAAGGGGTAATCCGCGATGCCAGCGAACGGGACTACCAGGCGGCCCGGGAACTGATCCACCACCTGGTGGACAAGATCAAAGAAAACAGCAACGGGGAACGGGTCAGCGGGATCATCGGGGTTCCGGCCCGGGCCTCGCTGATGAACAAGGAGGTGCTGCTCAAGGTGGCCCGCGAGGTGATGGATACCGCCCTGGTGGTTTCCGAACCCTTCATGGTCGCCTACGCGCTGGGCAAGCTCAACCGCTGCATCATCGTCGATATCGGGGCCGGCACGGTGGATGTCTGCGGCATGAAAGGCTCGGTACCGGCCCCCGAAGATCAGGTTACCACCTTCAAGGGGGGCGATTACCTGGATGAACGGCTGGAGGCCGCCATTTTGCGGCGCCACCCCGGGGCCCAGATCACCCGCTCTTTGGCCTGCCGGATCAAAGAGGAACACGCCTTTGTCGGGGAACCGGAACGGCCGGTGGAGGTTACCCTGCGGGTGGAAGGCAAACCAGCGCGTTTCGACATCACCGAAGAGATCCGCACGGTCTGCGAGAGCATGGTGCCCAATATCGTGGAGCAGGTGGAAACTTTAATCGCCTCTTTCGACCCCGAAGATCAGGAAGAGACCTTGAAAAACATCTACCTGGCCGGTTGCGGCTCCCGCATCCGCGGCCTGGATCGGATGCTGGCAAACGCCCTGCACGATTACGGCGATGTGCGAATCACCTGCGTAGATGACCCGGAACGAATCGGGGCCAAAGGGGCCTTGAAACTGGCCCTGGAAGTACCACCAGCGCACTGGCCCGAAATAGGCCTCATGTTTGGGTAAACTTGCAGCAGCACCGCATCTTCGGGCGATCAGCCCGGCTTGCGTACCTGGGGTACGCGGCGCCGGGCTGCTTGCCCGAACCTGCGGCACTGCTGCAAGTTTACCTTCCCCCCGTCTGCAGCAAGTTCACCGCTCTTTATGCCTTCCCGTATACCCTGAAAAATAGCGTCAGTGTAAACGAGCAGCAGTGCCGTATATTTGGGCAAGCAGTCAAGCGCCGCGTACCCCGGGTACGCAAGCTTGGCTGATCGCCCAAAGATGCGGTGCTGCTGTTCGTTTACACAGGGTCGGGGGTGCGGGGCCAGCAGATAATGACCGCGTTGACCAGGGTGGCCAGGGGGATGGCAAAGAAGATGCCCCAGAACCCCCAGAGGCCGCCGAAAACCAGGATGGCGGCGATGATCGCCACCGGGTGGAGGTTGACCACCTTGGCAAAAAGTAGCGGGTTGAGCACATTGCCGTCCAGGCCTTGGATGACCCCGTAAATTACCAGCAGCCAGAACAGTTCACTGCCCATACCCCACTGGAAATAACCGATCAGGGCCACCGGAATGGTGACCACCACCGCCCCGACGTAGGGGATCAGCACCGACAAGCCGGTCAGGGTGGCCAGCAGCAGGGCGTAATCGACCCCCAGCAGGGCAAAGCAGAGATAGGTCACCACCCCGACGATCAGGATCTCCCAGAACTTGCCCCGTACGTAGTTGCCCATCTGCACATCCAGGTCATGCCACAGGTACTGGGCGGCGCTGCGTTCCCGGGGCAGCCGCAGGCTGACCCATTCCAGGATGATTTTTTTGTCTTTGAGCAGAAAAAAGACCAGAAAAGGCACCAGGACCAGGTAGACCAGCAGGGTGATCAGGTTGGCCACCGAGGCCAGGGAAATGGCCAGCATCCGCTGGCCAAGGGTGCCCACCTGGGTACGGACGGTGTTGACTATTTCCCGGACCTGATCTTCGCTGATCGCCGGATAGCGCTCGGGCAGGGCCAGCAGCACCTGCTGCCCCCGGGCGATGTAATGCGGCAACTCTTTGAACAGATCGGCAATCTGGGCCCAGAGCAGGGGAAAAATGGCAAAAGAGCCCACCAGGGCCAGCACGACGAACAGCAGCAGCACAAAACTGACCCCAACGATCCGCCGCACCCCCTTGTCCTCCATCCAGGCAATGGGACCTTCCAGCAGATAGGCAATGATGATGGCGGTGAGCAGTG
Organism: Desulfurivibrio alkaliphilus AHT 2; assembly: GCF_000092205.1. Classification (GTDB taxonomy): domain Bacteria; phylum Desulfobacterota; class Desulfobulbia; order Desulfobulbales; family Desulfurivibrionaceae; genus Desulfurivibrio; species Desulfurivibrio alkaliphilus. The sequence goes on along the minus strand of NC_014216.1, from coordinate 2,981,667 downwards.
GGGCCAGCATCCGGCCGAAAAAGAGCAGCACCAGGGTGCCGATCAGCAGCAGGAAGGTCAGGATCACCGCCTGGGGGTCGCTGAAATAACGCCGGTGCCAGAGCCGCAACATGGCAAGCATGTCTGTTGATTACCTCTCCTGCTGGTTTCAGGCCTCCGGCTTGCGCCAACGAAAAAAGCGCATGGGCGGCACATTGAACAGTTCCAGTTCCACTTCCGGCTGGCCCAGCAGTTTGCGGCTCAGCAGGGCCACCCGATCCCGCACCTGATAGGCGACAAAGAGCCCGCCGGGGGGCAATGAATCCCAGACCGCCCCAATGATCCGGCGCCCCATGGTCAGCGGCATGGTGGAGAAGGGAATACCGGACACCACCACATCGGGGGGGGGCAATTGCTGTTGATGGAGAATCTCCCGGACATGCTCGGCGCTGCCCAGCTGCACGTTAAGGCGGGGGTCGGGATGCCGGCGCAGCAACTCCACAAATTCCGGGGTGATTTCGATGCTCAGCAACTTGGCATCCGGCCGCATGGCTTTAAGCATGGCCTGGGTCGTGCCGCCGGTGCCGGGTCCCAGTTCAACCACCAGGGAGGCATGGCGGATACAGGCACAGTCGACCAGCCGCCGCTCCAGAAACCGGGAACTGGGAATTATCGACGCCACCTGTTCCGGGTGTCGCAAAAAACCCTGTAAAAAAGCCAAGCTGCCTCTACCGGCCGACTTCAGGTTAAGCTCTCCTTCCTTATTCACGCTATTCACGCTCTCTCCTTGTTGTTAATCCATGACTGAAACAAACAAAGCATACCAAATTAACACCATGATCCGCAAGCCCGACAAAGTCGGGCAATCATATGGCACCGCATCTTGCGGCAAGTTCTGCCAGGGGCACGCACGGCCGCGATTTTTTCAAGTTGATAATCACTTCGCCAGCCGCTAAACTTGGTGTTTAAGATGTCTGTGATCAACGATCCCCTAACCGTACTGCAGCCACGGAACCTGAAATACCAGGCCGTCCGGCTGCACGGCTTCATCCGGCGGCGCCTCTGGCTGCAGGTGCTGCTGGCCATGTTCGCCGGTCTTGCCGCCGGCATCCTGCTGGGTCCCGGCGGCAACGTTCCCCCCGCCACCGCCAGGGTCATCACCAACTGGCTGGCCCTGCCCGGCCACGTCTTTCTAGCCCTGATCCAGATGATTGTCATCCCCCTGGTGATCGCCTCGATCATTCGCGGCATGGCGGCCAGCGAAGACATGACTCACCTGCGCAAACTGGGGGTGCGGGTGGGGCTGTTCTTTCTGGCCACCACCGTCATGGCCATCCTCATCGGAATCGCCGCCGCCCTGCTGATCAAGCCGGGGATCTATCTCGACAGCGCCATGGTACAGGCCGCCCTGGGCAGTGCCGCCACGGCTCTACCCACCGCCCCGGAGGGCATCACCCTGGAAACCCTGCCCGGCCGCATCGCCGATTTTCTGCCCACCAATCCCCTGCAGGCCGGCCTGGAGAGGGACATGGCCCAGGTGGTGCTGCTGGCGATTATCGGCGGTGTGGCCCTGGTCAGTATGCAGCCCAAGCAGGCCAAGCCGCTGCTGGAATTGCTGGGCTCCATCCAGGAGGTCACCATGGTGGTGGTGCGCTGGGCAATGTTTCTGGCCCCCCTGGCAGTATTTGGCCTGATTACCCAGATTACCACCCGACTGGGCCTGGACGCCCTGCTGGGAATGGGACTCTACGTGGCCACGGTGCTGTCGGGGCTGCTGGTGGTGATGTGCATGTACCTGCTGATTTTGCGTCTGGTCAGAAGGCAGTCGCCGCTGTTTTTTCTCCGAGCCGTACGGGATGCGCAACTGCTGGCCTTTTCCACCTCCAGCTCGGCGGCGGTGATGCCGCTGACCCTGAAAACCGCCGAAGACAAACTGGGGGTGCGCTCCTCCATCGCGCAATTTGTTATTCCCCTGGGCACCACCGTTAATATGGCCGGGACCGCCCTGTACCAGGTGGTGGCCACCCTCTTTTTAGCCCAGGTTTTCGCCGTCGAGGTGGGCCTTACCAGCCTGCTGCTGATCGTGGTACTGGCGGTGGGGGCCTCGGTGGGCTCACCCGGCACCCCGGGAATCGGGATTGTCATCCTGGCCATGCTGCTCACTTCCATCGGCATCCCCTCCGCCGGCATTGCCCTGATCATCGGGGTGGATCGCATTCTGGACATGAGCCGGACGGCGGTTAATGTTACCGGTGATCTGGTGGCGGCCACGGTGATGGATCGCTGGGTGGGCGGCACCCTGCGGGCTCGGGATCAGCGGCAAATCGAGCGGGCGCTGGAGAGTCGGCGCGAAATCTCCGGAGAAGACGTCATCACCACCGGCAGGGTCCAGGCCAAGCCCGACGGGGCAACCACAAAGGTTCCTGGTTAGTCGCAAAAAAACACTGGGCGAGATGACTTTACATTGCACTTTAAAAGCGCTATCGGTAAAATTTTATTGCTAGCCTGCCAAACACCACCACAGTAGCAGCCACAGCTTTTACTCAGCAACCACCCGAAGGATCTGCTTTTGCCACAGATGCTAAAAATTATTTTTTTCATCATGATCTCTTGCCTGGCCGCTGCTTCGGCGGCCCTGGCGGAACCGGTACGCCTGGGGGTTTTTCCCTATATCTCACCCAGCCAGATGGTCTCCCAGCTCACGCCTTTGCAGCGCTACCTGGAAAAGACCCTGGCCCGGGAAATCGAGATGCTCTCCGCCCCAGACTTTATGAGTTTTGTGGAACGCACCGCCCATGGCGATTACGACCTGGTAATTACCGCGCCCCACATGGGCCGCCTGGCCCAGCAGCGCGACGGCTGGCAACTGGTGGTGATGTCCGGCCAGCAGACGGCCACCGTCATTCTGGTGCCCCGCGCTGCGGGAATTAAAACTCTTAAAGAGTTGCGCGGCGGCAAAATGGCGGTGGGTAACTGGCGTTCCGTGACCTGTATGCTGGCCAAGCAGGCCCTGGCCGAAGAGGGACTGACCCTGGGTGTTGACGTGGAAGTGATTGAAACCGCTACCTTTTCCAACGTGGTCAGCGCCCTGCTGCACGGCGAGGTGGAAGCCGGCGCTACCCCGACCCTGCTCTGGGACCAGTGGGCTTATGTTAACGAAGAACAGCGCCGGCAACTCCACGAACTTTTTCGGGCGCCGCCACCCACCCCCCACTCTTTCCTGGTCATGGCCCCGCCAACCATGGCGGCGGCAGAGGTTGAAGATTTACGCCGGTCACTGCTGGCCTTCGGCGACACCCCGGCTGGCCGAAAGTTTTTTGTGCAGAGCCAATACCACTCCTTCCTGCCCCCCGACGAGCAGGCCATGGCCTTAAGCGACCCCTTTGTCCACGTCCTGTTGCCGGACGCAACACTAACCCCCTGATTGTGTAAGGCTTGAACCATGCCCCTGGCAACCCTGGACAACCTCACCGGCCTGGCCTGGTGGCGCTCGCTGCGCTTCAAAGTGGTGCTGGTGGTGATGTTGACCATCGCCTGCACGCTGGGGGTGGTCCTGGCCAACAGCCACCGCCTGGCCACCGATGCCCTGGAGGCGCAAACCAAGGCACAATTGGACGCCCTGCAACCCCTGCTGAACGCCTCCCTGGCCGCTCGGGTATTCCAGCGCGATCACAGCGAAATCAACAGCATCGTCCAGCAACTGGTGCTCTCGCCCGACACCGAAATCAACTATATTGTGGTGGAAAATCTGCGTGGTGAGATCCTGGCCGCCGCCGGGGACGACACCCGCCTCCCCGCGCCGGACAGCTCGGTGCTGACAGCCCTTGATGATCTGACCTACCATGCCCAAATGGACCTCACCCTGGCCGGGGAAACCCGGGTCGGGACGGTGCGCTTCGGGTTGTCGCTGGCCGGTCTGGCCGGCTTGCGCAGCCAGGTTCTTTACCAGAGCCTGCTGATCACCGCTCTTACCCTGCCCCTGGCCCTGCTGCTGCTGCTCTGGGGCGGCCATCTGGCAAGCCGCAAAATCAACGGACTGCTGACCGCCACCCGGCGGATCATCGGCGGCGATTACAGCCAGGCGATAAAAACAGACAGCCGCGACGAGATCGGGCTGCTGGCCGCCGCCTTCAACCACCTGCAGGAAAGTGTGGCCCGCCAGATCAACGAGTTGGAAATACGCAACCGGCAGCTGCATCGGCTGTCGGAGGAAAACAGCCGGCAACTGGCCAGCCTGCAGGTCAGCGAGGCGCGTTATCGCACCATTTTCAACGCCCCCAGTGACGCCATTTTCATCCATGAATCCCCCAGCGGCAGAATCACCGACGTAAACCGGGCGATGCTGGCAATGTACGGCTTCAGTTACGAGGAAGCACTGAGCTTGACGGTGGCCGATGTCAGCGCCAACGTGCCACCCTACACCATGGAGGAGGCAGGTCGCAAAATCACTGCCGCCATCAACCAGGGCCCGCAACGCTTTGAGTGGCATGCCCGGAGAAAAAACGGCGAGCTCTTCTGGTCGGAGGTATCGCTGCGGCTGGCCAGCTTCAACGACCAGCAGTTTGTAATTGCGGTGGTACGTGATATCCATGACCGGAAGATGGCCGAACAGGCCTTGGCCAACGAGAAAGAACGGCTGGCCATTACCCTGCAGAGCATCGGTGACGGGGTAATCACCACCGACCGCCAAGGGCGCATCATGCTGCTCAACAACCTGGCCAGCCAGCTCACCGGCTGGAGTGCCGAAGAAGCCGCCGGGCGCCCGTTGCCGGAGGTTTTTCAAATCATTAACGAACGGACGGGAGAGAGCTGCCAAAATCCGGTGGACCAGGTGTTGGCCAGCAGGAGGACTATTGCCCTTGAAAACCATACCGTGCTGATCGGCAAGGACGGCAGCCGGCGGCCCATCGCCGACAGCGGGGCCCCGATCCACGACCAGGAAGGTGAGATTATCGGCGTGGTGCTGGTGTTCCGGGACATGACCGAGCATCAACGCCTGGAAAAAGAGCTGCTCAAGGTCAAAAAGCTGGAGTCGGTGGGGCTGCTGGCCGCAGGCATTGCCCATGATTTCAACAACCTGCTCACCGCCGTCATGGGCAATATCGACCTGGCCCGCTTTTTACTGAAAAAAGAGCAACCTGACGCCGAGCAACTGCTCAACCTGCTGGCCGACTCCAAAAAAGCCGGCCTGCGCGCCCAGGGGCTGACCCAGCAACTGCTGACCTTCGCCCGCGGCGGCGACCCCATCCGCAAGCTCGCCTCCCTGGTGGCGGTAATCAAAGATTCCGCCGCCTTCGTGCTGCGGGGCAGCGGGGTTAGCTGCGAGTACCAGATTGCCGACGACCTCTGGCTGGCGGAAATCGACCAGGGGCAAATCAGCCAGGTGATCCAGAATATCGTGCTCAACGCCCGCCAGGCCATGGGCGAAAACGGGCGGCTGCTGATCGGCGCTTGCAACCTGGCCGAAAACGAGGCGCCAGGGCCGCGCCGGCCGGGCAAATTTGTCGCCATCACCATCAGCGACAACGGACCGGGGATTCCCCAGAAAGACCAGGAACTGATTTTCGACCCCTACTACACCACCAAGGAGAACGGCAGCGGCCTGGGACTGGCCATTTGCCATTCCATTGTCAGCAAACACGACGGCTATATCGAGATTGCCTCCGAGCCTGGCACCGGCACCACCTTTACCATTTTGTTACCCGCCAGCCGGCAAAGCCTGCCGCCTACAAAACCTGCCACCGCACCGGAGCAGCAGCGGCAAGCCAGGATTCTGGTCATGGATGATGAAGAGATGGTCCGCCGGGTGCTGCAGCAGACCCTGGAACACCTGGGGCACCAGGTCAGCACCGTGACGGACGGCAAGCAGGCCCTGGAGGCATACCGGGCCGCCCGCGACGCCAACAACCCCTTCGACCTGGTAATCATGGACCTGACCATCCCCGGCGGCATGGGCGGTCAGGAAGCGGTGCAAAAGCTGCACGCGCTGGACCCCAAGGCCCGGGTGGTGGTGGCCAGCGGCTACGCCGACAACCCGGTGCTGGCCGACTACCAGGCGCACGGCTTTGCCGCCCGGCTGAACAAGCCGATCATGCTGGCCGACCTGCAACGGGTAATGCAACAACTTTTGGCCGACTAACCCTCCGGCAACGGGCGGTTACAGGGCGCGACCGTACTCCAGGGCCCGACGGTTGACCAGCACTCCGGTCTGCTCCTGATGCAGTTCGTAACCGGATGTTAAAAAGGGCAGCAGGTAGAGCCGAACGTCACCGATGGCAAAAGCCAGTTCCGGCAAGGCGGGATATACCTCGCGGCGGTTAACGGTTAAATTGGCCAGGATGGGCACCAGGCTCTGGATCGCCTCCCCCTGGGGGAGGGTAACCGAGGGCAGCTCACCGGCCGGTAGCGCCTCGACCTGATCGAACTCCGGCTTGGCCAGGGTAAGCCGGGCCGCCAGCTGCAGATAAAGATCCGGCCTGATCTTGAAGGCCGGAGCCCAGAACCGTAAAGGCAGCCCCTCCCAGTCGGGCTGGACCACCCTGGGCTGGTTGGTGAGGCGGATCAGGTCGGCATGGCTGGCCAGGGGCAACGGCGACCCCGCCGCCTCAATACGCCAGAACGGCAGGTAAAGCACCTCCCGGCGGCGGGAAGGCACCAGCGTGTATACCAAGGGGTTAAAACGACCATCCCGGAACCACCAGGCACTGACACAATTACGGCAGAAAAGGACATTGGTGTCCCGCGGTCCCTCCAGGTTCCAGCCGCAACCGGGGCAGATGGTGGCCAACTGGTGCAAGCGCCAGGCCGGCTCCGGTTCCCGCAAGGCGGCGACGTCCTCCTCCGCCTCATCCGCCGTTCCCGGCAACGGGGTACCGGCAACGGCATCGAAAAACTTGCGACCCCGGCGGGCAATGGGCAGGTAAACCAGTTGCACGCTTTCCCCGATCAGGGCCTGGTGAAAAACGGTGCCGGCCACCGGGCTCATGTTGCGGCCCAGCCAGGCGAGCACCTTATCCGTGGTTAACCGATTACCCAGAAAGTTGCCGGTGGAGGGCGCGGCAAAGCGCATTGGCAGCGCCTGGGTCCGCACACTGAGGTTGGGCGGCAGGAAAGGAAGTGTAACCCCCGGCAGGGAGTGGTTGCCGATCCTGCCCGCCACCCCCTTTTCCGTGCAGGAGTACAAACAGCCCCGGAAATGCAGGTAGGGCACCTGGAGCAACTCGTCAAACCCGGGCCGGGCCGGCAGGGTCAGCCGAAAATAGTCGCTGCCGGCCAGGTAGGTGCTGACGTTGCAATAGCCGCAGGTCACCAGATGATCGGTCTCCTGCAGGGCAATGGGACCGCCGCACTGGCGGCATTCCAGAACCAGTTCCATGGATTAAAGGCAACCTCCCCCGGCAGTTGGCCGGACCGGCTTGCATTAAGCCCTTTTTGCAACAGGCTGTTAGAGGCGTTCTCCGCATTGATTGCAGAACATTGAGCCGGGCAGATTTTCCGCCTGGCAGCGGCCGCAGACCGGCGCCGGGGGCGCGGTATCGCTGGGCTGGCCGCACTGAGGACAGAAGCGGGCGTTGGGGGTCAGGTTCTTGCCACAGTGCTGGCACTGCTGCAGGACCACCTGCTGGTGCCCGCAATGATGACAAAACCGGGCCTCGGCGGGAATCACCCCCCGGCATTCGGCACAGTTGCTCTGCGACGGGGCGGCGGTGGCGGCGCCACTCCCCTGGTGAGCCGCCTGCGGCTGCAGGGCGGAGGAAAACATTGAGGGCAGCATCAACCCCATGCCCATCCCCAGCCCGTTGCCGGCGGCCCCCTGGGATTCGGCGGCCTTTTCCATGGCCTGAGCCGCCTTGAGCTTCACCAGCCGGTCCAGGTCACTGATTACCCCCAGCCGGCTCTTGTCGTCGATGGTCTTCTGAACCTCGGGGGGCGGCGTGATGGAGGTGATGTAGAGCCGGTTCAAGGCCAGGCCCAGGTGGGAAAAGTCCTCCTGCAAGCGTTCCTGCAGGCCGGCGGAGAGCTCTTCGTAACGGCCGGGCAAATTAAAAAGAGTGTCCAGTTCACTGCCCAGATGGTCGTTGAAGCGGGAGACGATCACCCGCTTGAGATATTCTTCAATCTCGGCGCTGCTGTAGCGCTGCATGGTACCGACCAGGGTGCTGATAAAGAGGGCCGGCTGCACGATCTGCAGATTAAACACCCCGTGGGCCCGCAAGCGAATCAGGCCCAACTCGCTGTCCCGGAAGGCCACCGGATCGCGGGTGCCCCATTTCAGGTTGGGAAAGATCTTGAGGTTGGTAAAGTAAATCTCGGTGCGCAGGGGGCTGGTCATGGCCCAGGGAGCGGCCAGGATCTTGGTTAAAATCGGGATATTGGCGGTGGTCAGGGTGTGGCGGCCGGGGCCGAAGGTGTCACAGGCCTTGCCCTTGTAAAAAAAGGTGGCCGCCTGGGTCTCCCGGACAATCAACTGGGCGCCGAATTTGATTTCCCCCGAGCCCCGCTCGGGGATGCGATGGGCCAGTTCAACCCCATCGTGGTCAAACCACTCAACAACCTCAAGGAAAACCACATTGTCAGAACTCATGGCCGCCTCCGGGTGACAGGATAAAAAAATGGGGTATACGCAACAATATCAGAGCCGCCGTGGTGTTCCGGCGGCGTTTTTTCCTGGTGCGCCCGGCAGGATTCGAACCTGCGACTCCCGGCTTCGAAGGCCGGTGCTCTATCCAGCTGAGCTACGGGCGCCAAGCCCGCCGACGCTTATGCCGCCGGCGGGACCGCGATGGTTGTACAGCCTTGCTTACTCCTTTATTTCGGCCCGTTTGCCCAGGGCTGTCATGCACCGGCTATATTGGCCGGATTGCTCAGAACTTGCCACATTTTTTCGGTAATGGTGCTGATTTCTTCCCGGGTGGTGCTTAACGGCAGCCAGAGGTAGACGATGTTGCCCAAGGGGCGCAGCAGCAGACCCTGTTCCAGGCCGGCCAGGAAGATGGGCCAGCCCACCCGCCGGCTGGCCGGATAGGGGCGTTTAGTGGCCCGATCCTCCACCAGTTCCAGGGCGGCAATCATCCCCAGGCGGCGCAGATCGCCCACCCAGGGCAACTCCTTGAACCGTTCCAGGCAGCGATCCAGATGAGCCATTTTGGCGGGCAGGCCGGCCATGGTCTGTTCCTGGGCAAACACCGCCAGCGAGCCCAAGGCCGCCGCTGCCGCCAAGGGGTTACCGGAGAAGGTGTGGCCGTGGAAAAAAGTCCGATTCTCGCCGTACTCGCCATAAAAAGCCTGGTAAATCTCATCGCTGGTCATGGTCACCGCCATGGGCAGCATGCCGCCGGTCAGCCCTTTGGAGAGGCAGAGGAAATCCGGCGTCACCCCGGCGGACTCCAGGGCAAACATGGTGCCACTGCGGCCAAAACCCACCGCCACTTCGTCAAAGATCAGGTGCACCCCGTAGCTTCTGGTCAACTCGGCAGCCCGCCGCAGCCAAGTGGCGGGATAGATAATCATCCCCCCGGCGGCAAGGATTCTGGGTTCCAGGATCAAAGCGGCGATCCGTTCCCCCTCGGCGGCCAGCAACTGGGCCAGCGGCTCAAGGCACTGGCAGTCGCAGCGCAACACCTCTCCGGCCACCCCGAAGGGTTCATCCCGGTCCGGCGCACCCGCCGCCGACGGCGGTGCCGGCGAGTCAGCTTCGCCGGTCGCCAGGCCGGCGCCGGCACCACCGGCAATCTTCAGCGGCGGCAATTGCCCGGCCGGACAGCGGTAACAATTGGGGGGCGGCAGCCGGTGGGAGGGAAACATCAAGTGGGCAAAGGCCTGGTGGAACTCCGGCACTCCCCCTAGACTCATGGTGCCGATGGTGTCGCCATGATAACCGCGCTCCAGCGCCACCAGCTCCCGCCGCTGGGGTTGCCCGCTCTGCTGCCAGTACTGCAGCGACATCTTCACCGCCACCTCACAGGCGGTGGAACCGTTATCGGAATAAAAAACCTTGCTCAAGCCCGGCGGGGTAAGCTCCACCAGCTTGGCCGCCAGCCGGATCGCCGGCTCATGACTGATCCCCGCCAGCAGCACCTGATCCAGCCGCGCAAGCTGCTCCCGAACATAGTGCTGCATGGTGGGATGGCTGTGGCCATGGACAATGCACCACCAGGAAGAGATGGTATCGAAATACTCCCGCCCCTGCCGGTCGTACAACCTTATCCCTTGGGCCCGGTCGACCAGCAGCAGATCACGGTGGGCGTAATCGTGCATCTGGGTGAAGGGGTGCCAGAGGAAGTTCCGGTCCTGCTGCATCAAGCAATCATCATTCATTTTTCCAGATGTTCCTCACTAAGCCGGTAAATGGCCGGATACTGGCGGTGCTGTTCGCCGTAATCGAGGCCGTAGCCGATCAGAAAGCCGTGGGGGACCACAAACCCCGGGTAATCCACCGCCACCTCCACCTCCCGGCGCTCGGTTTTGTCAATCAAGGCACAGACCCGCAGTGAGGCCGCCCCCCGCTGCCGCAAGTGGTCGCGCAAACAAGCCAGGGTCCGGCCGCTGTCCACAATATCTTCCACCAGCAGGAGATGGCGGCCGGCCAAAGGCTGCTCCACCTCTTTGCTCAGCCGCACCGTCCCGCTGGAAGATGATCCCTGCCCGTAGCTGGCGGCCCGGATGAAATCCACCGTCACCGGCACCGACAAGGCCCGCACCAGGTCGGCGGTAAAAATGAAGGCACCATTCAAGACCCCCACCACCAGGAGCTCGCGCCCTTGATAATCGGCGGAAATTTGCCTGCCAAGGGCCGCAATCCGCAAAGCGATCTGCTGGGCGCTGAACAATGTTTCTCCCGGGGGCATCAATCCCATTCTCAACCCTCTGCGCTCCGGCGCTTTTAGTTGGTAAGTGATTTTTGCTTGACGCTCGCCCTCGCCCTGGCGCATTATGAACAAAGTTCATAATATAAGGAGGTGAGATCATGCAAAAGTATGAATGTAACGTTTGCGGCTATATTTACGACCCGGAGACGGGTGATCGCGAAAACGGCATCGAGCCGGGCACGGCCTTTGCCGAGCTGCCGGAAAACTGGAGCTGTCCGATTTGCGGGGCCGACAAAAGCCAGTTCTCTCCCATCGACTGAGCGATTACTATTTCCCGATACAAAAGCTTGAAAAGATGGTGTCCAGCAACTCCTCGCTGCCGACCTCCCCGATGATCTCGCCGAGACTGCCCAGGCACGCCTGGAGCTCCACCGCCAGCAGTTCCGGCGCCAGCCCCGCCGCCAGCCCTTGCTGAACTCGCTCCAGCGCCGGCAGGGTCCTGGCCAGGGCGGCCCGGTGGCGGGCGTTGGGTACGCAGGCATAGCCGGGATCGCGGGGCTCATCACCGCTGATCAGGCGAAAGACCAGATCCTCCAGTTGCTCCAATCCGACCCGAGCACGGGCCGAAATCCCGGTCAGCTCGCGGCCGGGGAAGCGGTGGCGCCAGGCCGCCAGGGCCGCCTCTGCGGCGGCCGGGGAAGCGTCGCCCAGCAGATCAAGCTTGTTGACCACCACCAGCACCTTCTTCTCCCGCACACTGTCAAACAGGGCCATATCTTCCGAGCTCGGCTCGCTGCCGGCCTCCACCAGCAGCAGCACCAGGTCGGCCTCGGCCACCCGGCGGCGGGAGCGCTCAATGCCGATGCCTTCGACCTCTTCCGTGGTCTCCCTGATGCCGGCGGTGTCGACAATCCGCAACGGCATCCCGTGGATATTGAGGCACTCTTCGATGGTATCCCGGGTGGTGCCGGGAATGGCCGTGACAATGGCCCGTTCATCCTGCAGCAGGGCGTTGAGCAGGCTGGATTTTCCCACGTTGGGGCGGCCCAGGATAACCACCGTGGCGCCCTCGCGGAAAATCCGGCCCCGGTCGGCCCGTTCCAGCAGTTCCTGCAGGGGCTGGCGCACCTCAAGCTCCAGGCGGCGGCCTAACGCGGCCGTATCGATGATTTCGGCATCTTCATCGGGAAAGTCGATGGCCACCTCCACCACCGCCAGCACCTCCAGCAGGGCCCGGCGCACCGGTTCAAGCTGCTGCTGCAACCCGCCCTGCAACTGGCTCATGGCCAGGTTCAGCCCTTCCCGGGTGCCGGCGTTAAGCACATCCAGCACCGCTTCGGCCCGGGTTAAATCGATGCGGCCGTTAAGAAAGGCCCGCTTGGTAAACTCCCCGGCCTCGGCGGCCCGTACCCCTTCCCGGGCCAGAATCAGGCCCAGAATCTCCCGCAGCACCACATAGCCGCCATGGCCGTGGATTTCCACCACGTCTTCGCGGGTATAGGTGGCCGGCGCAGCCATATAAACCGCCATCACTTCATCAAGCGGCCGCCCGCTCTCGGGCTCGACAATCCAGCCGTAACGCAACTGATGACTGCGCCCGGATGCAACCTCCCCCCGGGCCGGGCGAAAGAGTTGCAACAGTATCTCCCGGGCACGGCTCCCGCTGATCCGGATAATCCCGATCCCCCCGGCCCCGGGCGGGGTGGCAATGGCGGCAATGGTGGCCTGATCAAAGTCGGCAAATGATTCCATAAAAACAAAAACCGGGAAAACCCGGCCAACAATAAAATAATCCTCAAGAGAAGAGGCAGCAGACAGCCCGGCGTAATCGGGGACAGTTTTCAAAACTGTCCCCTCATCAAGCCGGGCTGATCGCCGCCAGCTGGAGAGCCGCGCAGCCGCTTACGAGTTAGCGTTTGCGGCGCCGCCGACCTTTACCCGGGGGATGCACCAGCACTTTCTTGAACACCCCCTCCCCTACACTGCGGCTGCGCACCTCGGGGTCATCCTGCAGCGCCAAGTGGACAAGGCGCCGTTCCGCCGGGCCCATGGCCGCCATGGTCCTGGTTTTACCGGTACTTTTCACCTCTGCGGCCAACTCGCGGGCCCGGGCCTGCAAAGACTCCCGCCGTTCGGCTCTAAACCCGGCGGCATCCAGCTCCAGCGCCACCCTTTTGCCCAGTTGCTTGCTTACCATCTTGCGCAACAGATACTGCAGGGCCTCCAGGGTTTGCCCTTGGGGGCCGACCAATTGTTCCCTCCGGGAGGCATCGCCATCCACCTGCAAATCGGCCAGCAGCTTACCGCCGTTCTCGTCCTGCTGCAAATGAACCGCCGCCGGGCCGACACTCAACTCCAAAAGCCGGGCGATGGTGCTTTGCACCGCCGCCAATTCAGCATCATTCAAAGGCTCCACCGGACTGCGCGACCCCGCCTCGGCCGGCGCCGGGGCCGATGCCTTGGCAGCGGCAGCGGGAGCGGCTTGTTCCTGGTCGACCGGTTCGGGCTGCTCGGCGGTGTCCTCCCGCCGCTCGGCTTGAGCGGCAGCCTTGGCCTCCATCACCTTGGCCACAGTCTCCTTGGCCACAGTCGCCTTGGCCACAGTCGCCTTGGTCGCCCCATTGCCCACGGCGCTCTCATCCGCCATGCCCGAATCCGGCCGCAAACGCACCCGGACTACGGCCTGACGCCGCCCCAGGCCGAAGATGCCCGCCGAGCCGGTGCTGATCACCTGAATTTCCAAGGCCTCACGGGCAACCCCCAAAGCACTGCAGGCACCGGCAATGGCCTGTTCAACATCGGCGCCCTTATATTCCATCAATGCACTCATCGCAAGCCGTCCTCTAGTCTTTCTGGCGATAAATCATATACTGCTGGGCAATGGTCAAGACGTTGTTGATGAACCAGTAAAGGACCAGCCCCGAGGCAAAATTAAGAAACAGGAAAAAGAAAACCACCGGCAGAAAAAGCATGATCCGCGCCTGCATGGGATCGGAAATGGGGGTCATTTTCTGCTGTACGAACATGCTCAGGGCCATCAGCAGGGTCAAAACCGGGATCCCGCCCAGCCAGGGAATATCAAAGCCGATGTAGAGCCGGTCCGGCGCGGAAAGATCGTTGATCCAGAGCATAAAAGGGGCATGGCGCAACTCGATGGACTGCAGCAGCACCTTGTAAAGGGCGAAGAAGACCGGAATCTGCAGCAGCATGGGCAAGCATCCCCCCAGGGGGTTGACCTTGTAGGTCTGGTAAAGCTTGAGCATCTCCTGCTGCTGGCGCTGCCGGTCATCCTTGTATTTTTCCCGCAATTTTGTCATTTTGGGCTGGATCTTCTGCATCACCTTCATGGACTTCAAACCCTTCTGGGTCAGCGGCCAGAAGGCAGCCTTGATGATAATCGTCACCAGGATGATGGCCACCCCGTAGTTACCCACCAGGCCGTAGAGAAAGTGAAGCAGATAGAAGGTCGGCCGGGCCAGGAAATCGAACCAACCGAAATTGACCGCGCGGGCCAGATCGTGCCCCAGCTCATTGAGCAGGGTCAGCTTTTTAGGCCCGAAATAGACCATATAATCATAACGGTGCGCCCCGCCGGCGGGAATAATATCCGCCGCAGAAGCCAGCACGGTGGTTACCAGTTCATCGCGGCGGGAGGAAAAGTGGGCCGTGGCCTGGTCGGTGGCCAGGGGGATGATACTGGTAAGAAAATAGGAGTCATGGTAACCGGCCCAGCGAACCCGGCCGGTGAAGCTGCGGCCGGCCCGTTCACCGGCCAGATCCTTGACCTTGACCTGCTGCACCTCGTTGTCCACTAAAGCCGCCGGGCCGGTGAAGAGGAAATGTTCCAGAGGGTCGCCGGTTGCCACAAAGGGCCGGTTAACCAGGGTCAGGTAAGGCGCCCCCTGCAGGGGCACCTCGCCCCGGTTAACCACTTCCACTGCCACATCGATCAGGTAGTCGCCATCGCGGAAGGTGTAAGTGCGGATGAACTCCAGCCCCAGTGGCGACTGGGCCCGCAGGGTCAGGGTGCGCTCCTGCCCCTGCCCCACCACCAGCCGCTCGCGGTCGGCGGTATAGTGCAGCATTTCAGCCCGGGACGGCTCCACCCCCCAGGAAAAAAGCAGCGGCAGGCCATCATCGGGCTCCACCCGGATCAGATCCTTGGGCGGGGAACCGGGGTCCACCGTCTCCCTGAATTCGTTGAGCGTAAAACTTTGCAAGACCCCGCCGGCTTCGGAGATCACCGCCGTGTAGAGGCCGGTTTTCACCCGGATCTCCCGGGCCCGATCGGCAGGGTCGAGCAGGCTGGCAACATCCACCGGTCTTTGCGCCTCTTCCACCAAGGCCGGGTCGGCCAAATCGGCCGGGGAGAGGGCTTCGGCGGCCGGCGACCGCTCGGCGGCAACCCTCTCGGCCTCGCCGGGTGCGTCGGTCACCGGCGCGGGAGGCGGCATGAAGAGAAACTGGTAAATCAACAAAACCGCCATGGACAACACAATGGCGATCAGAGCACGATAATTATCCATAACCGAGGGATTCCTTAAGAGTTACTTAACCGGGTCAAAACCGCCGGGGTTGAAAGGATGGCAGCGCAGGATTCGCCTAAACGCCAGGTAGCAGCCGCGTAAAACCCCGTACCTGGTAATCGCCTCCAGGGCGTACTCGGAGCAGGTGGGGACAAAACGGCAACTGGGTGGAAAAAGCGGAGAGATGACCAGTTGGTAAAAACGCACGAGAAGCAGGCAGCCGCGACGCGGTAAGGCCCGCAAACCACCAGGGACAGGACTCCCGGAGTGAGATTTCACTTCGGGGGGCTGGCCGACAGGGCTGTTGGCGGAGTTTTCGGCCATCATCAACTCGCCCCCGGTTCCCGGCTCAAACCGGCCAGTTCCCGCCGCCCCGCAGTCGGCCGCCGCAACGCAGCCGCCACCGCCGCCGGGGAATCCGGCCTGAACCCCCGCCGCACAGTGAACACCAGCTCCAGGGAGGGAGACAACTCCGTCCGGTTCAGGCGGAAAAGCTCGCGGATAATCCGCTTGATCCGGTTGCGGCGCACCGCCGATTTAACCCCGGAGACGCTGATGCCCAGCCGGGGACCGACGGCATGGTCGGCCTCGCGGTAGACCAAGGCGAAACTATCCCCCCGCACCCGTCGACCCTGGGCGTAAATTCGCCGGTACTCGCCGGGTTTTCTAATCAAAGCGGACTTGGGCAGGGTATAGGATGCCATGTAAGCGTTCGCCAGGGGTATTAACTTACCGGTTTAACGGGCCGTAACCGCTCAGCCGTGCCGCAGGTTCGGGCAAGCGGCCAGGCGCGGCGTACCCCCTGTACGTAAGCCTGGCTGATCGCCCGAAGATGCGGTGCGGCTGAGCGGTTACGATGCCATGCGGCCGCCGGGCTTATACCGCCAGCCGCTTGCGACCTTTGGCCCGCCGGCGGTTGATCACGGCCCGGCCGTTTTTGGTGCTCATCCGCACCCGAAAGCCATGGGTCCGGTGCCGCTTGGTATTACTTGGTTGGTAGGTTCTCTTACTCATGATAAATCTTCCTCTGGCAATCGTTAAAAATGCCGGTGCCGGCCAAAGGGTTGACTGCCCCCAGGCACACCAGAACAAACATGATCAAAAAAGCGATAAACGGGGAAACTTATCCGACCGGCGCCGGTTTGTCAACGACGTAAAAATTTTCGCCGCCGCTCAGCAGACGGGCGCATCAGTGTGGCCGCTCACGGGCCAGCATCACCATTATCGCCGTTATCCAGGCCGAACACCTTGCGTAACAGCAGCAGATTTCTTCTCCGGTCCTCGGGGCGCTCAGCGCTCTTGAGAAACAGCATGGGGTGGTGCAGCAATTTATTGACCAGGGCGCCGCTCATTTTTTCCACCGCTCCCTGCTGTTCCGCCGTCAGCCCGGGCAGGGCCGCCAGGGTCCGGCTAAGTTCCGCCCGGCGCAGCTCATCGGCCCGGCGGCGCAGTTCGGTGATGGTCGGGGCCAACTCCATGTTCTCCAGCCACTGGAGAAACTTGATGGCCTCCTCCTCGACGATCCGCTCGGCCCGGTCCGCCTCTCGGCGCCGCTCCCCTTTGTTGACCTCCACCACTTGCTGCAAGTCGTCGATATCGTAGAGATAAATGTTATCCAGATCGTTCAGCCCCGGATCCAGGTCACGGGGCACGGCAATGTCGATCAGGAAAATGGGGCGGTTGTAGCGCTGCCGCATCAGCGGCGCCATATCATCCCGGCGCAAAATCAACTCCGGGGAACCGGTGGAGCTGATCAGAATATCGGCCTCGGCCAGCCTCGGCACCAGCTCGGCCAGGGAGGCGGCCTCGCCGTTGAAACGCCGGGCCAGGTTCACCGCCCGCTCCAGGGTACGATTGGCCACCACCACCTTGCCGATCCCCTGGGCCAGCAGGTGCTCGGCGGCCAGTTCAGCCATTTCCCCGGCCCCGGCCAGCAGCACCGTTTTGCCGGTGAGATCGCCCAAAATCTTGCGGGCCAACTGCACCGCAGCAAAGCTGATGGAAACGGCACTGCTGCCGATGCTGGTTTCGGTGCGTATGCGCTTGGCCACCGAAAAGGATTTGCTCAGCAGGCGATGCAAAATCGGGCCGGTGGCCTTATGCTCCATGGCCAGCCGGTAAGCGTCCTTGAGCTGCCCCAGGATCTGGGGCTCACCCAGGACCATGGAATCCAGGCTGGAGGCCACCCGAAAGACATGATTGATCGCCGCCTCACCGGTGCGCAGGTACGAGTATTTTTCCGCCTCGGCGGCACTCAAGCCGCTGCCGGCAAACAAAAAATCCCGCACCGCGGCGATGGTGGCCGCTTCGGGCTCCGCCACCAGCAACACCTCCACCCGGTTGCAGGTGGAGAGAAAACAGCACTCATCACAACCGGGGATTTCTTTAATCTGCACCAGGGGGTTGAGGCAATCACCGGAAAAGGCCATCTTTTCCCGAATCTCCACCGGCGCGGTCTGGTGGTTCACCCCCAGGCAGGAAATTTTCTCAGCCAGCATAGGTGTGCACCCCTCCCAGGAACAAATTGACGCCCCACAGGGTGAACAGCACCGCGGCAAAGCCGACGATGGCCATGATCGCCGCCCGCCGCCGCCGCCAGCCCACGGTAAAGCGCTGGTGGATCATGGAGGCGTAGATCAGCCAGGTGATCAACGACCAAACCTCTTTGGGGTCCCACTGCCAGTATGTTCCCCAGGCCTGGCGGGCCCAGAGTGAGCCGGTGACGATCCCCAGGGTCAACAGGGGAAAGCCGATGCTCAGGCAGTGCTGGTTGAGGTTGTCCAGGGCTTCCAGCGAGGGCAGCCGCTCGGAGAAAAAACCCATCCGCTTGCGCTTGATCTCCCGCTCCTGCAGCAGATACATCACCCCGCCGCAGAAGGCCAGGGCCAGAAAGGCGTTGGCCATCAGGGCGATCATCCCGTGCACCGGCAACCACCAGCTCTGCATGGCCGGCGGCAACTCCACCAGGCGGGCGGGGGAAAAAAGGGCCACCAGCATCAGCAGGGTAATCAGGGGAAGGACAAAGGCGGCAAAGTTTTTAACCCGGTAACGCCAGCGAAAGGCCAGATAGGCCATGGTCAGGGACCAGGCAAAAAATGAGACCGCCTCATGACTGCTGGCCACCGGGGTATGGCCGGCGGCAAAATAGCGCACCAGCAGGTAAACGGTATGCAACCCCGCCGCCGTCCCCAGCAGACCGCGGGCCATGAGGCGCAACCGCTGGTTAAGATTGAAAAAACAGACCAGGGCAGTGATGGTCGCCCCGAGGTACAGGGCAAAAACCGCCTGAAAAAGGATCTCCATAGCTTGCACCCTCAGAAAACTTGGCTAATCAGTACCCGCGTTGCAATTCGTTTACGCAGGCCAGCACTTCATCCCCACCCAAAGTGTTGTGGACATGTTCTTTTAACAGATCCCAGCGCTCCTCACGGATCCAGGCGGCCAGATCCGGAGCCACCAGGGCCTTGAAAAGGCGTTTATTTTCCCGGTGGTCACCGCCGCGGGCCAGCACCAGGGGCCGCAGGGCGGCCAGCAGTCGGAGCAGAATCTCATACTCCCGCCCGAAACTGCCCTCCAGCTGCCGCCGCAATTTGCCGGCCAGGGCCGGGCTGGCACCGCCGGTGGAAATCGCAATGGTCATCTCACCCCGCCGGACCACCGCCGGCAGGATCAGGTTGCACCACTTAGGCACATCGGCCACATTGAGCAACAGGTTGCCCTGCTCGGCCTCGGCGTGAACCCGGGCCTGCACCTCCTGGTCGTCGGTGGCGGCGATCACCAGAAAGGCGCCGGCCAGATCACCCTCCCGGTACTCCCGGGCCAGCCAGTCAATCTCTTCCGCCTCCCGGTACCGGGCCAGATTCTCCTGCAACTGCGGGCTGATCACCTTCACCGCGGCACCACAGGCCAACAGGCCCTCTACTTTTCGCCAGGCCACCTCACCACCGCCGACCACCACACAGCGTCTTTTTTCAAGTTGCAAACAAACCGGGAAAAACCCCATCAATCTAACCTCTTCCACTAATCCGCCATCCCTTTGCGAAGCATCTCCCTTTCCCGCAACCGGACATATTGCAGCAACTCTTTCTCTTCCGGTCCCTTGATCAAAAACTGCACCCCGAAACAAAGTTCCCGGCGATCATTATCGCAACTCCGCACCACCCGGCCTTCCCCGATTTTCACCTCCGCCTCTTTCTCGTCGGTGACGGGAAAGCGCATGATCATATCGGTGAGCAAATCGCCCAAGGGCAGGTAGACTTTGCGGCTGGGGCTGACAAACATCCCCCCGTTGGCGCTGATGTTCTCGATACCGAAATCCTTTAGCTCCCCGCGGTGCCGAAAGAGCACCCGACTGCCCCGGGGCGCGTCCACCCGGTAATTGTCCCGGCGCTGCAGCCGGACATACTTGGATGGCATGGTGGTGATCAGGCTATCGTCGGTCACCTCCAGCAACTCGACGACAAACTTATTCCACAACTGCGTCCGGTCCTTGAACAGGATCCTCAGGGGCTGGGATGACATCTCTGCCGGCCAGTCGTTGGGACGGTCCAGCACGATCCGGTGCTGGTCATACTCCAGCAGCACCACCTTGCCGGACTCGTAACCCTTGGCCACCACAATGCAAAAAATATGCTGGCGGATAATAGCGTTCAGTGCCTGTTGGATAATTTGCGGAGATCGGGTAGCATGGACCCCGTCCCCGAAATCGGCCCAACCATTGAGCAACGCCTTGTCTTCCGCAGAGGTGTCTTTTTTGACCATAAGCTGTTTTTTCGGCGCCGTAACCCCCGACCACCACAGGAGACAACAGAATGGACAACCCTCGTCCCACCCTCCCCCTTGAACAAATTTGTTTCGGGCTGGACCGGCCCACCGACGAGGCTTCACTGGCCGCCCTGATCCAGCGCTTTTCCCGGCCCGAACTGCTGGCCGCCCTGATCCCCCGCCTCAGCGACCGGGAGATCGCCGCCGTTCTTGATTTTTTAACGGCGATGATGCAAAAACATTTGAACGATGAAGAGTACCACCGGTTGTTCACCAGCGACAACCAGCCATAACCCGGACCGCGTCCAAAAGCCCTTCACCCGGCCGTGCGACCTGGTTGGCAACAGGCGGTGAACCGGACGAAGCCGACGCAGGGTGATATAGAAGGCTAGCACACTACCCATTTTTGCAGGCCGGCGCAAGATACAACTCCCAACCCCGACCAGGAGAAAAAAATACCATGAGCGAGCCAGTTATCCACGATCTGCGACAGTTTATTGAAATACTCCGCCGGGAAAAGGAAATCGTTACCATCGAAACCGAGGTTGATCCTTATCTGGAAATTGCCGAAATCCACCGCCGGGTGATCGCCGGCGGTGGCCCGGCCCTGTTTTTCAGCAAGGTCAAAGGCAGCGCTTTCCCGGTGGTGACCAACCTCTTCGGCTCGGCCCGGCGCATGGAACTGGCCTTTGGCCGCCGACCGATTAAATTTGTCCAGGAACTGGTGCATACCGTGGAAACCATGCTGCCGCCGACCTTAGGTAAGCTGTGGCAAAAACGTGGCCTGCTGCGCCAGGCGGCCGGTATCGGGCTGAAAAGAAACAGCCGGGCCCCGATTCTCGAAACCAGGCAGACCCCTCCCAGGCTCACCGATTTGCCCATGCTCACCTCCTGGCACAGCGACGGCGGCCCCTTTGTTACCCTGCCTCTGGTTTACACCGAAGACCCCTTGGGCCGGGGACACAACCTGGGCATGTACCGGATCCAGCGCCATGACGACACCACCACCGGCATTCACTGGCAGATCCACAAGGGAGGCGGCTATCACTACCACGAGGCGGAAAAACGCAACGAGGCACTGCCCATGACCTTGTACATCGGTGGTCCGCCGGCCCTGATGCTGGCGGCGATTGCGCCGTTGCCGGAAAACATTCCCGAGCTGCTGCTGGCCTCGCTGCTGCTGGGGAAAAAACTGCCCATGGCGGCCGATCCGGCCGGCGGTCACCCCCTGGTGGCCAACGCCGAATTTGCCGTCAAAGGGGTAGTGCCACCCCATGTGCGCCGCCCGGAAGGGCCCTTCGGCGACCACTACGGCTACAACTCCCTGACCCACGACTACCCGATCTTCCAGGCCCAGCGGCTCTACCATCGCAAAGATGCCATTTATCCCGCCACCGTGGTGGGCCGGCCCAAGCAGGAGGATTTTTTCATCGGCGATTTTCTCCAGGAACTGCTCTCGCCGCTGTTCCCGCTGGTGATGAGCGGCGTGCGCCAGTTGAAAACCTTTGGTGAAGCCGGCTTTCACTGCCTGGCCGCCGCCCGGGTCACCGACCGCTACCCTCGCGAAGCCTTTGCCTCCGGCCTGCGGATCCTGGGAGAGGGGCAGTTGTCGTTGACCAAATTTTTAATCGTCACCGACGGCGAACTGGACGTGGCCGATTTCCCGGCCCTGTGGCGCCACGTTTTGGAACGGGTGGATTGGCGCACCGACCTGTTTGTCTTTGCCAACGTCTCCCAGGACACCCTGGATTACACCGGCCCCTCGGTCAATTCAGGCTCCAAGGCGATGCTGCTGGGGCTGGGCCGGGAGCCCAAACGGGTGTTACCCGAGGACTTCCATGGCACCCTGCCCCAAGGCTGTGAGCGTGCCAAGGCCATGCTGCCGGGCACCCTGGTGGTCCAGGGGCAAAGCTATGAGCAGGAGCAAGAGCTACCCGCCCGCCTGGCGGCCCATGCCGACCTGGCGGAGTGG
The DNA here is from genome assembly GCF_000092205.1 of Desulfurivibrio alkaliphilus AHT 2. Taxonomy (GTDB): domain Bacteria; phylum Desulfobacterota; class Desulfobulbia; order Desulfobulbales; family Desulfurivibrionaceae; genus Desulfurivibrio; species Desulfurivibrio alkaliphilus. Next base: position 2,959,618 of record NC_014216.1, on the reverse strand, counting down.
CCGGTGGTGCTCCTGGTCGACGACCTGGCAGGGGCCACGGTCAACCTGCAGGAATTTATCTGGACCTTTTTCACCCGCTTTGAACCGGCGGCCGATATTCACGCCGCCGGCTGTGAAACCGTACGCCGCTTCCACCAGGGCCTCACCCCCCCGGTGGTCTTCGACTGCCGGATGAAGCCCTGGTACCCGCCGGTACTGGAAGTGGACCCGGCCACCAAGGCCCTGGTGGACAGCAAGATCGGCAAAATCCTACCAGGATATTAAGCACCCCCTGATACAGGGCAACGTCAAAGTCACTGGTTGTGGCACCGGGGTGGGGGCCGCGAACCCCGTCCAGCCCCAAGCGACTTTGACGTTGCCCTGCCCCATGTTGCCTGCCTTAAAACAGTAAGCGGCCACGGCGTGCCCCAGGTTGCGGCAAGCAGACCGGTGCCGCGTACATCAGTACGCAAGCCGGGCTGATCGCCGCAAGATGGGGTGCCCCGTGGCCGCTTACGGCAGGTTTTGTTCATGTTTGACGGGGTGTTGACCGATGAGGTATATTGACGAACAACGGTGTTGGCGTGGAACCAGAACCCCCGAGGCAAACCGATGAAAATCAGCGATATCCTGCAGCAGCAAAACATCCCCGGCAGCGGCAAAAGCACCGGCCCCGGCAGCAGTGCCGATTTTGCCGCCATCCTGCAAAGCCACTTGCAGGGTGCCGGCAATACCGAACCGGCCACCGGCGTCCAGCAGACCACGGCAAGCAGCGGCCCGGTGCCGGCCCATTTGCGTTTGGAAAGCCTGGAGGTTTCGCAAAACACCATCGCCACCCTGGAGGCCTTCAGCAACGCCTTAAGCAATCCGGCGGTGCAAAGTGAAGAGCTGGAACCTTACATCAACGCCCTGGAAAACGAAGTGGCCGCCATGCTGGAACTGAAAGGCGAACTGCCAGCGCAGGACCCCCTGGCCAGAATCCTGGAAGAAGTGGCTGCCGTTTCCTACCTGGAAACCGCCAAGTACCGCCGGGGCGACTACCACTGATAAATGGCGGAGCGGCTGCAAAAATTTCTGGCCCGGGCCGGCATCGCCTCCCGGCGCAAGGCTGAGGAGTACATCGCCCAGGGACGGGTGCAGGTGGACGGCCGGCCGGTGGCCCAGATGGGCCTGACCATCGACCCGGAGCGCCAGCAGGTTACCTTCGACGGCCAACCGGTGCTGCCGCCGAGCCGGAAACTCACCGTACTGCTCAACAAACCCGCCGGTTACGTAACCACCATGGCCGACCCCCAGGGTCGCCCCATCGTCACCTCCCTGATCAACGAGCCGGGCTTACGCCTCTTCCCGGTGGGCCGCCTGGACCTGGACACCGAAGGGGCCCTGCTGCTGACCAACGACGGCGAACTGGCCCAGAACATTCTCCACCCCAGCCGCCAGATCAACCGCACCTACCATGCCACCGTAAAAGGCCGCCCCAACCGGGAGGCCCTGCAGCAACTGCGCCGGGGCATTATGCTGGAAGGCCGCCGCACCTGGCCGGCCCGCATCCGGGAGTTGCGCCGCAACCAGGAGAGCACCACCCTGGAGGTCATCATCCATGAGGGTCGCAAACGTCAGGTCCGCAAGATGTTTGCCGCCATCAACCATCCGGTGCTGCAACTAAAAAGAGTGGCCTATGGCGGCCTGCGCCTGGGCTCCCTGCCCACCGGCCGCTACCGCCGGCTCAGCCCCGAGGATCTCCAGTTGCTTTTCCGGCCGGGGAACAAATAAACCACCGGCGACACTTGCCCCACGATAAATATCTTTTGCATTCACCCCTCGAAAAAGATAGATATATTATAAAGCTTGATATTATTTCATGAGCCTGACGGGGCACCGTCACTGTTCCAGGGCCGGCAGCAAGGAGGTATGACCAATGAACAAGTCGGAATTGATCGAAGCCTTGGCACGCAACACCGAACTGCCGATCCGCGAGGCCGGAGCCGTAACCGGAACCATCCTGGAAGCCATGACGGCGGCCATGGCCAGGGGGGAAAACATCGAGATTCGAGGCTTTGGCAGTTTTGTGGTCAAGGAGTACGAATCGTACTACGGCCGCAACCCCAAAACCGGAGAAAAAATCAAAGTTCCGCCCAAAAGACTGCCTTTTTTCAAGGTCGGCAAGGAACTGCGGGAAAAGCTCAATCGCTGACGATACCGCAATCGTTCACCAAGGGCACTAACTTACCGTTTTAACGGGCCGTAACCGTTCAGCAGTGCCGCAGGTTGCGGCAAGCGAGACGGCGATGCGTACCTCAGTACGTGAGCCGGCTCGATCGCCGCAAGATGTGGTGCTGCTGAACGGTTACACGATGCCGCCCACCAGATCGTACGGGTGGGCCTCGCTGATCAGCACCCGGACCAGTTCTCCGGCCCGGCAGTTACCCTCGTTGATGTACACGCAGCCGTCGATTTCCGGGGCCTGAAACCAGGCGCGCCCTTCCAGCAGCAGCTCGGTTTCGCTGCTCACCCCTTCCACCAGCACCTCTTCCACCTGCCCCACCCGGGCCTGGTTGGCCGCCAGCGAAATCTCCGCCTGCAGGGCCATCAGGCGCTGGAACCGTTGCTCCTTGAGTTCTTCCGGCACCTGCCCCGGCAGGGTGGCGGCGGCACTGCCCTCTTCGTTGCAGTAAGTAAACATTCCCACGTGCTCCAACCGGCAATCGCGCAGGAAAGCGGCCAGGGCCTCGACGTCCTCTTCCCGTTCGCCGGGAAAGCCAACCATAAAAGTGCTGCGGATTACAGCTCGGGGGACCAGCCGGCGAACCCGGTCCACCAGTTCCCGAACCAGCGCCTCGCCATAGGGGCGGTTCATGGCCTTGAGCACCGGGTCGGCGACATGCTGGAAAGGCAGGTCGAAATAGGGCAGGATGCGGGGGTTGGCCGCCACCAGTTCCAGCAGCTCGTCGTTAACCCGGGAGGGGTAGAGGTAGAGCAGGCGGATCCATGGTACCTGGGCGGCCGGTAATTCCCGGTGCAGTTGGGCCAGCAAATCGGGCAGGCGGGGGCCGCCGGGCCCCAGATCCAGGCCGTAGGCGGTAAGGTCCTGGGCCACCAGGGTCAGCTCCTTTACCCCGGCGGCGGCCAGGGCCCGGGCCTCATGCAGGATGTCCGCCGGCCGGCGGCTGCGCAGTGGGCCGCGGATGGCGGGAATCATGCAGTAGGAACAGCGGTTGCCGCAACCCTCGGTAATTTTCAAATAGGCGCGATGGGCGGGGGTGGTCAGGCGGCGAGGAAGCGTGGCGTTGGGCAGAAAACGCTGGAGGTCGTCAACCGGGCGATAACGCAGGCTGTCGGCCGCCGGAGCACCGGCCGGCACAGAGCCAGACTCCGGCGCCGCCCGACCTTCCTCCAGGGCACGCAGCCGGGCGGCGATGCTGCTCACCTCTTCGGTGCCCAGAAAGAGATCAACCTCCGGTAATTCCTCGACCAGGCCGGAACCGTAGCGCTGCACCAGGCAGCCACAGACCACCACCCGCACCGCCGGGGATTTTTTCTGCTCGATCAGCCCCAGAATGGTATCGATCCCCTCCTCCACCGCCGATTGAATGAAACCGCAGGTATTTACCAGCAGCACATCGGCCTCGCCGGGCTCGGATACCGGGCGCAGGCCCTCTTCCACCAGTTGCCCCAGCATAAGCTCGGAGTCCACCAGGTTCTTGGGGCAGCCGAGACTGGTTAAATGTATGGTTTTCATGCTAAAAAAACTCACTCAACGGTTATAAATTCATGTAACAGCAGCAGCAACCGGCGCGCCCGACGGCGAAAATCACGCCCCCGAAAGGCCGGCTCCCAGGCCTGCTCCTCCCGCACCAGATCCGAAACCAGCAGCACCGAGGCCAGCGGCACCCCACGGTAAGCGGCCACTGCCGCCAGGGCGGCAAACTCCATCTCCACGGCCAAAATTCCCCGACGGCGGTAACGGGCCACCTTGGCCCAGGTTTCGCGGTAGGGGGCGTCGGTGGTCCAGACCGGCCCGCCATGCACGGTGAAACCGGCCCCAACCAACAGCCGTTGAAGTTTCAGGTTCAATGCGGGATCGGCGGCAACGGATTGCCCGGCAAAGGGGTAATGGGCCGAAGTACCTTCTTCGCTCAAGGCGGTGTCAGGCAACACAATATCCCCCACCTCGACCCCGGGGGCCAGGGCCCCGCACCAGCCGACGGAAATCACCGCCGTAGCCCCCAGGGCCACCAGCTTTTCCAGGGCCATCACCGCCACCGGCGCGCCAACCGCCGGCCCGGCCAGCCAGGCTCCACCGGTCGGGGTCGCATGGAGGGCGCCGGGGAAAAAAGAGTACCGCCGCCACCCAGCTTCCCGGGCCATGGCAGCGGCCATGCGGGCCTCGGCGGGATTTACCGGCAACAGCCCCGGCCCGCTCAACTCCGGCTCCCCCGCTTCCCGTCGAGGTTCAATCACCACCCCGGTTGATGGTATTGCGCGCTCCTTCATGCTCATTCCAATGCAAATTAACACGCTTGCCGCGCCAGCGCTTCCACAAAAAAAGCGGTAAGCTTCCTCCCGCCAGGGAGGAAGCTTACCGCTTTGATCCAGATTTGCCGCCTTAAGTCACGGCAGATCTTTTTACCGCTACTAATCCTTACCAGTCCGCTGAAAAGCCATCCCTGGCTTTTCAGCGGGCGATTACATGCCCAGCAGGGCGCCGTAGGGATGAGCGTACAGCAGAATCAGCGAGATAACCAGACCGAAGATGGTCAGCGACTCGGCAAAGGCGATACCGAGAATCATGGTTACAGTGATCTTACCGGAGATTTCCGGGTTACGGGCAATCCCGGCACAGGCATTGCCGCTGACCACACCGATACCGATACCGCAGCCCAGGGCAGCCAGGCCAACGGACAGCGCGGCGGCTACACAGACGACCGCAATGGCCATTTGATTAACACCGCCGCCTTCATGGCCGGCAGCCATGGCCACGGAGGCCATCCCCAGGACCATCAGGCCCGTAAGTGCAGCTACTGCGAACTTTTTCATACCTTTTCCTCCTTAAAATGGTGTTGTGTAGTGAAGATTGGCCTTCTTCAATGCAAAATAGCAACCCGCATCAAACCTTATTATTCCCCGTAAACGTTCAGCAGTGCCGCAGGTTGCGGCAAGCGGACCGGCGCCGCGTACCCCAGGTACGCAAGCCGGGCCGATCGCCGCAAGATGCGGTGCTGCTGGACGTTTACTAATGAGCCTCTTCCATGGCCATGGCAAAGTACAGCACGCTGAGCAGGACAAACACCGCCGCCTGCACAAAGGAAACCAGCACCCCCAGCACCATGATGGGCAGCGGCGCAAAATAGGCGCCGGCCAGGATAAAGAGGATGGCCAGCAGGGTTTCCTTGGCCATGATGTTACCGAAAAGACGAATGGACAGCGAAAGAATACGGGCAAAGTGGCTGATCAACTCAATGGGCAGCATCAGAGGAATCAACGCCGGCATGGGCCCGAAAAAGTGTTTGACATAAGCCGCGCCATGGTACTTGACCCCCAGGATATGGGTGGTGGTGAACACAATCAGGGTCATGGCCAGGGTGATATTGAGATTGGCGGTGGGCGAGAACATGCCGGGGATCAGGCCGATGAGGTTGCTGATCAGGATAAACAGCCCGAAGGTGGCCAGCATGGGGAACATCATGCGAGCACCTTCGCGACCCATGTGTTCGGCCATGAAATCTTCGATGCCGCCCACCACCACTTCCCAGAAGTTCTGACCATGGCCGGGGATAATCTCCAGCTTGCTGCCCATGGTGAGGCGCGGCAGGATGATGAGAAACAACATTACCAGCAGGGTGTAGGTGACATGGGGAGCCAGCAGCTGGGTCATGTCCCAGAAATTACCGGGCTCAGGCATATCGTGAGGCACCGGCAGCCCCAGAAGATTTTCCAGAATCAGGTTGAGAAACAGAATTGGATGTTCCATGGCTGCCTGCTACGCCTCCTTCAAAAGTCGTTTCATCTTGCTGATGGTGGCCAGCACGATACCGATCTGGACCGTGGCCAGACCCACCAGAAAGCCCGGGATATGAAGCTGTTGATAGCGAACCAGATAGTAAAAGAGCAAGCCCAGCACCACAAGCCGCCCCAAACATTTGAGCATAAAGCGAATCTTGGCCTGTTTGGTGGGATTAAGGGAGAGCCGGACGGCATCCCTTTTCAACCATTGAAAGCTTAAAATAACCACAAAGCCACCGATCAGTACGGAAATACCGGCCAACGGTGAAAGCAGCAGCCAGCCGATCAGGGCCATGGCCAGCAGCACCAGGTAGCTGATCAACTCTACCCTGCGAATGGGAATATCGGCCCCCTCTGTTCCGCCCGTCATCAGTTCCGCCTGTGTTGCCGTGGTCATAAATCCTTTCTCTGGCTCAGAACATAGAGGTTTTTGAAGGCAGCAGCAATCCCGAAGCCGAGAAAAATCAGGGTCAGCCAAGGGGCCGTGCGCCCGTCAAAAACCTTGTGATCGAGGAAATAACCGATCCCCAACCCGATGAAGACCGAAAAGACCATGGTCATCCCGATGGTCCCGAAAATGGTCAGCAACTTCCATACTTCCTGTCGTTCGCCGGCCATCTGTTAACCCGCCCCCGGACCACCATGGTGCGATAATGAATCGCCCCTCATAAAATCGTAAAGTGTTTCGTATCTATCAAGGCCGCCGGGTAAAGTCAACGGCTTTTTTTGCTAATCGTTACAGTTGCACCCCATTTTAAAGCGAGCCGCCAGTCATGCGCACTAGGAGTACGCATGACTGGCGGCAAAACCACAACGGCGGCGCTGCGGGAGATTACGGCCCACTAAGCCAGGCCACCCCGATCGTGGTGAACGGTTGCTTATTTGTCGGCAGCGGCCAGTTGCTTGAATGACCACTCGGTTTTTTCCAGCGCCAGGGCCAGGTCGGCCTCACTTTGGGCCGCGGAAATGAAGGCCGCTTCAAATTGGGCCGGGGCCAGCCAGATGCCCTGACTGCGCATGTTGCGGTAATGGGCGGCATAACGGTCGGTGTCGGAGCGGGTGGCGGAGGCGTGATCGGTAACCGGACCGGGGGTAAAAAAGGTGGTCATCATGGAGCCCACCCGGTTGAGCGTGGTCTGGCCCGGCAGATATTTGTCCGCCAGGGCGGCCAGTTCCCCGGCAAACCCGGCGGCCTTGGTTTCCAGTTGCTCATAAAAACCGGGCTGGGCCAGCTCCCGCAGGGTGGCGGCGCCGGCAGCCATGGCCAGGGGATTGCCGGAAAGGGTGCCGGCCTGATATACCGGGCCGTCGGGAGCGATGTGATCCATGATCTCTTTTTTACCCCCGTAAGCCCCCACCGGCAGCCCGCCGCCGATGACCTTGCCCAGACAGGTCAGATCGGGTTGAACACCATAATACTCCTGGGCTCCGCCCAGCGAGAGCCGGAAGCCGGTGATCACCTCATCGAAGATCAGGACAATCCCCAACTCCGCGGTCAGTTGGCGCAGGGTTGCCAAAAAACCCGGGGCCGGCGCCACCACCCCCATATTGCCGGCCACCGGCTCAACGATCACGCAGGCAATATCCAGCTTGTCGTCCCGCAGGGTCTTTTCCAGGGTGGCGGGATCATTGTAGGGAATGGAGATGGTGTTTTTGACAATATCCTCGGGCACCCCGGGGCTGCCGGGAATCCCCAGGGTAACCACGCCGCTGCCGGCCTTGATCAAAAAGCTGTCGGCATGGCCATGGTAGCAACCGTCGAACTTGATCACCTTGCTGCGCCCGGTGAACCCCCGGGCCAGGCGGACGGCGCTCATGGTGGCCTCGGTGCCGGAGCTGACAAAGCGCACTTTTTCCACCGCCGGCAGCGCCGAGGTCACCAGCTCGGCCAGTTCAATTTCTTTGGAAGTGGGCGCCCCAAAGCTGGTGCCGCTCTCCAGGGTTTCCCTGATGGCCGCCACCACCGCCGGGTGGTTATGCCCCAGAATCATCGGCCCCCAGGAGCAGACAAAGTCCACATATTCGTTGCCGTCGGCATCATAAACCTTGGAACCGGCGGCCCGTTCAATGAAAACCGGGTCGCAGCCCACCGATTTACAGGCCCGCACCGGGCTGTTGACCCCGCCGGGAATGTGCCGGCAGGCCTTGGCAAAAAGCTCCTGTGAACGCTTGGTATTCATGGTTTCTCCTTCTTTACATCGTTGGCTGGGGTTTCAGGTTGCGCAGCCGGGTGCCGCAGGTTGCGGCAAGCGAGACGGCGAAGCATACATCAGTACGCCAGACGGCTCGACCGCCGCTTTCGGCGGTGCCCCGTGGCCGCTTTCGGCGAGGCAGATTAACACGAGCAAGGGGTAGTGTCAAAACATGCCATCCTGTTCGCGTTTACGGGCCGCCTCTTGGGCTTCATCCACTACCCGGTAGTGTTCAGCGCTTCGTCCGCATTCGGCCAGGACAGCCAGTGAAAAAACCACCTGCACGGTGATCAGCAGCACCTGAATCAGGGTAAGAGAAGGCGCGGTGAAGATAAAAAGCGCGGCCAGCAGAAAACCGGTAAAAATAATGATCCGTACCGGCTGGATCAACCAGCGCGGCATACGGGCCGCAACCTGCGGCACGGTGGTGCGAGGCATTTCCCGACGCATAACCCGGCCTCCTAGGTTTGTGGTGCAAGCCGCCGGAAAGGGTTCCCGGCTCCTTATCGTTTATAAACCGTAACACTATAGCAGGACTGCGCCCGCCAATGCACCAGGAAATTCGTTGTCATCCGCTCACTGCAACCATGGCTGCAACCCCTTGCCGGTCGCTGCGGCTTAGTCTATAGTAACCTATTATATGTTGCACCAACAGCCCGGGGGAACCGCCCCCGGAGCCAAAAAGCACCGGGCATCGCCGAACCTGACGGACAACAACCACCAACCCGCCAGACCAAAGGAGCAATCATGGCCATCGACCCCAACATCAAGATCCTGCTTGTTGAAGACGCCGGCACCATGCGTAAAATGGAGGCCAAAATCCTGGGCCAGGTAGGCTTCAATAATATTGTCGAAGCGGTGGACGGCCAGGACGCGGTGGAAAAGCTGCAAGCCGATCAGGATATCGGCCTGGTTATCAGCGACTGGTCCATGCCCAACATGGACGGCCTGGAACTGGTGCAATGGCTGCGCAGCCAGGAACAGCTTAAGGATATCCCCTTTCTTATGGCCACCGGCCACGGCGACAAGGAATACGTAGCCAAAGCCCTGGAGGGCGGCGCCAGCGGGGTAGTGGCCAAACCCTTTACCCCCCCCGAACTGAAAAGCGCCATGGAAAAGGCCTTCGGCCTGGAACAGGAGGAGGTGCCCAAGGTGGATGAGGGCCCCAAGGTCTCCAGCGAAGGTAAGGTCAACCTGAAAATGGCCCATATCCAGATCACCGATCACCTGGCCCTGGGGGTGCTCAAACACTGGATCGATACCGGCCGGGAAACGCCGGCCCACTTTACCCTGGAAACCAAGTGTATGGGGAGTTGGAATCCGGTTCAGGGCGCCCTGGAAAGTTTCGAGGTGGACGGCGCCTTTATTTTGGCACCGGCGGCCATGGACCTGTTCAGCTACGACGTGCCCCTGAAGCTGGTGCTCTTTGCCCACCGCAACGGCAGCATCTGCGTGCGCAACCGCCAGGGCAAGTACATCAAGCCTTACCAGCAGTTTTTCAAGCACAAAACCTTTTACATCCCCCACAAGATGTCCATTCACAACATGCTGGCCCACATGTACTTCACCCAGATGGGGCTGAAACCCGGGGTAGCCGGCAAGGAAGCGGTGAATGTGCTGTTCGACGTGGCCCCACCGGTGGCCATGCCCCAGTTTTTGAAAGACAACCCCGAAGCCAGCGGTTTTCTGGTGGCCGAGCCCATCGGCAGCCGGGCCATCGCCGCCGGCATTGCCGAGAAACAATTTTTGTCCAGCGAAATCTGGGACCACCACCCCTGCTGCGTGGTGGTCTTCCGCGATGAAATCATTGCCCAGTACCCGGAAGCGGTCCAGGAATTCACCGACCTGGTGGTCAAGGCCGGCAAATCCATTAAGGAAGATATCGACCGCTCAGCCCAAATCGCCGTGGATTTCCTCGATCCGGAAAAAAGCATTGGGCTGGAGCCGGCCCTGCTGAAAAATGTGCTCTCCGATCCCGCCGGCATTGTCTACCATGACCTTTACCCGGTGAAGGAAGACCTGGAGACCATCCAGGATTATATGGTCAACAGAATGGAAATCGGCCGCACCATCGACCTTGACGCCTTCATCGAGACCCGCTTCGCCTCCAAGGCCTGCGGCCAGGGAGGAGCTCGCCCCGCCGGCGGGGAAAACGGCCAGCGCAGCGGCGCTTTGAAGATGGAAGAGTTCAAAGAAAAGCAGCAGCTTAGCAGCCGGGAAGGCAAGTATCTGGTCTTCAGCCTGGGCAGCGAACGTTACGGCATCGGCATCCTGGATGTCAAAGAGATCATCGGCCTGATGGATATCCATGAGCTGCCGCACATGCCCTCTTTTTTCAAGGGCGTTATCAACCTGCGCGACCGGGTGATCCCGGTGATGGATCTGAGGTTGAAATTCGGCATGGAAGAGGCCGCCTACAACGAACGCACCTGTATCATTATAGTGGAAATCTCCGGGGTGCGCGGCTCCACCTTAACCGGGATCATCGTCGATTCGGTTTCGGAAGTGGTCAACGTCAAGGACAACCAGGTGGAAGACGCCCCTTCTTTCGGCACCGGCGTGGATCAACACATGATCCTGGGCATGGCCAAGCTCAAGGAGGGCGTGACCATCCTGCTGGATATCGACCGCCTGATGCACACCCAGGAAGTGGTGGCACTGGGGGCCGTGGAAGAGATGTTTTAGCCGGCCGGTTAAAAAGTACCCAACCGGCCGGGCGATGGTTGAGTAAAATTTATCCATCAAGCCCAAAACAGGCTGACCGCCGGCACCCGGCCGAGCACTATTATCAGCGCACAACTCTGCAACAACAAGGGGATAAAAAGAAAAACTTCTTTTGGCACACTTATTGTATTAATCCCAGGGCAAAGGTCATCAAAACTTACCAACCAAACCCCAAAAGGAGAACGATCATGAAAAAGACCCTTATGACCCTGGCAATGGTAGCGGCTCTGGGATTCACCGGTTACCAGCTGGCCGAGGCCCGTCCTGGCGCCGGTTACGGTCCGGGCGGCTACGGGATGGCGGCAGGCTACTGCGACGGCCCCAACTGCGTAGCCCTGGACGAAGAAACCCTGCAGGCCCGGGAGGCTTTTTACGAAGCAACCCGGGAACTGCGCCGAACAATCCAAACCAAGCAGGCACAGTTACAGGCCGCCATCAACGCCGGTGACGAGGCCCGGGCCAAGGCCCTCAGCGAAGAGGTCTTCGACCTGCGCAACCAGATGCGCGCCCAGGCCAGCGAGGCCGGGATTGCCCGCGCCGGCCGGTTCGGCACCTGCGGCGGACCGACCGGCATGGGCGGCCGCGGCGGTCGGGGAGCCGGTCCCCGCTCTTGATTTCCCCCGCCGGTTATGTTTTGCTGACGGCGGAACCCCTTCTTCTGCAGCCCGTTTACTAACGGCCTGCTGGATAAAGGCGGCTCCGCCGTCTTTTTTTGTGCATTTTCCTGGGAGGACAAAGCGCCATGCGCCTTGCTGCGGACAACGACCGGCAACCGGCCGTGATTCTGGTCCACGGGATCTGGATGACCGGCCTGGAGATGGGCTTGCTGGCCCGGCGGCTGCGGGCCGACGGGTTTGTCTGCTACCGTTTCCCTTACTCTTCTCTGCGCCACAGCCCGGGGCACAATGCCGACAACCTGGCGGATTTCGTCGGCCAACTGGCCCCTCGGCACCCGGTGATACACCTGCTGGGCCACAGCCTGGGCGGCCGGATCATCGAACTTACCCTTTGCCGCCACCGCCTGCCGGCCCCGGGGCGGGTCCTGACCTTGGGCACCCCTTTTACCGGCAGCCATATTGCCCGCCGCCTGGCCCGGCACCCCTTAAGTAAAATGCTGCTGGGCGCCTCCGCCCCCCTCCTGCTGACCGCCGTACCGCGCTGGCAGCACCAGCGCCCCCTGGGGGTGATCGCCGGCGACCATGGCTTGGGGATCGGCCTGTTTTTCCCGGGCATGCCCAAGCCCCACGACGGCACCGTGGCCCTGGAGGAAACCTTCCTTAAAGGCGCAGCCGCCCGCTTCACCGTGCATACCGCCCACCTGCCCATGCTCTTCAACCGCGAGGTGGCCACTTTAGCCGCGGCCTTTCTCCAAACCGGCGCCTTCATCGCCAAGCCGCTTAAAAAACAAGCCCCCGTGGCCAAACCGGCTCCGGGCGCCGCCACCCCCTGCCGCCATTCTTCTAGCCGACACTGATGCAGGCCACCGGGCAAGCCGTAGCGGCTTCCTCTACGCAGGCGGAATCACCGTCGGCACCTTCCAGAACATAGGCCTTGCCGACCTCCGGGGCAAAGCCGAAAACCTCGGGGCAGAGCTCCACACAGCTTTCACAACCGATGCACTCTTCCTGATCCAACTCCACTTTCTTGCTCATTTTTTCCTCTTTGTACCTTTTTCGCCGAGCCGGGCCGACCTGGGCCACACCTTGACAACCGGAGGATGATGCTTAGCTTAACTTCCCGATCATCCTGCCTGCGCCACCGCCGGGCACTAGGAGTATTGTATAACAATGAGATGTTAAAGAGAGGTAAAAAGATGAGCACCGACACCGCCACCCAGGAAACCCGCGAGTTTCAGGCCGAAGTCAAAAAGATGCTGGATATTGTCATCCACTCGCTCTACACCGAGCGAGAGATTTTTCTGCGTGAACTGATCAGCAACGCCGCCGACGCCCTGGAGAAATTCCGGCACCAGAAGGTGGCCAGCCAGGGCGAGGAGATCTTCGACGACCACCTGCCGCTGGAGATCAAAATCAAGGTGGACCAGGAAAAGCACACCCTGACCATCACCGACACCGGCATCGGCATGGACCGGGGCGAGCTGGAACACAACCTGGGCACCATCGCCCACTCCGGCTCCCGCACCTTTCTGGCCAACCTGACGGAAAACCAGCGCCAAGACACCCAGCTCATCGGCCAATTCGGAGTCGGCTTCTACGCCGCCTTCATGGCGGCCGACAAGGTCCGGGTCCAATCCCGCAGTTTCCGGCCCGATGATGCCGGCCATGAATGGGTTTCCGACGGCACCGGCACCTACACCATCGGCCCCTGCCCCGGCATCCGGCGCGGCACCCGGATCATTCTGCACCTGAAAGAAGATGCCAAGGAGTTTGCCGACGAGGAGCGGATCAAGCAGATCATCCGCCGTTATTCCAGCTTTGTTCCCTTTCCCATCAAGGTGGCCGAGGAGCCGGTGAACACCGTCCAGGCCATCTGGACCCGCAACAAAAGCGAGATCAAGGAAGAGGAGTACCAGGAATTTTACAAGTATATCGCCAACGCCTTCGATGAACCACTGGCCCGGCTGCACTTCAGCGCCGATGCGCCGCTGGCGGTCAAGGCCCTGCTATTCTTTCCCAAGGAAAACGTCGAGCGCCTGGGTTTCGGCCGCCTGGAGCCGGGGGTCAACCTCTACTGCCAGCGGGTCTTGATCGAGCAGCACAGCAAGAACATCCTGCCCGAGTGGCTGCGTTTTGTTAAAGGGGTGATCGACAGCGAGGATCTGCCGCTGAATATCTCCCGCCAGGCCCTGCAGGACAGCGCTTTAGTGGCCAAGATTAACCGGGTGATCAGCAAACGGCTGCTGAAATATCTGGCCGAGCTGGCCAAAAACGAGCCGGAAACCTACGAAAAGTTCTGGCACTCCTTTGGCATGTTCCTGAAAGAGGGTGCAATCTCCGATTTCAATTACCGTAAGGAGCTGGCCGGCCTGCTGCGCTTTGAGTCCTCGAAGACCGAGCCGGGCAAGTTGACCTCGCTGGCGGAATATGTCGGCCGCATGGCCGAGGCCCAGAAGGATATTTATTATATCAGCGGCCCCAGCCGTGAGGCGGTGGAAACCGGCCCTTACCTGGAGGCCTTCAAAAGCCGAGACCTGGAAGTACTTTACACCCTGGACCCGATGGATGATTTCGCCCTCAACCACATCGGCGAGTTCGAGGAACATAAGCTGGTTTCCGCCGATCGCGATGACCTGGACCTGGGCGAGCTGGGCCATGAGCAAGAAGCGGAGCGGCAAGACGCAGCCCAGGCAGCCAAGGAAACCCTGCCCCCGGAAGAGGCCAAAGAGCTGACGGCCTGGATCAAGGAGGTGCTGGGGGAAAAGGTCAAGGAGGTCAAGGCGTCCAAGCGGCTCACCGACAGCCCGGCCATGGTGGTCAACCCCGACGGCTTTCTCACCAGCAGCATGGAGCGGGTGATGCGGGCCTCGGGCCAGCAGCTGCCCGATTTCGGCGGCAAGAACCTGGAGATCAACCCCGGCCACGGTCTGATCAGCGGCTTAAACCGCCTGCGCCAAAGCGACGCCGAACTGGCCCGGCAGATCACCGAACAGATCTACGACAACGCCATGATCCAGGCCGGCCTGCTCAGCGAACCCCGAACCATGGTCAACCGCAACTACGAGATCCTCACCCGCCTGGTGGGCAAATAACCGGCACTCCCCTGCCTGCAAGCCGCCCCCAAACAGCCGGTTTCTTAACGGCCTGTTTGGGGGCGCTTTTGTTTTCACCACCTCTTCCCGACTCTTCCCACTGCCTGTCCATCCATCCGTTTGCCAACCACTTGCCCTACCCCGATTAACATCTTCTAATCAGTATTGTTTGCTTCCCCCTTACTGGCCCTTCTTAAGCTGACCAGGGGCCAGGTGTTGTTAGGCTTTGCGATAAATTCTTAGGGTTATCTAAACAAAATGCTTGTGCTTTAGTTTTGTTTTGTTATTATCAGGCCCGTCTAACTTTTTGGCAGCCTTCTAACTAACAACAACTTTAACCTTAGCCATGCCATATTACTACTTTTGGCAACTGAGCTACTGTGCGAATCCATCGTAATATCGTTGTTTATCAAACACACCAAGGAGAGAAAGATGAAAAAGGCATTAGTATCAGCAGCAGCATTGACCATGGCAATCATTGCCAGTAACCCGGCGCAAGCGTTGACGCTTCACGATCAGGATGGCACCAAAATTGATCTGTATAGCCGGCTCTATCTCTTTTACGAAAACACCAGCGACGGTCGCATCGCCGGCGATGGTTCCCGCCTCGGCCTGCGGGCCTCGCACCAGGTGGATGATTCCTTGAGTGTCTTTGCCCGAGCGGAGTTCCGTTACGATGCCAGCCAGCGGGAGCGCGACCAAGTGTTCAATGATCGGCGCAATACCTACGTCGGCGTCAAGCACAGCGCTTTGGGCCAATTGATGGTGGGTAACTTTGACTCCATCTACCTGCAGTCGGTTTCCCATCTGTTCGATATTTACGAGCAGGAGGGCTTTGTTGCCATGGGTCAGGGCGGCACCGCTTCCCGCGCTAATTCGGTAGCTTACTCAAGCCCGGTCTTCAGCGGCCTGCAACTGCATGGCCAGGTGCGCCATTACGAAGAGAGCGAGAGCGTTTCCGGCGATGAAGAGCTGGTTTTCCAACTGGCCGGTACTTACCATATCGGCGACTTAACCTTGGGCCTGGGAAGCTTGTTTAGCAACGAAGATGCAGCCGCCGCCTTCACAGAAACCCTGATCGGCGCCTCCGCCTCCTACCAGGTTATGAAAGATCTTAGCTTGCGGCTGATGGTTGAACACCTGAAAGACGCCGGCGACGATGACTACCATTACGCCATTGGCGGCATCTACAACTACGGCCAAGGCGATCTGTACGCCACCGCCGGGCGCGACTGGAATGAAGACAGCTACTTCGCCCTGGGCGCCAACTACAAATTCAGCCGCCCGATGCGGGTATTCATCGAGTACGGCAATGGCGATGCCATTGACCCCGACAATGTGCTCACCGTGGGTTTCCGTTACGATTTTTAGCTGTTAACTCCGCGATACTCTTAGTGTGTCGTCCGGCACATCAAGCTTCGGCTGGTAACTGATCTCCAGGCTTGATACTTGATAAGCGATCATCGGGCACCGCAGGCGAGACGGCGAAGCGTACCTAGGTAGGTAAGCCGGGTTGATCGCCGCAAGATACGGTGCCCGGTGATCGCTTACGTCGGTTGCAGGAGTTGCTCCAGGCGGTCGCGCAGCGGCAGGGCGGCGGGATCACGGGGATGGCGGGGGCGGGGCAGCTCAACCTGGATGACGGCCCGGAAGGGACCGGGGGCGGAGGGGAGCACCGCTACCCGGTCGGCCAGGGTGATCGCCTCCTGGATGTCGTGGGTAACAAAGACAATGGTCATGCCCCGGCGACGCCAGAGTTTGAGCAGCTCTTGCTGCATCCGGCTACGGGTCAGCGCGTCCAGGGCGCCGAAAGGTTCATCCATGAAGAGTACCTGGGGCTCCACCGCCAGGGCCCGGGCAATGGCCACCCGCTGGCGCATGCCGCCGGAAAGCTCGCGGGGGTGCTGCTCTTCGCAGCCACTGAGCCCGACCAGGGCAATCAGTTCGCGGGCCTTCTGCTGACGCTTCTCCCGTTTCCAGCCCCGGACCTCCAACCCGTATTCGACATTACCCAGCACCGTCCGCCAGGGGAAGAGATCGTAGCTCTGCATGATCATCACGTACTCTGGGCTGGGGCCGGTTACCAGGCGGCCGTCGATGGCGATCTCACCCTCATCGGGCGGCTCAAAACCGGCCAGCAGGTTCAGAAAGGTGGTCTTGCCGCAACCGTTGGGCCCCAGCAGGCAAAGCAGCTCACCACCGCCCACCGTCAGGTCAAGCCCCTGCAGCACCGGCAGATCCTGCCCCCGCTTATCATGAAAATGCTTTCCCACACCCCGGGCGACAATCTTCATGAAACGATCCCCCAACGGCGGCGTACTTTCTTCTCCGCTGCGGCCATCAAGCGATCCAGCAGCAACCCCAGGGCGCCCACCAGCAGCATGCCGACGATCACCAGATCGGTGCGCAGGAAATTGCGGGCATCAAGGATAAAATAGCCCAGGCCCGACTGGGCCCCCAACATCTCTCCGGCCACCAAGTGAATCCAGCCCACCCCCAGGGCGATATGCAGCCCCACCATGATATAGGGGAAGGCGGCGGGAATCACCACCTTGTGCAGCAGGCTCCACTTACTGGAGCCGAAGTTGAGCGCCACTTTCAGGTAAGTGGACTCCACGTTGCGCACCGCCGCGATGGTGGAGAGCAGAATGGGGAAAAAACTGGCAATAAAGATGATGAAAATGGCCGGCAAATCGCCGATTTTAAACCATAGTACGGCCAACGGGAACCAGGCCACCGGGGAGATCGGCCGCAGCAATTGGATCAGGGGGTCGAGCGCCCGGTGCAGGCGGGTAAACCAGCCCAGCACCAACCCCAGCGGCACGGCCAGTACCACCGCCAACAGGTAGGCGGCCCCGAAGCGGTAGAGGCTGACGGCGATATGCTCGAAAAGCTTGCCGCTGCGCCAAACCTCCACCAGTCCCAGCCCCACCTGCCAGGGTCCGGGCAACAGGTAAGGGTTGGCGTAAAGGCGGGCCGCCACTTCCCAGAGCAGCAAGAAAACCAGCACCGCCAACAGCGGCGACCAAAAGCGTTCACCGGCCAAATCAGGCCGGCGGGAATGAGGAGAAACCGACATCATGCGGGAAATTCACTGCGTAAGTCAAACATGAGCATCTGTCTTCGAAAATCGTATAGAGATTAGCCGGCAAAAGTTATTCTTAAATCCCGGCTGCGGCAGCCGCCAGGGCCGGCTCCAGGTAATTGTCCAGGTTGACCGCGGCCGCTTCCCGCTGGCCGACCCGAGCCATCTGTTCCTGGGTGGCGGCGAAATCGGCCCTTTGCGGCAAAAGATCATGATAAGTTACCCGATCCGGCGGCCTGGTCAAGACAAACTCGATCACCTCAGGGGCCTGCCCCAGGTAGGCCACCGATTGGCGGGCGGCCCGAAGACGATCCTGCTCGATGGCCCGGCCGGTGGCGATCAGCCCAGCCACCAACTCCTGCGCCGCCTCCGGATTTTTTTGGAGGAAGGGTTCCCGCAGATTGAGTACGCAGCAGATATGACCGGGCCAGATATCCTTGGAGAGGGTGAAAACCCGCCCCACCCCCTGCATCTCGGCCTGGGCCCCGAAAGGTTCGGCCACGATGAAGCCGTCCAGGCGGCCGGCGGCCAGGGACTGGACCATCTCCGGCGGGGCCATGTCGATATATTCCACCGCTTCGGGGGGCAGGCCGGCGTCATCGAGTAGCCGGCGCAGCAGCAGGTAATGGCTGGAGAAACGGCTGGGAATGGCGATCCGTTTGCCGACCAGCCCGGCCGGGGAGTCAATATCATCCCGGGCCGCCAGGGTCAGCACGCTGCCGTTACGGTGGCCCAGCAACACCGCCTGCACCGGGGTTCGCTGGTGGCGCAGGGCCAGGCCCAGCGGGGTTAGCAGAAAAGCGGCGTCCACGGCCCCGGCCCGCAAGGCCTCGGCCGCTTCCGGCCAGGAGGAAAACTTGACCGGGACGAGTTCAACCTGCTGGAAATCGTAATAGTCGTGGGCCAACAGCAGCAGATGATCGGTAATGGGCAGATAGCCCAACCGTAACCGCGGCCGACCATCGCCGCCGCGCCGGCCGCAAGCGGTCAAAGCGCCGCCCAGCCCGCCGGCCAGGGCCGCGCCCAGGCCCAGTTTGACAAATTGACGTCGATTCATGGAGGAGAAAATACCCGCCCCGGGAAATGGGCACAAGTCTGCATGTGAGCGACCAGAAGGGAACAGGGTAATCGTTCAGCAGTGCCGCAGGTTCGGGCAAGCAGCCAGGCGCAGCGTACACCCTGTACGTAAGCCGGGTTGATCGCCCGAAGATGCGGTGCTGCTGAACGATTACCTTCAGGTCACGAAAAACAGCAGCACCATCAGCATGGCCACGGTGAAAATGGCGGTGGAACCAATGGTGAACAGGGAACGGCTGAAGGTTTCCAGAAAGCGTTGCTCAGCGCCGTCGGGGCCTTCGATTTTGGCTCCGGTCATTTGCCACAGCGGCTTGACCACCAGCAGGCAAAGGCGGGCCGGGCCGTCGATGAAAAAGCGGTTAAGCCGGCGGGGCACCTCTTCGCCCAGGAAGGACTGGCCCCAGTCATTGACCCTGGTCATCCCTTTCTGCATGGCCAGCAGCAGCAGCCGACCGCCCATCCGGTAAAACCAGTCCATATCCAGGCTGAGCTTGGGCTTGGGCGCCATTATTTTAACAAAGAGGTAAAAACCCACCGCGGTGAAGAGCAGAATCTGGATCACCTCCGCCAGGTGATAGGCGGTGTAGGGGTTAAACGGCGCCTCATTGGGGAGCATGTTGTAGAGATAAGGGGTGTAGACCCCGATATAGAGGCAGAGAAAGGCGGCAATCCCCATGGCCAGCTGCATGTGCAGAGGCGGGTCGGCGGCCTTGTCCCAGGTTTCCCGGGAACACTTGTTCTCGCCAAACCAGACCACATAGGGGATCTTGATCCCCACCGAGAGGAAGGTGCCCACCGAGGCCAGCAGCATCAGGTAAGCCGCCCAGTAATGGGAGGCGTCGAAAGAGCCGGCCACCACCATGCTCTTGCTGACAAAACCGCTGAGCAGCGGGAAGCCGGAAATCGACAGCCCGCCGATCACCGTAAAAAACAGGGCCATGGGCATCTTCTTGTACAGCCCGCCCAGCTCGCTGGCCTTGCTCTTACCGGTCATGTAGAGGACGGAGCCGACCCCCATGAAGAGCAGGGCCTTATACAGGATATGGGCAAAGGCATGGGCGATGGCGCCGTTGATCGCCAAAGCCGTGCCGACCCCCACTCCGGCCACCATGAAGCCCACCTGGCTGATGATATGGTAAGAGAGCAGCCGGCGCACATCATTGCTGAGCAGGGCGTAGATGACCCCGTAAAGGGTCATGATCACCCCCAGCACAATCAGGATCTCCATCCCGGCAAAACCACGGCAGAGGGCGTAAACCGCGGTCTTGGTGGTAAAGGCGCACATAAACACCGCCCCGCTCACCGTGGCCCGGCTGTAGGCGTCGGGCAACCAGGCGTGCAGCGGCGGCACGGCGGCGTTGAGGATCACCCCGATCATGATCAGCCAGACCGGCAAGGTGGGGTTGGTGACATCAAACTGAGTGAAGCTTAAATCGCCGGTGGCCTGGTAGTGGAGCACAATCCCGGCCAGCAGGGCCAGACCGCCGGCGGTGTGGACCAGCAGGTAGCGGTAACCGGCGGCCAGGGCGCCGGGGGTGCCCCGGAACCAGACCAGGAAGGTGGAAGAAAAGGCCATGACCTCCCAGAAGAGAAAAAGCACCAGCAGGTCACCGGCAAAAATCACCCCCAGGGAACCGGCCACGTAGAACCAGGCCGAGATATGCTCATAATCGTTGTCGACATGCAGACCGTAAAGGGTGCCGATGATGCACATCAGGGTCATGATATAGGCAAAGACCAGGCTCAAGCTGTCCACCCGGCCGAAGGTCAATTCCCAGTTGAGAAACGGGAAGACCCCGTAAACTCCCTGCTCCATCTGCAGCACGGCGGCAAAGGCAAGAACCGGCACCAGCAGCAAAAAGGGCTTGCGCGCCACCCCCTTTACCAAAGGCAAGACCAGTGCCCCGATAATCAGCACCAGCGCTGGATGAAACCAAAATTCCGTCACCTCGGACTCCTTAACGTTTCAAGTTTGCTAAAAACGCTTTAACGGTCGTAGTAATCTTCACGGGTCAGCAGCCCCAACGCCCCCAGCCCTTTGGCCACCGCAATCAGCAGCACGCAGCCGATCAGACCAAACAGCGACCAGAAGCCGGGCAAGTGCTCCAGGGCGATATGGGCGTAACTCTTGTCCAGCAGCAGGGCGTCCCAGAGCAGCACCAGGGCCACCACCAGGTAACAGCAGCGGCGCACCAGCAGAGGCCGGTCCCGCAAATAATCGATCATTCGCACCAGCATCATGGGGTCACCATTTTCACAAACTGCATCATGAGATCAGGATAAATCCCTATAAACAACGAAATGGCAGCGGCCAGCAGAATCGGCGCCACCATGATCAGCGGCGCTTCCCTGATCCCCGTCGGCAATACTTCACCGGCCGGGGGCTTGCCGAAAAAGGCGTGATAAACCACCGGTGCGAAGTAGGCCACGTTGAGCATGGTGGAGGCCAGCAGCACCACGATAATCGCGATCTGTCCGGCATCGAGAGCCCCCACCAGCAGGTACCACTTGCTGATGAAGCCGCCCACCGGCGGGGCGCCGATCATGGAAAGCGAAGCCAGGGCGAAGGCCCCGAAGGTAAAGGGCATCACCCGGCCCAGGCCCCCCAGTTCGGAAATATTTTTCTTATGGGTGGCCACGTAGATGGCCCCGGCGCAGAAAAAGAGGGTGATCTTGGCAAAGGCGTGGTTGACGATATGAATCAGGCCGCCCTCCACCGCCGTCGGGGCCAGCAGCGCCACCCCCAGCACGATATAGGAAAGCTGGCTCACCGTGGAGTAGGCCAGCCGGGCCTTGAGGTTGTCTTTGGTCAGGGCGATGATGGAGGCGGTGACAATGGTAAAGGAGACGATATAGGCGGTGACGATTCCCAGGTTCAACTCGTCCATCAGATCGATGCCGAAGACGTAGAGCATCACTCGGGTGGTGCAGAAAACCCCGACCTTGACCACCGCCACCGCATGCAGCAGGGCGGAAACCGGGGTGGGTGCCACCATGGCGCCGGGCAGCCAGGCATGCATGGGCATAATGCCGTTTTTGGCAAAGCCGAAAAGGCAGGCGAAAAAGAGAATCACCACCAGGACGTCCGGAGTGGCCCCGGGGATGATACCGCTGTTGATGCCGGTGGCGAACTCCAGGGTGCCGGCAAGGGCAAAGATGACAATCAAAGCCGGCAGCACCAGGCCCACCGAGCCGCCCAGCAGGAAGGCAAGATACTTGCGGGCCCCGCCCAGGGCCTCGCGGTCCTGATGATGGGCCACCAGGGGATAGGTAGAGAGGGAGAGCATCTCGTAGAAGAGATACATGGTCAAAAGGTTGGCGGAGAAGGCCACGCCGATGGCGGCGCAGAGCGACAGCGCGAAACAGACCATGAAGCGGGTCTGGGCGTGCTCGTTGAGCCCCCGCATATAGCCGATGGTGTAGGTGGCGGCGACGATCCAGAGAAAGGAGGAAACCAGGGCAAACACCATGCCGAAGCTGTCCACCCGCAGAGCGATGGAAAGCTCGGGCAGCACCCGGATCAGTTCCACCTCCACCACATTGCCGGCCAGGACCCAGCCGGCCAGGGAAAAGACCATGGCGAATTTAACCCCGGCGGCCAGGAAGGTCCAAAATTCCCGCAGGTTGGGCCGGGGGCCGCTGACGGCGATCAGGGGCACGGCGGCCAGGGAGGCGCAAAGGGCGATCACCGGGGCTATTTGATAAAATGAGGGTGAAAACATCTTAACCTATGGTTACCTCGCAGTTCAGCAAACCGCCGTTAAAATCCGGCCGGGATCGACCAGCCGATAAAAAACTCGACCACTTCCTTGGTATACAGCCCCAGCACAATCAACCCGGCGGCGGTAATAACCATGGGGATCAGCATGCTCAGGGGCGCCTCGTGGCGAGCCACCACCGGCTGCCCGCCATGCTCGCCATGGCCGTGGCCGGAGGCCGCTTCCTGCTCCAGGGCTTGCGGGTCACCGAAAAAGGCGATCTCCAGCAGCTTGAAAAACATCACCGCCGCCACCAGGCTGGCGATCAGCAGGGCCGCGACAAACACCCAGGCGCCGGCCTGGGCCGCCCCCTGGATCAGGTAAAATTTGGAGAAAAAGCCGCAGGTGGGCGGAATACCGATAATGGAAGCAGCCCCGATCACCAGCACCACGGCGGTGATGGGCATGCGCTGAAAGATCCCCTGCATGGCCGCCATGGAGGTCAGGCCGGTGCGGTAGATCACCGCCCCCACCGCCATGAAGAGGCAAAGGGTCATCAGGCCGTCGGCCAGGATATGATAGACCGCGCCGGTGTAGCCGGCGGCGTTGGCCACCCAGGCCCCGCCGGTCATGTAACCGATCTCGGCCACCACGATATAGCAGAGCATCATCCGCAAATCCCGTTGGGCCAGGGCGCTTATCATGCCGATCAACGCCGCCGCCGAGGCAAGATAAATCACCACCTGACTCCAGGCGATGGAGTCGAAGATATAGTCCACGGAAAAGACGGTGAACATGATTCGCAGCATGATGTAAACACTGACCTTGGTCATCAGCGGGGCGATCAGGCAGGCGGTGGTGATGCCGGCCTTGCTGTAGGCGTTGGGCAGCCAGGCGTGCAGGGGAAAGAGCGCCATCTTGATCCAGACCCCGAGAATCATCAGGGAAAAGCCGATCTTGATGCTCACCGACTCCTGCAACTCCGGCCGGCTGATGATCTCCGCCAGGTCCAGCATGTTGAGCGAGCCGGTCATGATATATAGGTAACCAATCCCCAGCAGGTAGAAGCAGGCGCCGATGGTGCCGACAATCAGGTATTTGAAGGTGGCGTAGTAGGCCGGACCCCGACCGCGGGCCAGCAGGCCGTAGCTGGAAAGGGCCGAGATCTCCAGCAGGACGTAAAGGTTAAAGACGTCACCGCTGGCGGTCATGCCCAAAAGCCCGGTGACCAGCAGGGCAAACAGGGCGTAATAATGGTGCAGCCGGTCGGGGTTGTCCTCGGCGGCGGTGCGCAGGGAGTAAACGGCGGTGAGCAACGCGCAGGCGGAGACCAGCACCAGCACGATCCCGCTCAAGTGGTCGATCACCAGCTCAATGCCCATGGGCGGCGGCCAGTCGCCCATCCGGTAATGGATGGCCTGATTGTCCGCCACCACCTGCCCCAAGGCCAACAGGGAAAAGAGCAGCGAGCCGGCCATCCCGCAGAGCAACAGGCCGTAAGCCACCCGCGGGCCCAGCGACCCGGCCAGGGTCAGCACCAGGGAGATAAAGAGGGGGAATATGATAATAAGGGCCGGAGCCTGGTCAATCATCATTGGCGCTGATCCTCCAGGACTTCATCCTCTTCGATGGTGCCGTGCACCCGCTGGATCTTCTGGAGAACGGCCAGGGCCACCCCCAGGGTGGCCACCCCCACTACAATGGCGGTGAGAATAAGCACGTGCGGCAACGGATTGGCATAGGCGGACGCCTCCAGCAGCGGCTGCTTGTCCGGCCCGAACTCAATGATGGGCACCGTAGCACCACGCTTGGCTCCGATGGAGACAAAGAAAAGCAGAATGGCGGTCTGGAAGATAACCATGCCGATGATCTTCTTCATCAGGTTGTTCTTGGCGATCATGCCATACAACCCGATAAAGAGCAGCACCAGCGAGGCCCAGTAATTGTACTTGCCGATTATGAAATGAAATATTTCGTCCATATTAACTATAAACCTTCATCCAGATCTCCGCCCGAGGCCAGGTCGTAGTAGAGCGACATCATCACCGAAAAGACGGTAATGCCGACCCCCACTTCCACCGCCAGAATACCGTGGGAGCGGGCCATGACCTCGCCCACGCCAAGAATCCCGGCCAAACCGGCATACCCCAGGAAATTCCAGCCCATGGCCAGGCAGACGGCCCCTACCCCGGCATAGAGCAAGACCCCGCCGGCCACGCAAACCAGCACCGCCTGCTCGCGAAAACGCTCGATGGTGAACTTCAGGTTGTAGCAAAGCGCCAGCAGGATAAAGCTGGCCCCGAAAATAACCCCGCCCTGGAAACCGCCGCCGGGACTGTAATGGCCATGTCCCACCACATAGAGGGCGAAGATCTGCATCACCGGAATAATCAACTGGGCCGCGCCCCGCAACACGGTGTCCCGCCCTTCCCGCACCGGCCGGTGCTGCAGCATCTTGCGCCGCTTGCGCGGGGTATGACGCAGGACCACCAGGACGATAAGGGCGGCGGCAAAGACCACCACCGCCTCAAACATGGTATCGTAGCTCCGGTAATCGGCCAGCACCACGGTAACGATATTGGGCGTGGCGGTCTCACCGTAGCCCTGCTCCAGAAAGTCCGGCGACAGGTGAGTGCTGGCCGGCGATGCAGGGTCGGCCCAGTCGGGCAGGTCCACCGCCGCCGCCAGCATGATCACGGCGCAGATCGCCAGGATGACCAGGGTAAGGCGCTTCAATCCTTGCTCCTCCGCTTAACGTACTGGGCGGTGCCCAGGATGATAACCGTACTGATCCCGGCGCCCACCGCCGCCTCGGTAAAGGCCACGTCCACCGCCAGCATTTCCGTCCACATCAGGCAGATCAGAAAGCTGTAGGCGCCGGTGACCACCGCGCAACTGACCAGGTCTTTCAGCGACAGGGCGGCGATGGCGCAAATCACCATCATCAGCAAAATCAGCAGATCAAACTGCCAGAGCAGGCTTGCGTCCCAGGTCATTACGGAATTCCTCTAAACGTTTAAATCTGCCGGTCTTCCCGACGCCGTTCCGCCCCGTCGTAAGGTTCGGCCTCGCCCGACGGTTTGCGCTTGGTCCAGTAGGGAACCTTGGCCTCGTAACCCGCGTCGATAATGGCGTGGGTGGCGGTGGGGCTGGCCAGGAAGACGAAAAAGACGATCAGCGACAGCTTAACGGCGGTCAGTAGCGCCTCACCGCTGAAATCCTGCAGGTAATAGATGATCAGGCCGGCCAGCAACAGGGCGGTGGAGAGCGTGTCTCCCTTGCCCGCGGCATGCACCCGGGTGTAAAAATCGGGAAACCGGAGCAGGCCGACGGTGGTGGCGAAAAAAAGCAGAAAGCCACTGATCATCAGGATAATCACCACCGCATTAAGCATGGGAACCCTCCTTGCCCGCCGGCTTGGCATTTTCCGCCGTGGGCGGGGCCGACGGGGCGGTTTTGGCCTCTTCGGCATCAGCGGCGGCGGGCTGGCTCTGCCGCTGGTAAAAACGGGCGGCGGCGATGGTGGTGATAAAGTTCATCAGGGCGTAAGCCAGGGCGATATCGATGAACATCTCCACCCGGCCGTCAAGGATGCCGACGATGATGATCAGGACCACGGTCTTGATCCCGATGACATTTACCCCCAGGATCCGGTCGATCACCGTGGGACCGGCCACCACCCGAAAGAGGCTCATGAGCATCAGCAACAGCAACGCCACCCCGATACTGATCAGAAACTGCTCCATCTCAGCGCGCCCCCTCTTCAAAGACCCAGGCCACCCAGCGCTCCATCTCACCGGGTCCGTCCCCGGCCAGGTCCCCGGCCGACTGGGTGGTGATGGCATGGACGTAGAAGGTGTCGTCCTGAATCCGGATGGTCACCGTGCCCGGGGTGAGGGTGATGGAATTGGCCAGCACAAAACGGGCAAAATCGGTCTTCAGCACGGTCTTGAAGCTGATCACGTGCGGGTTCATGATCTCCCGGGCCTGTGGCGAGAGCGCCAGGCCGGCAATATGGATATTGGCCAGCACGATCTGCCAGGAAAGCCAGACCACGTAACAGAGAAAGCGACCGATTTCCACCAGCAGGTCACCGAGCTTCTTGGTATGCCCGGAAAAGAGCAGGTCATGGGACAGCCAGGTGACCAGGCCGCTGGAGAGCAAGCCCATGGTCAGGTGAAAAAGGTCAAACTTCCCGGACATGACAATCCAGAAAGCGAACATCACTATGAAAGTGATCACGGCGGACATAACGCGGCCTATTTCTCCGGCATCATGGAAGAGTGGTGCTCGATGATCAACCAATGATCGCCGAACCACTGGTAGACGTAGGTAAAACGACCGGTAACGCTGAAGGGTTCACCATCCGGGGGGCTAAAGTCGAAGGTGTAAACCCCGGAGTTGATGGCGATATCGTTATAAACCCGGATATTGCTTTCGTTGATGGTCCCCTTGGGTTTCTTGGCCAGGAAGTGGACAAAATAATCCCGGATCTCGGCATGATTGTGGCGCACCTGGTTGGAGACGGTGGGCAACAGGATGCCGTTGAAGGCATAGAGGGCGGTAACCCGGTCGGGGTCGCCGCTCTGGATCGCCTCATTCCAGGCATCAAAAAGGGCGCTGATCTCCTGGTCGTATTTCATAGCCTTTCCCTCAGGTGTTTTTCATTAAATATGGAGAATCGTTCAGCAATGACTAATACAGGGTCCACGGGGGTAAGCGGTCACAGGGTGCCGCAGGTTGCGGCAAGCGAGTCGGCGAAGCGTACCTCAGTACGTGAGCCGGCTCGATCGCCGCAAGATGCGGTGCCCTGTGATCGCTTACGGGGTGGGGACCGTGATTGGCATGCCCATCAACGGCCAGATCAAAATCACCGCCAGACCGACCACCGCCATCAGCAGAATCGAGGCCGGAATCCCGTAGGCGAAAAACTCACCGCTGGTAAACTGCTTGGAGTTGTAGGCGATGGCGTTGGGAGCCGCGCCCACCAGCAGCAGAAAGGGCATGCCGGCGGTGACCAGGGCGGCGAAAACAATCACCTCCGGGGCCACCCCCAGATAGGGCGCCACCACCAGGGAAACCGGCACCGAGATGGCGATGGCCGCCACGTTCATGATGAAGTTGGTCATCAGCAGCACGAAGAAGGCCATGGCCATCACGAAGACAAACCAATGCGCATCCTGGAAGAAGCCCAGCCAGTTGATGGCCAGCCACTCGGCGGCCCCGGTCTGCCAGAGACAGAAGCCCATGCTCATGGCGCCGGCAAAAAGCAGGATGATATTCCAGGGCACCGCTTCCAGGTCGTTGATATCAAGAATACCGAGAACAAAGAACAGAATGGTGGAAACCAGCAGGATGGCCGCCTTGTTGAAAGGCTGGAGGGCCGGGACGAAAGACTGGAGGGAGAGGAAAGCAATAACCCCCAGCACAATGATGCCGGCCAGCTTCTCATGGCGGGTCAGCGGCCCCATGGCGGCGTTGAGCTCCCGCGCCTTCTCGCGCAAGCCCGGAATTACCGCCTTTTCCGGCTTGAAGAAGATCATGAAAAAGCCCCAGAGCAGGAAGACCATCAACCAGCCCACCGGGAACATATAAAACGTCAGTTCAAAGAAGGAGATCTCACGGCCGACAATCTCCTGGAAAAAGCCCAGGGCGACAATACCGCGGGCCGCGCCCAGCAGGGTGATGATACTACCGGCCCCGGCCACAAACGCCATGCCCATAAAAAGCCCCTTGCCGAACTTGGTGGGCCGGTCCCCTTCCCCGTAGAGGGCGTAAATGGAGAGCAGCAGCGGGTACATGGTGGCGGCCACCGCGGTATGGGCCATCAGGTGGGTCAACAGGGCGGTGACCACAAAACAGCCCAGATAAATCATGCTGGTGCGCTCACCAACAATATCCAGCATCTTGTAAGCCAGCCGCTTGGTGATTCCCACCTTGGTAAAGACCGCCCCGATCACCAGGGAGCCGAAGATAAAGAGCACCGAGGGGTCCATGAAGTCTTTGAAGGCATCACTGGCCGGGCGGATGAAAAACAGCGCCTGGACCACCCCGATGGTGATCCCGGTCACCCCGATGGGCAGTACCTCAAAGACCCACCAGGTGCCGGCCAGCAAAAAGAGGGCCAGGGCCGCCTTGCCCTGGGGGCTCAAGACAAACTCCTTGCCCATGGGATCGAAGGCGCTGGGCCAGGGCGGGGAAAAATAGACCACACTGAACAGCCCGATCCCCACAAACATGAAAATCCACTTCTTCCAGTTGATTTCCTTAATCTCGGCCGCCAGGCCGACCTTATCATCGTCGACCGCCGCCGCTCCTTGCGAACTTCTCTCTTCAGCCATTTTTACACGTCCTTACAAGGTCTAATTTGAAAATAAAAAAAAACAAAAATCAGGTATCACAACGCTTGACAATGGCGTTGAAAATTTCTTCCAGGCGGATTACCCCCACCACGTAGGAACCATCTTCGGCCAGCACCGGCAGCACGGTTTCGTTGTGGGTCAGCATGATGGAGAGGGCCTTGAAGGCCGACTCCTGCTCCTTGACCGGCGGCGGCAACGGAACCATGAAATCCTTGACGTTGTTGCCGAAACGGCGGTTGCAGGTCTCGAAAAAAGAATCCCCCCACAGGATGGCCAGGTTGGGGAACTCCCCCCGCTTGCCTTCAAAACCGTCGATCACCTGGCCCAGGTTAGGGTCAAGCCCCTTGAGGATGCTCTGCAAGTTGACCCGCCCCACCAGTTGCTGCTTGGCGTCCACCACCAGCATCTCGGAGTAACGCATCCGCTCGTACTCGCCGCAGGTGTACTCCTGTAACGCCCGCACCGCCTCGTGCAGGTTGAGATCCTCGTCGATATGGGGAAAGCGCTTCATCGGGATGAGCAAGCCTTTCACCAGAAAATGTTCTTTACCTTCAGACTCCGCGGTCATGACAGACCCCCTTGCAGTTGAAAAAGTATGGAGAAAAATAAAAAGCCATTAAAAAACGCCGTCATCAAAAAAAGGGGTGATGAGGCGCCAGTAATTCGGATATCCGCGTGGTATTGATGTCACCCCCTCCAGGCAACATTCAAGATGGCAGCCAAAAAACCGACATACCATATCCAGTGCATTATGCCGACCACCGGTCACCGACCGAACATCTCTTCACCGGAGGAGGCCAATGGGCGGCATGGGGGTGTTCTTAATGCTCCCCATAATTGGCTGTCAAGAGGTTTTTTACAGGAACTCTTCCTGGAATCAGTTTTTTTTCGGCCCAAAACAGGCCATCAGGGGGGGATGAAAGGAGAGAGCTAAAGACTGAAAAAACAAAGTGTTATCTTCAGGAAAGAGAGGTGCTTCCGCTATGACTCAAGGGGGCTAAAAAAATTGTAAAAAAAAACGTTACCCTGAAGCACAGTTCCAGGGGCCGTACTCAACCCCGCGCCCTGGCCTCGGCGTGGGCGATGTGAATTTTCTCCACCAGTTCGCCAAGTTCAACCGGCTTCAGGCAGTATTCGCTGGCTCCGGCGGCAATTCCCTGCATCCCGGCGCTGATGGAGGCATGGCCGCTGAGCATGATTACCCCGGTGTTCGGCCACCGTTTTTTGATCCGTACCAGACAGTCTAGGCCGTCAACATCGGGCAGCATCACATCCAGGATCACCACTTCCACCGGCTGCTCGGCCAGGGCCGCCAGGGCCTGGTGGCAGCCTGCGGCGGTGCGCACGCCGAAACCGCGAAAGCGCAGGCGCTGGGCCAGGGCTTCGCGGAAATCCGGCTCATCATCGACAATCAGCAGTTGCAGGGGCTCAAACATTTTTCACCACCGGCTGGGCCAGCAACGACGTCAGCTCACGGTTGATTTTTTGCCGGTAATGGGCCACCATGGCCCGATCCGCCATGACCATATCGATCTGCCGGGTGTGGATCAGCAGATAACCCAACACCTTCAGGCGCTCCAACAGAAACGGCGCCTCCACCTTTTCCAGCCGGGCGGTCAGGGCGTCTTCCTTGCGGGCAACCCGGAAATCGTGACGGCTCAGCACCTCGCCGATCAAATCCAGCCGCAGCAGGCGCCGACGATCGTCGGCCGCCCCCCCCTTGAACTGGAAACTGACGTAGTTTTCCGTGAGCAACTCCGAAATGTGGCTTTCCACCAAGGCGAAATGGTAGCCCAGGCGGATACTGAGGTTACAGAAATTGCGGGAAATCAAAAAATAGCTCCGGGCGTTAAGGTTGGAGCGCACCGCTGGTTCGAGATCGGGATTCATGGTGGAGCGGAAGAGGATGGAGCCAAAGCCCCGCAGGTTCACCGGCGGCGGCCCTTGCCAGGGGAAAGCGGTCATGCCCCGCCACAGGGCCAGCATGGGGGCCGAGCGAATATGCTCCAGGCGAATGAAGGACTCTTGGGGGTCATGCTCGGGGGCAAAACCGTCTTCCAGGTCAATGACCCACCAGGTGAAGGGCGACTGATCCACCAACTGCTTGGCCGCCCCGGCGGCAAAACCCTGGCGGGCGCCGAAGGCGAACATTTCCGCCACCGCCTTTTCGTGGCAGTAGCGGGTAATATCATGCAGGGTGCGGCAATTCTCGGGGCGAAAGAACGGTGAGGCGGGGTCGATCAAATTCAGCGGCGTGATCAGGGCGGCGGCGTGGCGCAAAACCTCATGCACCGGACTACCGATCATCAGCTTCGGCGGCGGCGGCACCTGGTTAAGCAGCTCCTGCCGCCGACCGGCATGGACCCGCAAGCCGGTGGCATCGACGGTAACTTCACTACCAGGCTCCAGCTTGGCCAGGGCTCCCTGGAGGCCGAAAATGGCCGGCACCCCGAACTCCCGGGCCACGGTGGCAAGATGTGCCGCACTCTCGCCGGTTTCACTGAGTACCGCTGCCGCCCGGGGCAGCACCACCGCCCATTCCGGCAAAGGATGGGCCGCCAGCAGCACCGCGCCCCGGGGAAACTGCAGCAGATCCTCCTCGCGCTGCACCGGGTACACCGGGCCGGCCGCCACCCCCGGCGCCACACAGTTCCCTCCCCGCAGCAGGATATCGGCCGGCGGCGAAGTGCTTTCGTCCCGCAAAGCGGCCTTCCCGGCAGCCTCGTGCGTCGCTCGGCCCGGCGTTTGCGCGACGGATTCGGCTGCCGGACCCGGGCTGTCGACGGGCGAGACCTCACTGGCGGCACCGCTTAGACCAGCTCCCCCCAAGGGCCGGGACTGCAACAGGTAAATCCTGCCATCCCGCCCCAAAGACCACTCGATATCCTGGGGGGAGCCGAAATGCTCTTCCAGGCGCACAGCGATCCCGGCCAGCTCCGCCAACCGCTCTTCGGACAGCAGTTCATCAGGAGTGTCACCCTGCTGCTGAGCGGTTAGCAGCTCTCGGGACACCCGGTAACGGCGTGCGGCCGCCCGGCCGCTGACCACCTGATCGGCCAAGCCCGGGGCGGCGGTGATCTCCACCCACCGGCCACGCAAATCTTCCGGCGGGCGGCTGTACATCACCCCGCTGACCGCTCCGTCCACCATGGTCAGGCAACCGACGCACATGATTACATCCTGATGCCGAAAGCCTCGCTGCAGGCGATAAATCATGGCCTGGGGCCGATACTTGCCGGCCACGATCTCCTTGTAAGCGGTGAGCAGGGAGGCGGCATCCACCTGCAAGCGACTGCGATACATGCCGGCAAAGGAACTGCGGCTGCTGTCCTCGCCCAAGGCGCTGGAGCGCATGGCCACCAGGATGGCCCGCTTTTTCCCACCGGCCAGGCGGGCATGGTGTTCCAGAATCTGCGCTTCCAGGTCGGCGGGCAAAGGGGCTTCGACAATCAGGCGCTCAATGGCGGCGCTGACGGCGTAAACTTCGGCCAAGCGATCGGGATTGAGGGAAGTCAGGCGGCGGTTGATTTCCACCTGCAGGTTGCTGGCGGCAAAAAAGTGGCGGGTGGCGGCGGCGGTGATCACAAAGCCCTCGGGAGTAGGCAGGCCGATGCGGTTGCGGATCTCGCCCAGGTTGGCCATTTTTTCCCCGGCCTCATCGGCCCGGTGGCGATCCAGGGCGGCCAGGGGCAGGATAAAATCGTCCCCGGCCAGTTTCGGCTCCCGGGTCATGATCTCTTCCAGCTCGCCGGTAATCCGTGCAAACGGAGGGCGAAGTCGCCCATATCGCTCCCCGCCCAAAGCCACCAGCAGGTTGATCATCTTCAGCACGTTGGCCCCCAGGGCCGTGCAGTGCCCCCGGACAAAGGCCATGCTGAAGGGACGCCCGCCGGCCAAAGCCTGGTCGATTTCAGCCATCAGTTCCAGGGCGTTGTTGTTGGCCGTAAGCAGCGAACGGAACTCACGATACTGACGACGAAAAGCCACCTTCAGCTCGGCTGCGGACAACACCGGCCGCTTTTCTTCCAACCCCAACCATTCCTTGAGACGCCAAAAAAGACTCATGATTTCCTTCAAGCACAAATCAAAACCCATAACAAGCGGAAAACGCGCTGCAGTACCGCAGATTGCGGCAAGCAGCCCGGCGCCGCGTACCCCGGTACGCAAGCCGGGCTGATCGCCGCAAGATGCGGTGCTGCAGCGCGTTTTCCCTTTAGTGCTCAAGCTTGATCCCCCACCCTTCGAACATGAAGAGGATGGCAAAGCCGAACCACAGGGTATAGAACACGTAACCGGCCAGCGAGAGCACCACCGTCCCCGCCTTGTTGCGGATGGGCTCGGCCTCGATTTCGTAATAGTTGTAAGCCGGCTCCACGCCGCGGGTCATGGCATCGTAGAAGACCTTGGCCTCGGCGAACTTGTGCTGGCGGTTCAGGTCATCCTGACCGGTTTTCAAGGCGTTCCACCAATCGTAAACCACCAGGCGTTCATGGATGCCGTACCTGGCGGCAATGGCAGTGCCGTCGTTGTGATACATCCGGTCGGCATCCTCCAGGATCGCGACCAGCAGGCGGCCCATATCGCCGCTGACCTGCAGGGTGGTACCTTCCTGTTCCACCCGGGCCCCGATCATTTCAAAGTTTTTGGCCGTCCGCGCCGCCTGTTGCTGGTCTTTGGCGGCCACCGCGAAGGTTATTTCCCGGCCCTGGTAGGCCCTTACCCGCTCCTGGGCGCCGGGGATATAGTAGGCTGAATTCTTGGAAATCGAATTATAAAGATTATCCATGTAATCCAGCAGGTTGCTGCCGGCAAAGACCGGCGACATGAGAACGACGAAAACACCCCAGAAACCGATGAACAACACCAGTCCCAGGCTGAATTCCTTTTTGTTGGCAATCATTGCACTTCCCTCCTTAAACCTGCTCGTTGGAATGGGTTGTCAACGGCCCGGTCTTCAGGGCCTTGATATTGACCACAAAGGTACCGATAACCCAAATCGAAAAGATTGTAATAACGACAAAAAATAAATAGATCCCGATCTGCTCCAGGATATAGCCGGTGCGGGCGGTGATATCGAGATACCCCAAAGCCGCCAGCTTGCTGGGCAGAGCAAAGGCCCGGTTAACAAAGCCGGAGAGCACCGCCACCGCGTAAAAGCCGCGGATGGTTGATCCCGGCACCACCTTGGTAACCACCGAGCCGATCTGGATGCCGATCAGGGAGCCCAGCAGCATGCCCATGGCCAGGGTGTAAAAGATAAAGCCGTAAATGGCGTACTGTCCCAGGCCGGCGTAACCGGCGGTAAAGATAATCTGGAAGATGTCGGTGCCCACGGTGGTGGAAGAGGACACCCCCAGGATGTAAACAAAGATCGGGAAGGTGAGAAAACCACCGCCCACCCCCATGATGGCCGCGGCCAGGCCCACCACTACACCGCTGATGACCAGAAACAGGGCCGAGATCTTGCGCCCGCCGGGCACCACGCCCTGATCGAAGTGGATCATGGGCGGAATATTAACCCCTTGAATCTTCTGGCTCAGGGCGGTCATGCTTTCGGTGTCCTTTTGCGCCTGCCCTTCGGCGGTGGCCAGGGTGGAAGCCTTGCGGGACTGCAGGAAATCAGCCAGGGCGTAAAAGCCCAGAAAGCCCAGCATGAAGACATAAACGGTGGTGATGAAGGCATCACTGAGCACCGGGTTGAGTTCATACAGGGTGCGGTTGATCAACCCGCCCACGGTGGCGCCACCGATGGCGCCGATCAGGAAGGTCACCGCCAGGGCCACCGAGATGTTGCCCAGCTTGCGATGGAGCACGCTACCCATGATCGCCTTGGCGAAGATGTGAAACAGGTCGGTGCCCACCGCCATGATCCCCTTGACCCCGGCGCTCATCAGGGCCGGAGCGATGATGAAGCCGCCGCCGGCGCCGATGCAGCCGGTGATCAGGCCGGCTCCCAGACCTACGCCGATGGAGGCAAAAAAGATGGTGGGGGTATAAAAGGCCGGAGAATAGGCCATCTTACCGCCGAGGATGGCCGGCAAGGCACCAACCAGTTCGTCGGCCCAGGCCACCCCGCCCAGAATGATGGGCAGCAGCAGCAGCCCCAGCAACAACAGCCGCCGGCGATCACCCAGAATCCGGTCGGACATCTTTTTTTCCCACTGGGCGTGGGCCCTGGCGCCGGCCATCATGAACTGGCCGACTTGTTTGAATGCACTCATGGTTAACAACCCTCCTTGAATTATGGTTACTACCCTTAACTTGCGACCTTGGCGCCGGGCAGGAGCAGCAACAACCAAACTGAGCAATCAGTCAGTTTTTGCTGGTCACTAAAAAAAAGCGCCGACCGCACCTTAACTGTGCCAATGTTTGGCTAAACCGTTTACCAGGCCTTGTTGCCGATAATCTCCTTGATCTGGCTTTCGCTGGCCGCCGTGACCAGCACCATCTTCCGGGCTCCGGCTTCCTTGATTTTCCTGGTCAGCTCATCGATATCCGCAGGTTTTTCCAGTAGATCCATGGCCCCCATTTTCATCGCCTGCACCCCTTTCTCCACCGTGGCCTTGCCGGTGAGCAGGATCACCTGGAGCTGAGGGTTGCGCTTCTTGATTTCCTCCAGCGCCGCCAGGCCGTCCATGCCCGGCATCTGCAGGTCCAGGACAATGGCGTCGTAAGAGTCCACATCCTCGCGCTGCAAGGCCTCAACGGCGGAAGTGGCGGTACTCACCTCCATCTGCCGGGAGCGCATCCGAGCGGCCAGGGTTTCCACAAATTCTGCCTCATCATCGATCAATAAAATTTTCTCCGCCATGACTGATCCTCCTTATGGCATGGATTTACGTAACCGTTCAGCAGCACCGCACCTTCGGGCGATCAGCCAGGCTTGAGTACCCGGTGTACGCGGCGCCTGGCTGCTTGCCCGAATCTGCAGCACTGCTGAACGGTTACGGCCCGTTAAACCGGCAGGTTAGTACCCCTGGTGAACGGTTATGGATTACTACCTTGCGACCACCGCACAATCACGGCAGCAGCAACACAAAATGCTGTTCATCGGGATTTAATTCAAATTGCCAAGCCAGTTGCGCCAGCAATTCAAGTTCCGCCGGACCGGGAAATTCCGGGCCGCCCACCGGGGTTGGCGCCGCCGTCTGCCAGCGCAGTTCCACCCGGCCACCGCTCTTCTTTTCAGGCCGGGCAGCCACCGTCAGCTGCAACCGAGCCCCGTTGCCCGCCGCTGCCAATACGGCCGACAACCCTCGCCATAAAAACTGCAGCAGGCGAAAGTGGCTGGTCTGCACGGTCACCTCCGGCGCCTCCGCCAGCACCTCCAGGGTTGCCCCCCGGCCGGCCAACATGCGGTCGGCCAGTTCGGCCAGCAGCCGGCACGACTCGCCCAGCTCCACCGCCTCCGACTCCCGATCCACACTGTGGGCAAAACGGTTAAGGCGCCGAACAATGGCATCGGCCCGCCGTACTTGCCGGTCCACAGCCCGGGTCGCCTCCCGCACCTGGTCGGGAGCCAGCGGCAGAGCCTCGGCCTGCGCCCGCCCGGCACGGTCATCCAGCAACCCGGCGGTTTCCTTGATAATGGCCAGCACGTTTTTAATTTCATGGCTGACCGCCGCGCTTACCTCACCGCAAAACCGTGGCCCTGCCAAGTCGCCGTCCACTCGTTTATCCGTCATCATACAGCCTCCGTTGTTCCCCGGCCGGGGATAAAGCGTCACTTCGCCAATTCACGGAGCCGGTCGATCAGCTGACTGATATCCACCGGTTTTAGCAAAAAGTAATCCGCGCTGCCGATTTCGCCGATGCCGCTGGTGAAGGTGCTGAGCGAGCCATGGCCGCTCATAAAGATGAAACGCAGGGCGGGGAATGCCGCCGCCAGCTGCTTTTTCAACTCGATCCCGCCAATTCCCGGCATCTTGAGGTCAATCACCGCCACGTCGTAAGCCTGGTTGCGAGCCAGTTCCAGGGCTTGCTCGCCGGATCTCGCCCAATCGGCGGCCAGCCCCCTCAGCTGCAACCTCTCAGCCAGGGCCGAAACCAGTTCCTCCTCGTCGTCAACCAGTAAAATCCGCATCCTGCTCCTCGTCGTTTTCGGCCCTATCTTGGCCCTGCAAAGGCAGGGTAATGAAAAATCTGGTGCCGGCATCGGCCATGCTTTCCACCCGGATCGTGCCCCGCAGCTCGCGCACCAGCCCGTAAGTAACAAACAGCCCCAAGCCGGTACCCTCATCCTTGCTTTTGGTGGAGAAAAAGGGCTCGAACACCTTCTTCAAATCCGCTTCGGCAATACCACAACCGTCATCGGTGACGGTGATCAGCACCCGCTCGGTGTCCGGGCGGCTACCGGTGATATAGAGATGCCCCCTGTCCTCCATGGCGGCAAAGGCGTTGCCCACCAGGTTGAGAAAAATTTGCTGCAGCTTGTTACGATCGCTGGTCAGGACGGGCAGTTCCGGGTCAATCTCCACCCCGACGGTGATATTGCGGTGGGCCGCCTCTTTGCCGTGAAACTCCAGAACCTCTTGCACCACCTCGGCCAGCTCGACCGGTTCCAGTTTAATCTCACCGGGCCGGGCAAAACCCAGCAGGCGGCGGGTAATGCCGGCACAGCGAGCCACCGCCCGGTGAATAGATTCCACCTGGCTCAGCAATTTTTCCTTGGGCGGAGGTGCATCACCGGCCCGGGTCAGCAGGTCGGCCAGTAACCCCGCCTTTTCGTTGATGATGGCCAAAGGGTTATTGATCTCATGGGCCACCCCGGCGGCCAGCCGCCCCAGCGAGGCCAGCTTGTTGGCCCGAGCCGCCTCGCGCAGGGCCGTGGCCCGATCCCGGTCGGCCCGGTAGATATCGCCCACCAGGTTGGTGGCCACCCCCAGGGTCACCAGGACAATCAGCAACACCGCGCCAACCAGAAAAAGGACCACCACCAACCTGGTCGAAAGCCAGGGCTGCAACAGTTCCGCCTTCTCCCCAATGGCCAGCAGAATAAACGGGGAACCGGGGATATAGGCATAGCCCATGACCAACGCTCGTCCCTGCCGGTCTGCGATGGTCGCCACCCGGGTATCCTCGGCATAAGCCGGAATCGCCAGGGGGAAGCGGTCCAGCACCTCACCATGGGCCAGGGTCGGGGTCTGAATCACCCCTTCCCGGTTAATCAGAAACGAATCCCCGAAACTGCTCTCCCGAATGTGGGCCAGCTGCTCGTTGAACCAGACGGTATTCAAAGTGGCCCGGAGCACGAAAAAGGAACCGTCCTCCTTTTCCCGCTTCACCGCGATCACCATGTGCGGCTCGGCCCTGAAACCCAGGTAGACGTCACTGACATGGCTGCCGGCGGCCACCACTTCGCGAAACCAGGGTTCGTCGCGGTAATCCCGGTCTTTCAGGGCGTAAGGGCCGATATAGCGAATCTGCCGGCCTTCGGCATTAAACAGCCCGAGATCGGTAAAACCGCCGATGGAACTGCCCAGGTTGGCCAGGATCCCGGCCAAGCGCCGGTCATCGTTGAGCTCGGCAAAGCCGTACTCCCGGACCACGAACTGCAACGCCGCCTGTCGCTCTTCCAGGAAGAAGGCCACCGTTCGCTTGGTGTTGGAGACCAGCCGATCGGTGCGCAGCACAATCTCGTTTTCGCTGTACTGGCTGGTCACCTGGTAGTCAAACCAGGCCAGGGCCAGCAGCGGCAGCAGGGCTACGCAAAGCATCAGCACCACCGCCCGTTTCCAGATCCGGCGAAAGTCGAAGTGGGGCCGGTCGCCGGCGTCGCCGCTGGCCCCCTGGTCCCAAAACACCGGTTTTTTCAGTCGCCACCTGCTCATCATCAGGCCCGGTCGGCCTCCCGGCTCGCCTGGACCTTTTGATGGGCCTCCTGCAGGCGGGCCTCAAGCTCGTCGATATCCACCGGCTTGCGCAGGTAAGCCAAAGCACCCAGTTCCAGGCAGGTCCGCCGGTCATCCTCGGAGCCGTGGCCGGTGAGGATAATGACCTCCACCTCGGGGCGAATCTTTTTCACCCGGCGCAGGACCTCAATGCCGTCGATGCCCGGCATTTTCAGATCCAGCACCAGCACCTCGGGCTCGTCATCGATGAGCATCTCCAAGGCCGATTGGCCGTCGTGGGCCACCGCCGCCCCCACGTCCCGGAACAGCAACCGCTCCGACAGGGTCTGGACAAACTCCCGCTCGTCATCCACCAGCAGTACCTTGGAAGGGGTGCCGCGATCATGCTTGCGATAAATCTCGGCCTGGCGATCATGGGGCACCCCGGGGTCCACTTCCACGGACACCTCCGCCACCCCCGGCAACTCGCCCAGCATCGCCTGCACTTCATCCCGCAGACGGTTGAACATCAGAACTTTTCTGGTGATCCGCACGGTAAGCCGCCCCTGTTGGGCCGCCACCTCGCCGTCATGGCCGGCTTCCACCAAGGCCACCCCGGCTTGAGCGGCCAGCTGGAAATCCGCCAGGGCCTGCCGTGATTCTTCGGTGGGCTGCACCGCCGACCGCTGCAACTGCCGGCCGATCAGCGCCGCCGCCTCCTCGACCCCGGTTTCCGCCATGGGCAGCAACATATCGTATAGCTCCGCCGCCCAAGGGTCTTCATGGCCCCGCAGGGCCTGAACCCAATGGGCCTTGGCGGTATCGGCGGCGGTGATTCGCCGCCGGGCCTCGGTTTCTGTGAGGTTTTCGGCCGCCATGGCCTGCTGCAGCCGGAACGGCAGTTCGGCAATCAGGCAAACCCTTAAATAATGACTGATTTCCCGGGGCAACAGGTGCGCCACATTGCCGGCCAGCAGCAGCCCGGATGACCCAAGTTGTTCAGCCAGGGCCCGCCGCAGCCAGGCCAAGGCGCCGCCCTTTTCATGGGTAAATTTCTCAAAGACCGAATCCTTGGCCGAGAAGGCCCGCTCAATGGCGCCAGGCGACATTCCCGACAAGCGGGCGGCTTCCTTTACCAACACCCGGTCATCGACGACCCGGCAGCCGGTGTCCTGTCGCAGGGCCGCCAGCACTTCGTCGCCCCGGCAAAAATCACCGCTGAACACCGCCAGTCCCACCCCGGCCACTTTTTGCTCTTTGGCATCATTACGCATATTCTTTCCCCGGCAAGCGATTAACCACCCGGCCTGATTCAGTTAACTAACGGCTCAGCATACGCTGGACCGAGTCCACCAGCTCGTCGTACAGCGACCCCGGCTGGTAAAGACGGTAGGTGCCGATCCGCACCAGCCCGTCGACCATGGTAAAGATCAGCAACGCCGTCTTGTGGGCCGGAAGCTCCCGGATGGAGCCATCTTCCTGGCCCCGGCGGATGGCCTGCTCGAAGGTGCCGGCGAAAAAATCATAAATATCCTCGAGATGCCGCCGGCAGTTAGGATTTTCCTCGGCCAGCTTGTAGGGATAATGCCGGTGCAGCAGCAAGAAACGCTCCTCCATCCGGGCGGCCAGGCCCAGGTAAAACCCCACCAGCCCTTTCACCATGGCCAGCCCGTCGGCAAATTCCTGCCCGGCCAGAAAATCGCGACTCTCCTGGATCAATTGCTCTTTGAACTTCTCCAGCACCGCAACAAAAAGATCTTCCTTGGTTTTGTAATGGTAAAAGACCGTGCCGTCGGCCACCCCGATCATCTTGGCGATGTCGCCAATGGCGGTTTCCCGGAAACCCTTCTCGGCAAAAAAAACGGTGGCCATTTCCAAAATGGCCTCCTTGCGGGTGGGCCCGCTTTTTCTGCTCCTGCGCGTTTTGACCATTGTTACCCCTGAACACCGTAAGCGATCGCTGTTACCCGACCGCCAAAAACAACCTGAGCAGTCAGTCAGTAACTCTTTGTTAAGTAGTGAGATACACCCGGCGCCAACGGCTGTCAATACTTTTTTGACTGATGAGTCAGTTTGTTTCTTGTTGACCGGCTGCAGCCCCCCTCAGGACGGCTCCGAGTCCCCCAGCAATGGTCGGCCGACCTCCTCGTCCAGCTCTTTGAGCAGGCTTTGCGGGTCCCGGGTAAACTCCTCCCCCCGCTGGCGGCAGGCAAAAAAATCCTGGTTGTAGGTGGTAATCAGGTTAAGGGCCTCCCAGCGGGAAAGATAATACTCCAGCAGGTGGGGCAATTCGGTGAACACCGTGGCTTCCGGTTTGGGGTCGACGAAGCTGGAACTCTGCAGCCGCCGGGATGAGAGGGTCTGGGTCTGATAAAAATTTTCCATGAACAGCAGTTCCGCCGGCATCCGGGCCTCAATGCCGATCCGCCCCAGCAGCCGGGTTATCCCCCGCATCACCCCGGCACCAAAGCGGGCCAAGGGGTAAGGCAGATAAATTTCCCGCGGCCTTTTCAATTCCAGGTAAGACTTGATGGTGATGATCAACTCGCTGAGCGATACCGGCAAAGGGTCGACAAAATGCCAGGTCTTGCCGCTGAACTCCTCCCGGTGGCGCAGCACGTGGTGCACAAAGGGGGGTACCTTTTTGGCGTTGGAGTAGGAATGAATCGCCTGCCGGTTGGTAAAGAGCAGCGGCATGGTCTGGTCGGCGATGGAAAAAAGCAGCCGGTGGAAGCCCTGCACCTTGTGATCATGGGCGCCGTAAACCACTGCCAGGCGGATATTGGTGTAATCAAGACCGTACTTTCGGTGCAACTCGGCCAGGGCCAGCTCGGCCAGCAGTTTGGACTTGGGGTAGTTGGGCAAATCGGGGGTCAGTTCCAGGTGATCATCTTCGGTAAGATTTTCGCCGGGGGGCAACACCGCCGCCGAGCTGAAATGGATATAAGGGATCTTGAGCTCCAGGGCCGCCCGGGCCAGGTAGATGGTGCCCAGGTAGTTGGTCTCGTAGGCCAGCAGCGGGCTGGAATCAAGGGCGGTGATGGCGCAATTGACGATAAACTCGGGGCGGAAGCGCTGGAGCCAGGCGCGGATATCTTCCGGGTCGCGCAGGGAAAGTTGTTTGCTGTTGGGGGCCAGCAGTTCAAACTCGCAATCGGCCTGTTTTTTGAAGTAGTGGAGAATGCCACCGCCGATCAGGCCGGAGCCCCCCACCAGCAGGCCGGTCTTGATCACGTTGCCCAAACAGGTAAATCCCCCCCGTTCCATGCTAACCCTCCTTACGATGACTTATGGCCCAACATCTTACGTCGTTGACGCCACATAGTCAACGCCAGTGAAAACCATATGCAAAAGGGCTTGCCACAATCGTTATGCACTAATAAATATGACGACATGGACCAAGGATCATCCAGACATATTTTACAGGAGCTGAGCCTGGAAATGGGCGAGGAATACAGCGAAGCCATATCAACAGAGCGCCAACCGGGTTAGATCATGCTTGCAGCATCATTCTGGATTCCCTTGCAACTCACCCTGCGGGTGGCCACTTTAGCCACCCTGATCGCCTTGATTTTCGGGGTGCTGCTGGCCTGGATCATCCATCGCTTCCGCTTTCCCGGCCGCGACGGGCTGGATGCCCTGCTTACCCTGCCCATGGTTTTGCCACCCACGGTGCTGGGCTACTACCTGATCGTCCTGGTGGGCCGCAACGGGGTGCTCGGTCGCTGGCTGGAGTCTACCTTCGGAATAACCTTGATGTTCACCTGGCAGGGGGCGGTGCTGGCCGCGGCGGTGGTGGCTTTTCCCCTGGTCTTCAGGGCGACCCGGGCCGCCCTGGAAAATGTGGGCCGCAATTGTGAAGACGCGGCTCGAACCCTGGGCTGCAGCGAGTGGCAGGTTTTCTTACGAATTTCGCTGCCCCTGGCCAGGCGCGGAATCATGGCCGGAACCATGCTGGCTTTTGCCCGGGCCATGGGCGAGTTCGGCGCCACCCTGATGGTCGCCGGCAACCTGCCCGGCCGCACCCAGACCCTCTCCCTGGCCGTCTACAGCGCGGTCCAGGCCGGAGATGACAGCCTGGCCAACCAACTGGTCCTGCTCCTGTCCGTGGTCTGCGTAGCCATTCTCTGGGCCGCCAACCGACTGGGCCAGCCCAAATGGGAGGTCAAGGGTTGAAAAAGATTAAGGCATTATTATTCGGTGGCATTCTTTTATTCCTGCCGGCCGCACCGGCCGCCGCCCAGGAACTGCTGGTGTCCACCGCCGCCTCACTGAGCAATGCCATGAACAGCGTCAAGGCGGAGTTCGAACAACTCAACCCCGGCGTGCGGGTAACCGTCAACTACGCCTCTTCCGGGGCCCTTTTCCGCCAGATCAAACAGGGCGCGCCAGTGGATGTGTACGCCTCCGCCAACCCGCAATGGATGAACGAAGCTGTCCAAGGCGGTTTCGTCCAGGGGGATGAGGCGGTAATCTTTGCCCACAACACCCTGGTCCTGGCGGTTCCGGCGGCAAACCGGGCGGCGGTGGCCAAAACCGAGGATCTCAAAGGAGAGCGGGTACGGCGGATCGGAGTGGGAACCCCGACAACCGTTCCGGCGGGCGCCTATGCCAAGACCGCTCTTACGGACTTGGGACTTTGGGAGGAATTGCTGCCCAAACTGATTTTCGCCGAGAACGTGCGCCAGGTTCTCGACTACGTCCGGCGCGGGGAAGTGGACGCCGGGCTGATGTACGCCACCGACGCCGCCCGGGGCGGGGAGCGGGTCAAGGTGGTGGCCACCCTGTCCCTGCCCCAACCGGTGAGCTATTCTGTTGCATCGCTCAAGGATAGCCGGGAGCCCGAGCTGGCCGGCAGGTTTGTGCAGTTCATCCTTTCCGACCAGGGTCAGGAAATCCTGGCCGGGCACGGCTTCAAAAGGTAAAATCGCCACTACAGCTTTGCCCTCGTCCAAAATCCAGAGCTGTGTTAAAAAGACCGGATGCCCACCTTCAAGCGCCAAGACCTGCCTAAACTGCTCGCGCAAATAGCCGCCGACGAGATCGCCCCGGCCTACCTGCTGGTGGGCGAACGCTTTCTCTGCCGGGAGGCGGCGGCGGCCATTGAGGCCGCCCTGCTTCCCGATGAGCGACAGCGCCAAAATCAACTCACCATCATCGACGGCGACAAGGAGGAGCCGGGCAAAACCCTGGCCCGACTCCGCACCTACAGCCTTTTCACCGGGCGCCAGGTGACCAAGGTGGTGGATTCCCGCCTGCTCTACTCCAAAACGGTGGCCAAAACCCTGTGGGAAAAAGCCCAAGAGGCCCGGGGGTCGGAAAACCGCCGGGAAACCGAGCGCCATCTCAAGGCCATGCTGGGCCTGGCGGGCCTGGCCC
Organism: Desulfurivibrio alkaliphilus AHT 2; assembly: GCF_000092205.1. Lineage (GTDB taxonomy): Bacteria > Desulfobacterota > Desulfobulbia > Desulfobulbales > Desulfurivibrionaceae > Desulfurivibrio > Desulfurivibrio alkaliphilus. Next base: position 2,915,580 of record NC_014216.1, on the reverse strand, counting down.
CGGTGGCCTGGCACCGCGACCATTTGGCCGAGATCAGCGCCAGCCAGTGGCAAAAGTTGTTCGGCTTTGCCAAACCCGCCGACACCGCCTGGGCCGGTGAGTTCTTGAGCACCGACGACGACCGGCCGCCGGCAGCGGCCAAGGGCGATGCCGGTGAAGAACTGATGAGCGCCCTCGAGGCCGGCCTGCCGCCGGGCAAGGTGCTGCTGCTGTTGGCCGAAACCGCCGACAAGCGCAAAAAACTATACAAATACCTGGAGAAAAAGGCGGTCATCGTTGATCTCGGCATCGATTCCGGCAGTTCGGCCCCGGCCCGCAAAGAACAGGCCGCTTTGCTCAAAAACCTGATCCACGAAACCCTGGCCGGCTTCAACAAAAAAATACGCCCCGACGCCCTGGAATTGCTGCTGGAACGGGTAGGCTTCCACCCGGTGGCGGTGGTCATGGAAGCGGAAAAGCTGGCCCTGTACCTTGATGAACAGGAGACCATCGGCCGCCGGGAAGTGGCAGAACTGGTGGGCCGCACCCGGGAAGAGGCGATCTTTGAGTTGAGCGAGGCCTTCACCGGCGGGCGGCTGGAAAAGAGCATCTCCATTCTGGAGCGTTTGCAGCAAGGCGGCATGCACCCGCTGGCCATCTTGGGCGGGTTGCGCAATCATGTCCGCAAACTGCTGCTGGCCCGGGCGGTCCAGGACCAAGCCGGCCGACCCTGCGATTCGAGCCTGGCCTACCCCGCTTTTCAAAAAAACTACCTGCCGCAGGTCAAGAAAGCCTGGGAAGAGCAGGCCGACCAGACCACCCCGGCCGAGGCATTTACCTGGCCAGGCTCTTTCCCCACGCACCCCTACGCCCTGTACCAGCTTTTTCTTCAGGCCGGCCGGTTATCCTCCCGGCAGTTGCAGGAACTGCTCCGGGCCCTGCTGGTCGCCGAGCACCGGCTTAAAGGCTCCGGCCTGCCGGAAGACGCCGTGTTAAGCGCCCTGCTCTTTGCCGCTCGGCAACCGGCAACCGGGGCTGAACCTCGACCCGACCAGACCTGACAACGGTTGCATTTTCGCGGTAAATGATTACCATAATTTAATTGATTGCAATCCACTCCGGGTTTGCCGACGGCGGCATCGCCGTTGCCGGCCAGCCTTAACAACCTGAATAAGCTTGAAGCAAGTGCCAAGGAAACGGCAAAGATGAGCAACATGTCCCAGGATCAAACCGGTCTTGATGCAGTCACCAGGGAAGAGCAGGAATTACGCCAGCCGCCGCGCTACAAGGTGCTGCTGCACAACGACGATTACACCACCATGGATTTCGTGGTCACGGTACTGGAAACGGTGTTCAAGCACGACACCGACAGCGCCCACCGGATCATGATGAGTGTCCACAAAGAGGGGGTCGGCGTGGCCGGGGTTTACCCCCGGGACGTGGCGGAAACCAAGAGCGCCATGGTCCACAACCTGGCCCGCAAGCACGAATATCCCCTCAAATGTTCCCTGGAGCGGGAGTGAGCAGGGCTTACCCCCGATGAACGGGCGCTTCCTGGCCCTGGTCCTGATAGTGGCGGCCATCGGCCTGCTCCACTATTTCACCCCGGGGCACCTCCATTTTTATCACGACACCTTCCGCCGGCTCAGCTATTTCCCCATTGTGTTGGGAGCGCTGTGGTTCGGGATGCGGGGCGGGCTGATTCTGGCCGGGCTCTCGTCCCTGGCCTTCATCCCCCATCTGTTCCATTTTTTCGGCCAGGGACTGGAAACCTACCTCGGCGAATTGACCGAGATCACCCTTTATCTGGCCACCGGCCTGGTGGTGGGGGTGATCGCCGACCGGGAACACCGCCTGCGGGAGCAGTACCGTAGACTTTCGGAAAAGCTGGAGAAATCCCACCGGCGGCTCCAGCGGGAAACCGGGCAGTTGCTGGCGGCGGAGAAACAACTGGCCGCCGCCCAACGCCTCTCCGCCCTGGGCCGGCTCTCCGCCTCCCTGGCCCACGAGATCAAAAATCCGCTGAGTTCCATCCGGGGCACGGCGGAAATCTTTCTCGATGAGTTCCCGCCGGGCCACCCCCGGCGAGAATTTGTCGAGATCTTGCTAAAGGAAACGAGCCGCCTCAACGCCACGGTGGACAAAGTCCTGGGCTACTCCCGCGGCCAGCGGGCGGACAACCCGGAACCCGGCAGCACCGGAGAACCCACGACATACGCGGATCCGGCGGAGCCATTGGAACCCCTGGACCGGCTGCTGACCAGGATCGCCGCCCTGGCGGCCAACCCCATGGGCAAAAAGAATATCCAGTACCGGGTCCACGGTCTGGAGCAGGCAGCGGACCTGGCGGTGCCCGCCAACCCGGTCTCCCAGGTTTTACTAAACCTGCTGCTCAACGCCATCGACGCGGTCTCCCCGGGGGGTGAGATCTCCCTGGCCGTGGAGCGCCGGGCGCTGGAGGTGCAGGTGACGGTGGCGGACAATGGCCCGGGAATCGCCGAGGCCGACAAGGAGAAAATCTTCACCGCCTTTTATACCGCCAAGCCGGAAGGCACGGGCCTGGGCCTGCTGATCAGCCGCAAGATCGTGGAAAGCCTGGGGGGCACCATCACGGCGGGAGATCGGCCCGGCGGCGGCGCCCTTTTCACCCTCCGGCTGCCGGCGGAAAACTTTTCCGCCGTAACCGAGCCGGGGGACGACGGGATAAGCGATCAACCAGGACCAAACAGATGCCCGACCTGATTCTGCTTATTGACGACGACGACAGCCTGCGCCGGGTTACCGGCCACAACCTGGAACGGGCCGGCTTCACGGTGCGCCTGGCCGCTTCCGGCCGCCAAGGCCTGGAACTGTTCAAGGCCGAGAGCTTTGACCTGGTAATCACCGACGTCAAGCTGGGCGACCTGGACGGGCTGACGGTGCTGGCCGCCATCAAGGAGCGAGCCCCGGAAACCCCGGTGATCGTGATCACCGCCTTCGGCTCCATCGATCTGGCGGTGCGGGCCATGCAGGAGGGGGCCTTCACCTTCATCACCAAGCCCTTCGACCGGGAGACCTTGCGCCTGGCCTGCCGCAAGGCCCTGGAAATGCGCAACCTCAAGCTCCGCAACCGGGATCTGGCCGCCGAGGTGGACCGGCTCAGCGGCGCCGAAGGCATGGAAACCGCCAACCCGGCCATGGCCGAACTGCTGGAAGTGGCCCTGCGGGCCGCCGACAGCGAAGCCTCGGTGCTGATCACCGGCGAATCCGGCACCGGCAAGGAGGTGCTGGCCCGCCTGCTCCACCGCCACAGCCCCCGGCGGGAGGGGCCGATGGTGGCGGTCAACTGCGCCGCCATCCCCCCCACCCTGCTGGAAAGCGAACTCTTCGGCCATGTCCGCGGAGCCTTCACCGGAGCGGTGGCCAACCGCCGGGGCCGTTTTCAAACGGCGGCCGGCGGCACCATTTTCTTGGATGAAATCGGGGAGTTGCAACCGGAACTCCAGGCCAAGCTGCTACGGGTGATCCAGGAGCGGGAGGTGGAACCGGTGGGCTCCGATCGGCGGGAAAAAATCGACGTCCGGCTGATCGCCGCCACCAACCGCGATATCCAGGCCGAAATCGCCACCGGCCGTTTCCGCGAAGACCTCTTTTACCGCCTGGGGGTGATTCTGCTCGAGATCCCCTCCCTGAGGCAGCGGCGCGAGGATATCCCGGCCCTGATCGCTCATTTCCTGAAGCGCATCGGCGCCCCGCCGGAAGTCCGCTTCAACCCGGAAGCCCTGGCCCGGCTGGCCGACTATCCCTGGCCCGGCAATATCCGCGAACTGGGCAACCTGGTGGAGCGCTCGGTCATTCTCAGGCGCGGGGCCGAGATCGGCCCCGCCGACCTGCAATTGCCCGCCCCCGCCGGCGCGGCTGGCAACTCCTGGCTGCCCGAACTGCCCCCCGATGGTCTTTCTTTGGAGGAGGTGGAAAAGGAGCTGATCCAAAAAGCCCTGGCCCGCAGCGGCGGCAACCGCTCCCAGGCAGCCCGCCTGCTCCGCCTGCCCCGCCACGTCCTGATCTATCGTTTGGAAAAATTCGGCCTCAACTGACCGATCTCCGTTGCTCGCCCCCCATTTTTTGAAGAATATTATTCATTCCCCTGAAGAATATTCTTCATTTTTTTCTCTCTCTTCATTTGAATCCGGCCCGGGCCTCCCCCTGTTTCAAGTCAAAATTAACCATTATTTAGCCCGATAAGCAGATCTGCCGCCAACTGGCACGCTTATTGCGTTTTCTTTTGTCGTCCGGCGCGCCCCGGCTCCGGCTCCGCGCCCTCGAACCGAAGGAGTTCAAGCCATGCCCAAATTTTTCGCCCTTTTGCTCACCCTCGCCGCTCTGCTGGGCCCGTTGACCTCGCCTCAGGCCGCCCCTCCGCCAACCCCGGCCGGCGTAACCGAGCCCGAGGTCCACGGGGTAAGTGGTCACGACCTGGACCGGCTGGTGGCCGAAGTCCTGGCCAACAACCCGCAATTGGAAACAGACCAGGCTCGCTGGCAGGCATACAGTGAACGGGTAAGGCAGGCCGGCACCCTGGAAGACCCGATGCTGATGCTCCAAGTCCAGAACCTGCTGGTTCGCGACCCCCTCGCTTTTGATCGCGACTCCATGAGTGCCAAGGTAATCGGCATCAGCCAAACCGTACCCTTTTTCGGCAAACGCGAGTTGCAGCGAGAAGCGGCCCGCCATGACGCCGAAGCCGCCCGCCTGGAAGTGGAAGAGCGGGCCCTGGAGTTGAGCGGCCTGGTCAGGGAGACCTGGTACCAACTCCTTTTCGTTGACCGAGCCCTGGAGATTGTGGACCACAACATCGGCGTCCTCGATGACCTTAGCGACCAGAGCACCAGCCTCTACGAGGTTGGCCGCGGTTTGCTCCAGGATGTCCTCAAGGCCCAGGTGGAACGGGCGAAGATGGAGGAAATGGAGATTTTTCTCCAGCAGCGCCGCCGCAGCCTGGAGGTCGCCTTAAACACTTTGCGGGCCCGGCCCGTCGACACCCCCATCAACCCGACCGCCCCCCTACAGCTGACCCCCCTGACCATGACCAGCGCGGAGTTGGAACAGCTGGCCGCCAATCGCCCCCTGTTCCGACAACTGGCGGCCCGGGAACAGCAGGCCGCCGCCCGGCGGCGGCTGGCCGAGCGGGATTTTTACCCCGATGTCACCTTCTCGCTGGAATACATGCAGCGTGAGCCGGCCATGGACGATCCCGGCTACGATATGTACAGCGCCGGCATCAGCTTCAACCTGCCCATCCGCCGGGAACAGCGCCACGCCAGGGCCGCCGAGGCCGAGGCGGAAATCCGCCTGGCCCGGGCGGAACAGGAACGGGCCCGCAACCAGATCCGCCGGGGCATCGGCGAGGTCCTCAGCCAACTGGACAGCAGTCGGCGCCTGGCCGAACTCTACCGCAGCGACATCATTCCCCGGGCCGAACACGCCGCCGGGGCGGCCCTGGCCGCCTACCACTCGGGCACCACCGATTTCATGAACGTCCTCGACAGCCAGATGGCCCTGTTCAATTTCCAGCGCGAAGAACTGGAAGCGATCGCCCGCCATCAGACCCAGCTCGCCGTCCTGGAAACCGTGACCGGCGAAACTTTGCCATAAAGGAACCAACCATGCGTCTGAAATATCTTGCCGGCATCATCCTGGCCTTCGCCCTGGGGGCTGGCCTGACCGCCACTAAAATGGGGACCGATTTATCCGTTTTTTACCATTTTTTTCACGGGACGGAAACCGGGCAGGTAACCAATGAATCCGCCCCCGCCGCCGCTGAACGGGAAATCCTCTACTACCGCCACCCCCACAATCCCCGGGTAACCTCCGAGGTGCCCCGCAAGGACGAAATGGGGATGGACTACATTCCCATCTACGCCGATAACGGCGACGGGCCGGGAATCAGCATCGCCCCGGAAATCGCCCAGAGCCTGGGCGTGCGCACCGCCGTAGCCGACCTCGGCACCATCGAACCGGCGGTGGAGGCGGTGGGCTTCATCGACTATGACGAAACCCGGCTGGTCCATGTCCATGTCCGCACCGAGGGCTGGGTGGAAGGGCTGGCGGCCCGCAGCCTGGGCCAGGAGATCCGCCGGGGCCAACTGCTCTTCGAACTCTACTCCCCCGCCCTGGTCAACGCCCAGGAGGAATTCCTCCGCACCCTGGCCATGAACCAGCCCGCCATCCGCGAAGCATCCCGCCGGCGCCTGGCGGCCCTGGGCCTCAGCCCCAAAACCATCGAGGAGATCGAACGTGACCGCCAGGTGCGCCAGTTGGTGCCGGTTTACGCCCGCCAGGACGGGGTACTCAGTGAACTGGCGATCCGGGAAGGGATGTTCGTGACTCCGGGCATGGATATCATGACCATCGCCAATCTCGACCGGGTCTGGGCCCGGGTGGAGGTTTTCGAACACCAGGCGCCCCTGGTCCGGGTGGGCCAGCGAACCAAGCTGCACCTGGACCAGGCCGGGGGCGATACCCTGGAGGGGGTGGTGGATTTCATCTATCCCTCCCTGGACCCCCGCAGCCGGGCGCTCCAGGCCCGCCTGAGCTTCGCCAACCCCGGCGGGCAACTCAAGCCCGACATGTTCACCCGGGTCCGGATCTTCGGCGAACCCCGCCACGAGGTGCTGCTGATCCCCAATGAGGCCCTGATCCGCAGCGGCGACAGCCAGCGGGTGATCCTGGCCCGCCCCGAGGGTCGTTTTGAAGCGGTGGAGGTGCGGGCGGGAACCATCAGCGCCGACCAGGTCGAGATTCTGGCCGGCCTCAACCCCGGCGACGAGGTGGTGGTTTCGGCCCAGTTCCTGATCGATTCGGAAAGCAGCCTGCGGGCCTCCCTGACCCGGCTGGAGCCCCTGGCCGAGCCGGAGCCCGGCCAGGAAATCTGGAGCGAAGGGACCTACAACGGACCCGGCAGCTCGCCCACCGCCATCAACCTCAGCCACCAGCCGATTCCCGAGCTGGGCTGGCCGGCCATGACCATGGACCTGGAACTGGCCCCGGGTCTGACCGTTCCCACCCATCTTAAGCCGGGAGCGCCCTTTCACTTCGCCCTGGAGCAACTTGATCCGGTCACCTTCCGGGTCGTGGCCCTGCGGGTCAACGGCGAGGAGATCCGGCCATGATCGCCGCCATTATCCGCTGGTCTTTGGCCAACCGCCTGCTGGTACTGCTGGCCAGCATTTTTCTGGCTCTCTGGGGTTTTTATTCCCTGCAGCGGACCCCCCTGGACGCCATTCCCGATCTTTCCGACGTCCAGGTGATCATCAAGACCACCTATCCCGGCCAGTCGCCCCAGGTGGTGGAGCAGCAGGTGACCTATCCCCTCTCCAGCGCCCTGTTGGCGGTGCCCAAGGCCACCGCCGTGCGGGGCTACTCGATGTTCGGCGATTCCTATATCTACGTGATCTTCGAGGACGGCACCGACCTCTATTGGGCCCGGGGCCGGGTGCTGGAGTACCTCAGCCAGGCGGCGGGCAGCCTGCCGGAAGGGGCCACCCCCGCCCTGGGGCCCGACGCCACCGGAGTGGGCTGGGTCTACCAGTACGCCCTGGTGGACCGCAGCGGCAACCATGACCTCGGCCAGTTGCGCGCCATCCAGGACTGGTTCCTCAAATATGAATTGCAGACGGTGGCCGGGGTCTCGGAAGTGGCCACGGTGGGCGGCATGGTCCGCCAGTACCAGATCGTGGTCGATCCCCACCGGCTCCGTTCCTACGGCCTGAGTACCACCGACATCGCCAACGCGGTCCGGCGGGCCAACCTGGAAAGCGGCGGCTCGGCCATTGAAATGGCGGAAGCCGAATATATGATCCGGGCCAAGGGTTATATCGAGAACCTCGACGACCTGCGCCGGATTCCCGTCAAGATCGGCCCCACCGGCACGCCCCTGCTGCTGGGCGAGGTGGCCGAAATCAGCACCGGCCCCCAGATGCGGCGCGGCATCGCCGAGTTGGACGGCTTGGGAGAAGTGGTGGGCGGCATCGTGGTGATGCGCTCCGGCGAGAACGCCCGGGCCGTCATCGAGGGGGTCAAGAGCAAACTGGCGGAAATCCGGCCCGGCCTGCCGCCCGGGGTGGAAATCGTCGAAACCTACGATCGCTCCGCCGTCATCGAACGGGCGGTGGCCAACCTCAAGGACACCCTGATCAAGGAACTGATCGTGGTGGTTCTGGTCTGCCTGCTCTTCCTCCTCCACCTGCGCTCGTCGCTGGTCATCGCCATCAGTCTGCCCCTGGGGGTGCTGGGAGCCTTCGTGATCATGCACCTGCAGGGGATCAACGCCAACATCATGTCTCTGGGGGGGATCGCCATCGCCATCGGGGCGATGGTGGACGCCGCCATCGTGATGATCGAAAACGTCCACAAGCACCTGGAGCGCCGCAAGCCGGCCAACGCCGCCGAGCATTGGGCGGTGATCGAGCGGGCCACCCTGGAAGTCGGCCCGGCCCTCTTTTTCGCCCTGCTGATCATCACCATCAGCTTTCTGCCGGTTTTCACCCTGGAGGCCCAGGAGGGGCGGCTGTTTTCGCCCCTGGCCTTCACCAAGACCTACGCCATGGCAGTGGCGGCGGGCCTGGCCATCACCCTGGTACCGGTACTGATGGGCTACTGCATCCGGGGCCGGATCATTCCCGAGCATAAAAACCCCGCCAACCGGATGCTGATCGCCGCCTACCGGCCGGTGATCCGGGTGGCCCTGGGTTACCCCAAAACCATTGTCTTTTTGACCCTGGTGGCCGCCCTCAGCATGCTCTACCCCGCCACCAGGCTGGGTTCCGAGTTCATGCCCGACCTGGACGAGGGCGACCTGATGTACATGCCCACCACCCTGCCGGGGCTTTCGGCCGGCAAGGCCGCCGAACTGCTGCAGCAGACCGACCGCCTGATCAAAACGGTGCCCGAAGTCAAAACCGTCTTCGGCAAGACCGGCCGGGCCGAGACCGCCACCGACCCGGCGCCGCTGACCATGCTGGAAACCACCATTCAACTGAAACCCCGCGACCAGTGGCGGCCCGGAATGACCACCGAAAAGCTGATCCGCGAGCTGGACGCGGCCGTGCAGCTGCCCGGGGTCACCAATGCCTGGGTGATGCCGATCCGCACCCGGATCGACATGCTGGCCACCGGAATCCGCACCCCGGTGGGAATCAAGGTGGCCGGGGCCGACCTGGCGGTGATCCAGGAGATCGGCGAACGGATCGAGGAAGTGATCAAGGGGGTGCCGGGCACTTCGTCGGTCTACTCGGAACGGGTCACCGGCGGCCGCTACATCGAGGTCGAGGTCAACCGGCCCATGGCGGCCCGCTACGGCCTCAACGTGGCCGATGTCCACGAGGTGATCCGCACCGCCGTGGGGGGGATGAACATCGGCACCACCGTGGAAGGGCTGGAGCGTTACCCCATCAATCTCCGCTACCCCCGCGACCTGCGCGACTCCCTGGAAAAGCTGCGCCAGTTGCCCCTGGCCACCCCCGGCGGGGCCTGGGTGGCCCTGGAGCAGGTGGCCACGGTGACCATCAGCGACGGGCCCCCGATGATCCGCAGCGAGAACGCCCGGCTCAGCGGCTGGACCTATGTCGATATCCAGGGCCGTGACCTGGGCGGCTACGTCGCCGAGGCCCGCGAAGCCGTGGCCCGTTACGTGGAGATCCCCCCCGGCTATTCCATCGGCTGGTCGGGCCAGTACGAGCACATGGCGCGGGCCAACGAACGCCTCAAGGTGGTGGTGCCACTGACCCTGATCATCATCATGCTCTTTCTCTACCTGAGCTTCGGGCGGATGGGCGAGGCAGTGCTGATCATGGCCACCCTGCCGCTTTCCCTGGTGGGGGGCTTCTGGCTGCTCTACCTGCTGGACTACAACCTTTCCATCGCGGTCAGCGTCGGCTTCATCGCCCTGGCCGGGGTGGCCGCCGAAACCGGGGTGGTGATGCTGGTTTACCTGGATCAGGCGCTGAAAAAGCACCGGGAACTGGCCACCGCCGCCGGCCGCCCCTTCACCGTCGCCAACCTGCTGGAGGCGGTGGTGGAAGGGGCTCTGCTGCGGGTACGGCCCAAGATCATGACCGTGGCCACCATCATCATCGGCCTGTTGCCGATCATGCTCAGCACCGGTACCGGTTCGGAAGTAATGCGGCGCATTGCCGCCCCCATGGTGGGCGGCATGGTCAGCGCCACCATTCTTACCCTGGTGGTATTACCCTCGGTCTTTTTCCTCTGGAAAAAACGCCAAACCTCTTAATTTAAGGAGCACATCATGAAGAAAACCATCATCAGCATCATCGCCGGAGCCAGCATCATCTTCGCCCTTTCCGCCCCCGCCCTGGCCGCCAGCCACGGGCATGGCGGCCACGGAAAGAGTAGCGGAGCCACGGCCGACCAGGCCCAGGTGGTCACGGCCAACGGGGTGGTAACCGCCACCGATCCGGCCGGCAAAACCATCACCCTCAACCACGAACCGATCCCGGCCCTCAATTGGCCGGCCATGACCATGGATCTCGACCTGGCTGACCCGGCTCTGGCGAAAGGACTACAGCCGGGAGACAAGATCGTCTTCGAGCTCAAAAGACTTTCCGCCACGGATTACGTGATTATTGCCATCCACCGGAGCAACTGATTCCTTTCAGGCCCATATCTATTTGTCGTCGCTCACAGGGCCGCCTCGGGAAGCAGTTTCGCCCCCTGGTGGCCCTGCCTTCTTTTCCCCTTTCTTCTATCTTCTCCCCTTTTGTTGCATTTTCATCGTAAATGGTTACCATAAGTAGAAGCATAAGCAGCCTCAGCAAACCCGAGGCCGCTTGCCGAAGGTGTTATTTGATTTTTTTTTCAACCGGGACTCCCCCGATATCAGCGAGAATAGAGCCATGATTAACGATAAGTTGGAAATGGCCCTGGTCCGGGCCATCAGAGAAGCCAAGGTCCGCAAGCACGAGCATGTTACCGTGGAGCATATCCTTTACGGCCTGCTCCATGACGATCTGGCTGCGGAAATTTTGACCGCCTGCGGCGGTGATATCACCTTGATGAAGGAAAAGCTGGAAGATTTTTTCACCACCAGCCTGCCCAGCATGCCGGGTGGGATCGGTCACGACCCCATCCAGACCATCGGCTTTAACCGGGTTTTGCAACGGGCCATCGCCCATGTGCAGAGCTGCGGCAAAAAAGAGGTGGACGGCGGGGACGTGCTGGCGGCGATTTTTTCCGAACCGGAATCCTATGCAGTTTACTTTCTCAACCTGGAGGGGATCAAAAAGCTGGATGTGGTGGAGTATATCTCCCATGGCCGGCCGGCCGGCATCCCCGAATCGGCCGCGCCAAACCACGCCCCCGCCACCGACCGGGAGGGCAAGAGCGACCAGGGTCGAGCCAAGCCGGCGGATAAAAACGCCGAGGCCCTGGAGCAGTATACCGTCAATTTCAGCCAGCGGGCCGCCCAGGGCTTGATCGACCCGCTGATCGGTCGCGAGAACGAGCTGAAAAGGATCATGCAGACCCTGTGCCGGCGGCGCAAGAACAACCCGCTGCTGGTGGGTGAACCCGGGGTGGGCAAAACCGCCCTGGCTGAAGGCCTGGCCCTGCGGATCCACGAAAGCCGGCAACAAAACCAGGCCGCCTGCGAGCTGGTGCCGGACCTGCTGAAAGAGGTGGAGATCCGCCTGCTGGATATGGGCGGCCTGCTTTCCGGCACCAAGTACCGGGGAGATTTCGAGCAGCGCTTAAAGGCGGTGATCAAGGCGGTGGAGGATAACCCCCAGATCATCCTGTTCATCGACGAGATCCACACCATCGTCGGGGCCGGCGCCACCAGCGGCGGCAGCATGGACGCTTCCAACCTGCTCAAGCCCGCCCTGCAGTCCGGCAGCCTTCGCTGCATCGGGGCCACCACCTACGAAGAGTACAAAAACCATTTGGAGAAAGACCGGGCCCTGTCACGGCGCTTCCAAAAGATCGATGTGGCCGAGCCCTCGGTGCCGGACACTTACGCCATCCTGCAAGGACTGCGGCCCCACTACGAAAAACATCACCAGATCAAATATTCCGCCACCTCACTCAAGGCCGCCGCCGAACTGGCCGACCGCTACATCAACGAGCGCTTCCTGCCCGATAAGGCCATCGACGTGCTGGACGAAGTGGGGGCGGCTTTTCGTCTGCGCCGGGGCAAAAAACGCCGCAGCGTGACGGTGCGCGACGTGGAAGAGGTGGTTTCCCGGCTGGCCCGGGTGCCGGCCAAGAGCGCTTCCGGGGCCGATATCGAGAGGCTGCGCCTGCTTGAAACCATGCTCAAGAGCCAGATTTTCGGCCAGGACCAGGCCATCAGCGCCTTAACCGGCGCCGTCAAGCGCTCCCGGGCCGGGATCAAGCGGCCCGAGGGCCCCACCGGCGCCTTCCTCTTTGCCGGCCCCACCGGGGTGGGCAAGACCGAGCTGGCCCGGCAGTTGGCGGCCAATCTGTCCATTCATTTCGAGCGCTTCGACATGAGCGAGTACATGGAAAAACACGCGGTTTCCCGGCTGATCGGCTCGCCCCCCGGCTATGTGGGCTTCGACCAGGGCGGCCTGCTCACCGAGGCGATCCGCAAGCACCCCCACAGCGTGCTGCTCTTTGACGAGCTGGAGAAGGCCCATCCCGATATCTTCAGCATCCTGCTGCAGGTCATGGATCACGCCTCGCTCACCGACAACTCCGGCCGCAAGGCCGATTTCCGCAACGTGATCCTGATCATGACCACCAACGCCGGAGCCCGGGAACTGGCCGAGCGGCCCATCGGTTTCACCGGCGACAGCCAGGGTCGGGACGGCAAGGCATTGAAAAATCTTTTTGCCCCGGAATTCCGCAACCGGCTGGACAGCATCATCACCTTCAACTCTCTGGACACCTCTTTGATGGAACAAATCGTCGACAAGATGGTCCTGGAACTGCAGGAACGGTTGAGTGAAAAGAAGGTGACCATCAGCCTCACTGCGGCGGCCCGCACCTGGCTGGCCAAGCAAGGCTACGACCCCGAGTACGGGGCTCGCCCCTTGCGCCGGCTGATCATGAAGGAAATCGGCGATACCCTCACCGAAGAAATTCTGTTCGGTCAACTGCGCAAGGGTGGAGAGGTTCGGGTAACCATCAAGGGCAAACGCCTCGCCTTCAGTTACACTCCCGCCGCATAACAGCCCGTGGAAAAACGGGTTGTTATGCCGGCGCACAGGAAAAACCTTACCCATTGACAAACGCGGTTTTTTAGCTAAGGTAAGCCTCGGCCCTGCCGATCGGTTCCGGCGATCGGGGGCCTTTGTGATTCACGACCCGCAAGTGGGTCATCCAGTTCATTATAATCCTTCAACAACAGGGAACCATCATGAAGCTAATCTCCCCCCGCAATGCATTTTTTACCGCCGCTCTCGGACTGACCTTTTTCCTGGCCGCCTGCGGCGACAACCAGCAGCCGACTGCCCAGCAAACCGCCGAGGATGAACGGCGCAGCTTCACCCAGGCCATGGAAGAGGCCCATGCCGGGATGGGTGACATCCCCATGGGCAGCGACAAGGCCGTAGTACCCTTTGCCGAACTGGAAGTGGCCAAGGCCACCGGCGATAACGCTTACACCGTCTCCGAGCTGTTTGCCCAGGGCGAAGGGCTGAGCGGCCAGACGGTACGGGTTAAAGCCCAGGTGGTGAAATATTCCCCGGCCATCATGAACCGCAACTTTATCCATTTGCAGGACGGTACCGGTTCTGAAACCCAGCGCACCCACAACCTGGTGGCCACCTCCCAGGAAGCGGTGGAGGTTGGCGAAATTGTTACCCTGGAAGGCGTTTTGGCCGCCAACAAGGATTTCGGCGCCGGCTACACCTACCAGGTGATCCTGGAAGACGTTACCGTCATCGAGTAACCCTTCCAGCCCTTCGTTGCGACCAGCAGCATCGCAGCGTCGAACGAGCAGCCCCGCCAGGATGCACAGATTGTGTGCGACCTTGGCTGCTCGCCCGACCGCTGCGGTGCTGCTCAACGTTTATCCACTGCTGACATTGCAGGCTATCGGACCCCGGTGAATGCTTACCTGAATCTGGCGGTGGTCGGGCCCGGCGCCTTGGGCTGCCTGCTGGCGGCCCGGCTGCATTTGGCCGGCGCCTGCCGAGTGCGCTTGGTCGACCATGACGCCGGGCGGGCTGCCACCCTGAACCGCCAGGGAATCATCCTTGAGGGCCCGGCAGCACCTTCGGCATCCCCCCTGCCCATTCCTGTTACCGCCGATTACGCCGACACAGCCGGGTGTTCGGCGGTGATTTTCTGCGTCAAATCCCTCACCCTGCCCCAGGCTCTGGCCGACGCCGTCCCTTTTGCCGACCCGGCCACACCCTTTATCACCTTTACCAACGGTATCAGCCACCTGGAACAGCTGTGCCGGCTGCGTGGCCGCTGCCTGCCCGTGCCGGGCATCTGCACCGCCGGCGCCACCCTGCTGGCCCCTGGCCGGGTCCGGCCCGGCGGCCCGGGCACGCTTACCATGGGGCATGTCGATTCTGCGTCAAGCCATTGGGCCCATAACCTGGCCGACCCCTTGCACCAGATCAGTCAAACCTTTCGCCAGGCAGGATTCGACACCCGCATAAGCACCAACATCCAGCGCGAACTCTGGCACAAGTTGCTGGTCAACGTCGGCATCAACGCCTTGACCGTAGTCCACGACTGCCCCAACGGCCGCCTGTTGGAAATTCCCGCCGCCCGCCAACAAATGGCCCTGGCGGTAAACGAAGCCGCCGCCGTGGCCGAGGCCAGCGGCATTGCTCTGGGCATGGACCCGCTGGCCATGGTGGAAGAAGTCTGCCGCCGGACCGCCACCAACATCTCTTCCATGCTCCAGGATATCCGCCAGCACCGAGCCACCGAAATCATGGCCATCAACGGCGAAATCGTCCGCCGGGCCCACCAGCTGGGCATGACCGCGCCAGCCAACGAAGAACTAACCAAGGCGATAAAACAGCGCCATCCCAAGCAGTAAGAAAACCCCCTCCCCTTCCCTTTCCCGCAAATTCTTTTACAGGCATATATATTACGCAATATATTTGAACGGCAAAAAGTTATTGCACAAAAACTTTTTTTGCAATAATATATGCCGCAAATAAAACACGGCAGCATTTCAACCGCCACCCGGCGGCAATTTGGTCGGCATCACAGACCAACTAAACTAATTGATAAAGCGAGAGCATCATGGCGATGACGCAAAGTTTTGCCATAGCCGCCGAAGCCGGCGGCGACATGGGCGGCCCGGCCGCCACCGAAACCGACGATAACTTTCAGCGCGAGGCCCGCGTACGCAAGGTGCTCAGCGACCTGCGAGTGGTTTTCCGGGCCATTCAATCCTATTCCAAAATGGTGGAGCGGCAGTGCCAGGTAAGCGCCACCATGCTCTGGGTGCTGCGCGAAATAGCCGCCGCCGGCGAGCTTAAAATCTCCGAGGTGGCCCGCATTCTTTCCATTCACCAGTCCACTGCCAGCAACCTGCTGGACAAGCTGGAGCGCCGGGGGCTGGTCCGCCGCCAGCGCGGCGGTCGCCAGGAGGACCAGCGGGTGGTGCTGGTAACCTTGACCTCCACCGGCCTGGACCTGCTGGATCAGGCCGGCACCCTGCACCACGGCCCGCTGACCGAGGCCCTGGATCGCCTGGCCGCCGAAGACCTGGTGCTGTTGAACCAGAGCCTGGACAAACTGGTACAGGCCATCCCCGCCGGCAAGCTCGATCCCGGCTTGGTTCCGCCCATCACCGAGTGACACTCAGCTTGCCCCCGCGGCAAGATCAAGCAAACGGCAGGCTTCCAACCGCACGGGGAAGCAACCGCCAGGACCGAGTTGCAAGTTTAATTCAGCAGAGAGCCAGTAATATAAAGATGATTACCCCGGGCATTGAGCACAGCAAAACTTATTCCCCCGCCAGCCGCGGCGGCAAAAGCGGCCAAGCCGCTCAACGTGCAGCCGGCCGGCTCTGGCGACATCGCCCGGGTTTTGACCGCGACTTTGTCGAGCGCCTGCTGGGCCGCCGGCGGCGGCGCGATTTAAGCGCCCGCACCGCCCGGCGGCTGGCCGCCCTGGAGCCGGAGTTACCTGAACTGTTGGAGCCGCAGGTGGTCCACACCACCCTGGCTCCCGCCCTAACCGCCCAAGGCACCATCAGCCTGAGTAATGGCGGCGCGACCATGGAACTGACCAACCCCAAGATGGTTGACGCGTTGCAAAAGGCCTCCCAAATAAGCTGCTTTATCGCCACCGTGGGCTCGGACCTGGACCGGCGGGTGGAAGAGTTGCAGTCCGAGGGGCAGTTGGCCGACGCCGCCGTGCTGGACGCCCTGGGCTCCGGCGCCGTGGAATGGCTGGCCGACCGTTTTTTAAGCCATATCGAACAGCAAGCGGACCTGCTGGCCGGCCCCCGCTTCAGCCCCGGCTATTGCGATTGGCCCCTGAGCGACCAGCCCGGGTTGTTTGCCCTGCTGGACCATCGGCTGATCGGGGTGGAACTCGACTCCTCCTGCCTGATGCAGCCGCGCAAATCGATCTCCGCCCTGTTCGGGCTGTACCAAAGCAGCGACGCCCCGGCCGACCGCGACCTGATTCCCTGCCGGCGCTGCAAAAAACGAGACTGTATCGCCCGACGCTAACGGCAGGCCAGTTACCCTGATCATGCAAGTTTAAAAGCTAACAATAGAAAACAGGAACCCTTTTGAAGGAGAGCAAAACCCCATGAAAGTAAGAAAAGGCATCGAAGGCGGCCGCTATCAGCCGCTGACTCCGGAAGACATCCAGCGCATTCACCAGGCCGCCATGCAGGTTTTCGAAGAAATCGGGGTGCAGGTCAACTTTCCCGCCGCCCTCGAACTCTTCGCCGAAGCCGGCGCCCAGGTGGATCGGGAAACCAATATCGTCAAGATGCCCGGCAGCCTGGTGGAAAAGATCATCGGCCAGGCCCCGCCGGTGATCAACCTCTGCGGCCGCGACCCGGAAGGCGAGCACGACTGCGAGATCGGCGGCACCAAGGTTTACATGGGCACCGGCGGCACCGCCCTCAATGTCCAGGAGCCGGGCAGCGACGATATCCGCCGCTCCCAGACCAAAGACATCATGAACATGGCCCGCATGGTGGATGCCCTGGACAATATCCACTTCTACATGCTCAACGTCTACCCCGGCGACGTGACCGTGGAAGACGTGGACGTCAACCGTTTCGGCGCCGCCCTGAACCGCACCCAAAAGCACATCATGGGCGGAGTTTACACCGTAGAGGGGGTACGCAACGTCATCAAGATGGCGGAGATGATCGCCGGAAGCCCCGAGGCCCTGCGGGAGCGCCCCTTCATCTCCATGGTCACCTGCCCCATCAGCCCCTTCAAGCTGGATGAATCCTACGGCGAGTTGACCATGGAAGCGGCCCGCAACCGGATCCCGGTGGTGGTGCCCACCGAGCCGTTGTGCGGCGCCACCGCCCCGGTGACCCTGGCCGCCAACCTGGTGGTCCAGACGGTGGACTCCCTGGCCGGGGTGATGCTGGCCCAGCTCACCAACCCCGGCGCCCCCTGCCTCTTCGGCTGCATCTCTTCCATCACCGACCTCCGGGACCTCAAGTACCTGGCCGGGGCGGTGGAGATGGGCCTGATGAACGCCGGCGCAGCCCAGATGGCCCAGTTCTACAAGCTGCCCTTCTACGCCACCGCCGGGATGACCGATTCCAAGGTGGTGGACGCCCAGGCCGGCTACGAATCCGCCATGACCAGCGTGCTGGTGGCCCTGGCCGGGGCCAACTTCATCCATGACGCCGCCGGCTTCATCGAGTTCTGCCTCACCGCCTCCTACGACAAGCTGGTGGTGGACAACGAGATCCTGGGCATGACCATGCGGGCGGTGGAAGGCATCCGGGTGGATGATGAAACCATCGCCATGGCCGAGCTGAAAAAGGCCGGCCCCGGCGGCCAGTTCGTCACCGCCCGCCATACCCGCCGCTTAATGCGCCACGAGCATTACAGCCCGCAATTAAGCGACCGGGACAACCGGGGACCGTGGCAACAGGCCGGCGCCCACGACGCCCGCGCCCGAGCCACCGCCCGCAGCCGGGAGATCCTCGACGCGCCGCTGACCTCGGTACTGCCCGAGGATATCCGCCAACGGATCAAGGCGGAAATTCCCGGCCTGCAGCCCTTTTTGATGGAAGACTAAAAGCAGCAGGAAAAACCAACAAAGGATGTAACATGATTACCATAGCCGAAAAGATCAACGCCACCATCCCCTCCACCCGCAAGATCATCGAGGCGCGGGACGCGGCGGCACTGCTGGAGCTGGCCGAAAAACAGGCCGCCGCCGGGGCCGACTATATCGATGTCAATGTGGGCACCGGGCACGGCAGCGGCGCCGACGAGGTGGAGGCCATGGCCTGGGCGGTGAGTACCATCCAGGAGAAGATCGACACCCCGCTGTGCATCGACAGCGCCGACGCCGCCGTGCTGGAAGCCGGGCTGACCGCCCGCCAGGGCAAGCCGGCCCTGATCAACTCCACCAAGGCCACCGAGGAAAACATGGCCCAAGTGGTGCCGCTGGCGGCCCGTTTCAAGCTGCCCATGGTGGGCCTGGCCATGGATGACAAGGGTATTCCCGCGTCGGCCGAGGCCCGGCTGACCGCCTGCCAGAATATCGCCGCCTACTGCGCCAAGCACGGGGTGCCGGAAGAAGACCTCTATTTCGACCCCTTGGTGGTGCCGGTGAGCACCGACATCACCCAGGGCCGGGTCACCCTGGACACCATCGCCGCGATCAAAAAGGAATTGCCCAAGGCTAAGACGGTGATGGCGGTCTCCAACATCTCTTTCGGCCTGCCCCAGCGCAAACGGCTCAACAGCGCCTTTTTGCAGATGGCGGTGGCCTACGGCCTGGACGGCGGCATTCTCAACGTCCTGGACCAGGAACTGATGGGCGCCATCCGCGCCGCCGAAGTGCTGGTGGGCAAAGACAAGCGATGCCGCAAATATGCTCGATTTTTCAGGTAAAGAATAACAACATGGTGCCCGTCCAAGATGCAAGTCGCTTGCAGCCTGGACGGGGGCCGCGGAAGCCGGTAGCGGCGGGTTTGGCGGTGGCCGGGCGCATGGACGCGCAGGAGGCCGCCGCCACCTCGGAGGCGGGCAGGATGCCCGCCGAGAATGAGCCGCTACCGGTTTTCGCGGCCCCCACCCCCGTGCCACAACCGAAACTTTGCAGCGCCGAAAATTTCGACCCGTTGAAACATTGAACAAAACAAAAGGTAAGGACCAATGACTGAACCTGATACATTTCGCCAAGGGACCGTGGTTAAGCCCTATGAGCGGCTGAACGCCGAGCAGATCGAGCTGCTGGATGACGCTTCCATGAAAATCCTGGAAGAGACCGGGATCTGGTGCTACAACATGCGGGCGGCCGAACTCTTTGCCGCCAACGGCGCCCGGGTGGAGGACGAACCCGGCGCCGGCGCACCCTGCAAACGGGTTTACTTCCCGCCGGCGATGGTGCGCAAATATATCGCCATGGCCCCCAGCAAGATCGTGCTGGGCGCCCGCGACCCCCAAAACCGGCTGCTGCTGGACGCCGAGGTGCCGCGGGTCTATTTCGGCTCCGGCTCCGAGACCAATGTCTGGCTGGAGACCGAACTGGAGGAGTTTCAATCCACCAGCGATCCTAAGCGCAAGCTCACCGCCCCGCGCTACACCGAAAAGCGCGGCGACGCCCTGCTGCTGGCCCGAGCCGCCCGGCTGGGTGAGCAACTGGAACACCTGGATTTCTTTATCCGGCCGGTCAACGTCCAGGACAGCGACATCAGCGAAGATGACCACGACGTCAACAAGTTCTTTGCCTGCCTCAACAACATCACCAAGCACGTCCAGGCCGGGCTGACCACCCAAAACAGCCTGAACAAGGTGCTCAAGATGGCCGAGATCGTCGCCGGCGGCAGCGAGGAGCTGCGGCAGAACCCGGTGGTCTCCTTTATCACCTGCGTCTTCAAAAGCCCGCTGCAGATGGTGGAAGACACCACCGACAAGGTCTTCGACATCGTCGAGGCCGGGATGCCGCTGGTAATTTCCTCCTCGCCCCAGGGCGGCTCTTCGGCTCCCATCCAGGAGGCCGGCATGGTGGCCCAGATCAACGCCGAGATCCTGGCCGGGGTGATGCTGACCCAGTTGATCAAGCCCGGCGCGCCGGTCCTTTACGGCAGCGTGGCGGTACGGGCCCGGCTGGACGACCTGCACGACCTCTACGGCTGCCCGGAGTTCAACCAGTACAACAACGACACCGCCCAGATGGCCCGGCATTACAAGATCCCCTGCTATTCCTCCTCCGGGGTGGGCAACGCCTCGACCCCCGGCATGCAGGCCTCCTTTGAAAAGGTCTTCACCCACCTTTACATGGGGCTCACCGGCGCCCAGTACATCCATTACTCCTTCGGGCTGCTGGAGCGGACCAACACCTTCTGCCCCCTGCAGGCGCTGCTGGACAACGAGCAGGTGGGGCTGGTCAAGCACTGCCTGCGGCCGCCCAAGGTGGATGCGGAAAGCATTGAAGAAGTACGCAAGATGATCACCAAGGTGATGAAGTCCAGCCACCGGCTGTTTACCCGCCACACCCGCAAGGCCACCCACGCCGGCGAGATTTCCGAGCCCTACAAATTCGGGGCCAAGGAGCAGCAGGACGGGGTGATCCCCCGCGCGGTGGCGGAACTGGCCAAAGTCGAAGCCCGGCCGGGCAAACATCTGCCCGCCGAGCTCCAGGCCAAAATCCGCGCCGAGGTGCCGGGCATTGTGGACCGATTGTTTACTGATAAATAACCCGGAAATAATGGCAGAAAAAATGCTGCCGAACCAGCTAGCCGCAATTTAGTAACGCCAAATCAAGGAGAAAGAGACGACATGGAAAAGCAAGAACTGCTCGAAAAAATCGCATTCAACGTGGTTCAGGGCCGGATTGAAGCTGAAGACGAGGGCTTTGATGAGGGCCTCGAGGATCAGCCGGCGGTGACCGAACTGGTCAACCAGGCCCTGGATCAGGGCGTCAGCCCCTCCGAGATCCTGGTGGACGGACTGACCGACTCCATGAACGTGGTGGGGGAAAAGTTTGAAAAGGGCGAATACCTGATCCCGGATATGCTGGCCGCCGCCGAGGCGGTGGGCGCCGGCATGGATATCCTCACCCCCCACCTGCTCAAGGACGGGGTGGAGAGCAAGGGCCGCTTCGTCATCGCCACCGTCATCGGCGATTTGCACGATATCGGCAAGAACATCGTCAGCATCATGATCAAGGGCGCCGGTTACGACGTTATCGATCTGGGCGTTGACGTACCCGCCGACAAGATCGTCGCCGCAGTCAAGGAACACAACGCCCCCTACCTGGGTCTTTCGGCCCTGCTGACCACCACCATGCGCAACATGCAGGAGGTCATCGACAAGCTCAAGGAAGAGGGCCTGGAAAACACCAAGGTCTGCATCGGCGGCGCCCCCACTTCGCCGGAGTTCGCCAGCGAGATCGGGGCCGACGCTCACTGTGCCGATGCCTTTGCCGCCATTGACTGGCTCAAGGCCCAGCAAGCCGCCTAAACGTGCAGCGGAGGTTTATCAATGGCTGAAACCAAGGCATATTCCCAGGCCGCCGGGACCGGCAAGTACGAAAAGGCCACCGGCCTGCTGGGCAAGTATGACAACGTGCGCCGATTCTGGGAGGATCAGCTCACCGGGATCATGCTCCGGCCCTATCTTAACGAGTTGACCGACCGTAAACACAAGCAACTCAAGCGGATCCGCATCGCCGACCTGGGCTGCGGCAGCGCCGACGGTTATGACCTGATCACCGGGGTCAACCGCGAGGAACCGGGGATCTACGACTTCATCACCGCCGCCGTGACCCCGGAGACCCTGCAGGAGTACGTGGGCTACGACCTCAACGAGGATCTGCTGGAGCAGGCCCGGGAGCATTTAAGCGGCAACGGCAAGGTCCGTTTCGAGAAGGCCGACTTTTCCGACGGCCTCAAGATGCTGGAGAAGGAAGCACCGTTTGACCTTTACATGTCGTCTTACGGCACCATGAGCCACTTCACCAACGAGCAGTTGGTCAAGATCTTCCGGGATATCTGCCTGCACGCCGAAGACGGCGCCCTGATCATCGGCGACTGGCTGGGCCGTTACTCCTACGAGTGGCAGGATCTGTGGCATCATCCGCCCGATGAAGAGTACTTCATGGATTACCGGATCTCCTACATCTACCCCGAGGAAGAGCGGGATCAGGCCGATATCGCCTCCTTCGACCTGCGGCTGATGACCCGCGAGGAGTGCATCAATATCATCAAGCGGGTGGAACAGGAAACCGGGGTTACCATCAAGCCCCTGCACTTTTTCGACCGCTCGATCTTCGTCGGCCGCCACTTGAGCACCGGCGATTACAACCGGCATGCCCCGCGCTGGCTGCGGCACCAGACCAACTCGCTGTTCGAAGGTTACACCCGCACCGATCTTTCCACCCTGATGGTGGATTTCGTGCCACGGCCGGGCTTTGATCATTTGAACAACTTTTACGAGCACTTCTTCATGTGCTGCAACACCCTGATCGAGCACACCATCGCCATGCTGCGCAACTACAACTGCCGCAAAGGCGAGCTGTGTGAACGGCCGCCGGAGGTGCCGCCCTACTATCCGGAGCCGCTGAAGGACGCCATCCATACCATGCGGGCGGTCATCGAAGGTTCGGGCTGGCTGGACTGGGGCGATCCCCGGGCCAACATCATCGAACCCCACTTGGGCTACTCGTTGCGCAAGATGGAAATGGACCTGCAGCCGGGCACCGGCGTGGGCCATTCCCTGGTGGGCGTGTTCCAGGTGGTCAAATAGCTTCAGGAGGGGACAGATCAAGATCTGTCCCGGGGATTTCCGGCCCCGGGGAAGTTTAAACTTCTAACACCGGAAAACAAAAGAGGATTAAAAATGTGTGGAATTGCAGGATGTATCGGTTCGGCCGATGTGGACACCGTCAACCGGATGTTGGATGCCCTGGAGCATCGCGGCCCCAACGACCGGGGCGTGCACATTAGCGGCAACATGGCTTTCGGCCATACCCGGCTCTCGATTGTCGATGTGGCCGGCGGCCACCAGCCGATCATCAGCACCGACAACAGTTGCGGCATCATCGGCAACGGCGAGATCTATAACTTTCGCAAACTGCGGGAACAACTGGCTGAAGAGTTCGAGTTCCGGACCCACTCCGACACCGAGGTTCCCCTGCATCTCTATCGTAAAAAAGGCTCCGCCTGCGTAAAAGAGCTGGACGGAATGTTCGCCTTCTGCATCTTCACCGAGGCCGGCGACTACCTTTTGGCCCGCGATCCGGTGGGAATCAAGCCGCTTTATTACGCCTACCGCGACGGCAACCTGTACTTCAGCTCCGAGCTGGGCGCCATGAGCCTGGCCCAGGTGGAGGAGGTGCACGAATTTCCCGCCGGCCACTACTACACCCCGCAGGAAGGCTTTGTCCGCTACTATCAGGTGCCGGAGATCCGGGACCACCTGCTCACCGGGGTCGATGAAGCGGCGGCCAGGGTCCGCGACACCTTCAAGGCCTCGGTGAAAAAACGGCTGCTGGCCGACCCGGAGATCCCGGTGGGCGCCTTTTGCAGCGGCGGCCTGGACTCCAGCCTGATCGCCGCCATCGCCGCCGAAGAGATCCCCAACCTGCACACCTTTGCCGTGGGCATGCGGGATGAAAACGGCAAGGAGAGCGACGACCTCACCGCCGCCCGCCTGGTGGCCGAGCATATCGACTCCACCCACCACGAGCTGATCTTCACCGAAGAGGAGTACTACCAGGCCCTGCCCGAGGTGATCGGCAAACTGGAAAGCTACGATCCTTCCCTGGTGCGCTGCGCCGTACCCTGCTACTTCACCTGCAAGCTGGCGGCCCGGTATGTCACCGTGGTGCTCACCGGCGAGGGGGCCGACGAACTGTTTGCCGGCTACCACTACATGAAGCACCAGGAAACGGCCAGGCTCAACCAGGAATGCCGGCGGCTGATCTCCACCCTGCACAATATCAACCTGCAGCGGGCCGACCGCATCGGCATGCTGTTCAACCTGGAGTTGCGGGTGCCCTTTCTCGACACCGCGATGATCGACCTGGCCATGCAGATCCCGGCGGAGCTGAAAATCCGCCAGGTCAACGACGCCCGGATCGAAAAGTGGATCCTGCGCCGGGCCTTTGCCGACACCGGTCATCTGCCCGAAGAGGTGCTCTGGCGCTACAAGGTGCAGTACACCCAAGGGGCCGGCTGCGAAAGCCTGGGCGAAAGGCTGGCCGAAAAAGAGATCAGCGACCAGGAACTGGCCGAAATCAAGGCCGCCTACCCCCAGGCCGCCATCAACAGCAAGGAAGCGGCCCTTTATTTCAAAATCTTCCGCCGCTATCACCCCCAGGACTCGATCCTGAAATCCATCGGTATCTGGGAGGGCTTCAACTTTGCCGAGGAGCGGGCCAACACCCAGGGAGCCCTGGACAACAAACGCTACCAGGACACCCCGGCCGCTGCCCCAAAAGCCAACGACCCGGAAGGAGCTTCTCAATGAGTGCCAACAAACCCGACTTTCTGGAATATATCCGGGAACGGGTGCTGCTGGCCGACGGGGCCCTGGGCAGCTATCTGTACGCCAAGGGGATTGAGCTGGGCAAGAACATCGAACGGCTCAACCTGGCGGACCCGGACCTGGTTTACTCGGTACACGAAGAATATATCCGGGCCGGCAGCCGGCTCATTGAAACCAACACCTTCGGGGCCAACCGGCTCAAGCTGGAAAACGCCGGCCTGGAGGACAAGGCCCGGCAGATCAACCTGGCCGGGGCCGAACTGGCGGTGCGGGCCGGCAGCGGCGAGGTTTACGTGGCCGGTTCGGTGGGCCCCAGCGGCGCCGATTTCCCCCTGGGCGAAACCGAGGGACCGGAAAGGGAAGCGGTGGAGGCGGCCTTCAAGGAGCAGATCGAGGCCCTGCTGGAAGGCGGGGTGGACCTGCTGATCCTGGAGACCTTCAGCCATCTCGACGAGCTGCTGCTGGCCCTGAAAGTGGCCCGCCGCCTGGCCGGCAAAATGCCCATCGTGGCCAACATGGTCTACCCCAAGCAGGGTTGCACCGCCGCCGGCCTCGATGCCCTGGAATGCGGGCGGGCGGCCCTGGCCGCCGGAGCCGACGTGGTGGGCTCCAACTGCGGCCGCGGCGCCCGGGCCATGCTGACGGCCATGGAACGGCTGGCCGCCTTGGGCGAGGAGGTGCCCCTGGCCGCCTTTCCCAACGCCGGCTTTCCGGAGATCGTCAACCACCGCCTGATCTACCCCGCCGAACCGCCCTACATGGCGCAACTGGTGCGGGAGATGGTCAAGACCGGGGCCCGGCTGGTGGGCGGCTGCTGCGGCACCACCCCGGCCCATATCCAGGAATTCGGCAAACACTTGCGCCTTAAACGCCGCCCCTTGACCCAGGTGGCCAGCGACAAACAGGCCACCGGGCCGGACAGCCAGGCCCCGACGGCGGCCAAGGCCGGCAGCCTGCTCAAGCGCCTGCCCACCGACAAACTGCCGGTGCTGGTGGAGGTTGACCCGCCCACCCACCTGGATATCAGCGGGGTGCTCGGCGGCGCCAAGGAACTGGCCGCCGCCGGGGCCGACGCCATTACCCTGGGGGAAAACCCCCTGGCGGTACTGCGGGCCGACAACATCTCGCTGGCCCACAAGATCCGCAGCGAGGTGGGCATTGCCACCGTGGCCCACGTTACCTGCCGCGACCGCAACGCCCTGGGGCTGCAATCGCAGATCATGGGGGCCCATTTGCTGGAGATCGACAGTATCCTGGCGGTCACCGGCGATCCGGCCACCACCGGCGACCAGCCGGCGGCCACCGGGGTATTCGACGTGCAGTCGTTCGGCCTGATCCGGATGCTCAACCAGTTCAACCAGGGCCGCAACCCGGCGGGCAAGGCCATGAAGGGGCAGTGCGATTTTTCCATCGGTGCCGCCTTCAGCTACCGGCCCAACAACCCGGACCTGCAGATCCGCCGCCTGGAACGCAAAGCGGCCCTGGGCGCGGTCTATGCCATGACCCAGCCCTTCTTCAGCGCCGGGGCCGTCGAGGATATGCTGGAACGCACCAGGCACCTGGAGATGCTGATCTTCCCCGGCATCTTCCCGCTGATCTCGGCCCGCAACGCCGAGTTTCTGCACCACGAGGTACCTGGGATCAACATCCCCGAAGACCTGCGACGCAAGCTGGGACGCTACGAGGCGGTGGAAGACCAGCGCCGGGTGGCCGACGAGTTCACCCGGGAGCTGATCGCCGAGATCTGCCCCATCATCGACGGCCTCTACCTGATCAGCCCGCTCAACAAGTGGGAGGTCACCGCCGAACTGACCCGGGAAGTCCGGCAGGCCGGCTGGAAGGGCAGCGGCCGACTGGCAGCCCTGGTGCAATAGCGTGGCCCATGCTTTTTCTTATCTTGCCAGGATGTGGTAAAAATTGTACAAGCTAACAACCATTGAACCTTAATAAATATTAACCTAGCCAAACATAAACAAGGAGCAACCATGGCAAACTATCTCTTCACCTCCGAATCCGTTTCCGAAGGCCATCCCGACAAGGTGGCCGACCAGGTTTCCGATGCCGTTCTGGACGCCATCCTGGCCCAGGACAAGATGTCCCGGGTGGCCTGCGAGACCCTGGTGACCACCGGCATGGCCCTGATCGCCGGCGAGATCACCACCAACGCGGTGGTCGATTACCCCAGCATCGTCCGCGAGACCATCAAGGAAATCGGCTACAACTCTTCCGATATGGGCTTTGACTGGCAGTCCTGCGCCATCCTCACCAGCATCGACAAGCAGTCGCCGGATATCGCCCAGGGGGTGGACGAAGGCAAGGGTGTCGACCTGGACCAGGGCGCCGGCGACCAGGGCCTGATGTTCGGCTACGCCTGCGACGAAACCAAGGTGCTGATGCCCATGCCCATCACCTACTCCCACCGCCTGGTCAAGCGCCAGGCCGAGATGCGGAAATCCGGCCGGCTGCCCTGGCTGCGCCCCGATGCCAAAAGCCAGGTCACCATCGAGTATGAAAACGACAAACCCAAACGGGTCGAGGCGGTGGTACTCTCCACCCAGCACTCCCCCGAGGTGGATTACGAGGACCTCAAAGAGGCGGTGATGGAAGAGATCATCAAGCCCATACTGCCCGAGAACATGGTGGATAAAAACACCAAGTACTTCATCAACCCCACCGGCCGTTTCGTAATTGGCGGCCCCGTGGGCGACTGCGGCGTTACCGGCCGCAAGATCATCGTCGACACCTACGGCGGCGTGGGCTCCCACGGCGGCGGCGCCTTCTCCGGCAAGGATCCCTCCAAGGTGGACCGCTCCTCTTCCTACATGGGCCGCTATGTGGCCAAGAACGTGGTGGCCGCCGGCCTGGCCTCCCAGTGCGAAGTGCAAGTGGCCTATGCCATCGGCATTTCCCAGCCGGTTTCCATCAACGTGGTCACCTTCGGCACCGGCAAGATCAGCGACGACGAGATCCGCAAGCTGATCACCGAGCACTTCGATCTGCGGCCCAAGGCCATCGTCCAGCATCTCGACCTGCTGCGCCCCATCTACCGTAAAACCGCCGCCTACGGCCACTTCGGCCGGGAGCGGGAAGAGTTCACCTGGGAGCGCACCGACAAGGCCGAGGCTCTTAGAGCCGCCGCCGGCATTAAATAGGCAAACGAACCTGAAATTTTTCAACCCTTACTGATAGGAGTTTTATTGTGAGTAACAAAGTACTGGACAACAACGATTACAAAGTGGCGGACATGAACCTGGCCGACTGGGGCCGTAAAGAGGTGCTGATCGCCGAGACCGAGATGCCCGGGCTGATGGCCCTGCGCGAAGAGTACGGCGCGAGCAAGCCGCTCAAGGGCGCCCGCATTGCCGGCTGCCTGCACATGACCATCCAGACCGCGGTGCTGATGGAAACCCTCACCGCCCTGGGGGCGGAGGTCCGCTGGTCCTCCTGCAACATCTTCTCCACCCAGGACCAGGCCGCCGCCGCCATGGTGGCCGCCGGGATTCCCACCTTTGCCTGGAAGGGCGAGAACGAGGAAGAGTTCTGGTGGTGCATCGAGCAGACCATCACCGGCCCCGACGGCTGGCGGCCCAACATGATCCTGGACGACGGCGGCGACCTGACCCAGATCATGCACGAGAAATATCCCGAGCTGATGAAAGATGTGAAGGGGATCAGCGAAGAGACCACCACCGGGGTCCACCGCCTCTATGAGATGACCAAGGAAGGCAGCCTGCTGGCCCCGGCCATCAACGTCAACGACTCGGTAACCAAGTCCAAGTTCGACAACCTGTACGGCTGCCGGGAATCGCTGCTCGACGGCATCAAGCGGGCCACCGACGTGATGATCGCCGGTAAGATCTGCGTGGTGGCCGGTTACGGCGACGTGGGCAAGGGCTGTGCCCAAGCCTTCCGCGGCATGGGCGCCACCGTCTGGGTCACCGAGTGCGACCCCATCTGCGCCCTGCAGGCCGCCATGGAAGGCTTCCGGGTAGTGACCATGGATGACGCCGCACCTAAAGCCGACATCTTCGTCACCGCCACCGGCAACATCAACGTCGTTACCCGCGCCCACATGGAGCAGATGCGGGACCAGGCCATCGTCTGCAACATCGGCCATTTCGACAACGAGATCGATATCGCCGGCCTTAAAGACCTGACCTGGGAGAACATCAAGCCCCAGGTGGATCACGTGATCTTCCCCGACGGCCACCGCATCATCATCCTGGCCGAGGGCCGGCTGGTGAACCTGGGCTGCGCCACCGGCCACCCCAGCTTCGTGATGAGCAACTCCTTCACCAACCAGGTACTGGCCCAGATCGAGCTGTGGGAGCGCCACGACCAGTATGAAAGAAAGGTCTACATGCTGCCCAAGCACCTGGACGAAAAGGTGGCCAAGCTCCACCTGGAACGGATCGGCGCCAACCTCACCGAACTCCGCCCCGACCAGGCCAAGTACATCGGCGTACCGGTGGAAGGGCCGTACAAACCCGACCACTACCGCTACTAAAAAACCACCACCCTGCTGTAAGCGCCCACGGGGATTATCCCCGCTGGGCGCTTACAGCCCCTCCCCACGGCTTAACCATAGCTCAGAAAAACCCGCTGCAACTCTTCGCAGGTCAGGGGCCGCCGCAGTTCACGGGCCGTTTGCCGAACCTTGGCCAACAGGCCGGCGGGGGCGCCTTGGATTGCCCGATTTTTGCCGGCCGCAACCGGCGCCTTTCTTCCTTGACCGCTACCCTCCTGCCAGCGCCGCCATTGCCGGGCGATGGCCCGATGGCCGGCCTTAACCCCGTAGAGCAGGGTGCGACGTTGCCCCACCAACTCCGGGGCGAAGGGCTCATAGCTGGCCGGATCAAGCTGGATGGCCGCCAGATGGAGTCCCGTTTCACAGCTGAAGACATCGCGGCCCACCACCGGTCGCCAGGAGGGAATTTCCCGCCCGCAGAAGCCGGCCAACTGTTGCGCCAGCTCCGGCAGGCGCTCCAGCCGGTAATGATGACCCCGGCGCAGGGCCAGGTAAGTCGCCACCTCTTCCAGGCGAGCCAAACCGGCCCGCTCACCCAAGCCCAACAGCGAGACGTCGGCCCAATCGGCCCCGGCCGCCAGGGCGGCAATGGCATTGGCTCCGGCCAGGCCGAAATCATTGTGGGTATGGACCCCGATGGCCACCTGGTTGCCCCTGCCGTCGCCGCCGGCCTCCCGGAGATATTCCCGCACCCGTCCCACCAGATCGGCAATTTCATCCGGGGCGGAAATACCCACCGTGTCGGCCAGACGCAAACGATCGACACCATGATCCACCGCCAGCACCGCCATTTGACGAACAAAATTCGGCTCCGCCCGGGTAACATCCTCCAGCCCCAAAGCCAGGTACGGCACCCGACCACGGGCCAATTCCAGGGCGGCGGCGGCCAGGGTTCGAACTTCAGCCGCCGTTTTGCCCAACTTGCTGGTCATCTGCCGATGGGAGGCCGGAATGGAAAGCGCCAGGACATCGGGGTTCAGGGCCAGGGAGCGTTCAATATCATCCGGCAAACACCGGCACCAGAGGGCCAACCGCCGCACCCCGGCTTCGTGGCGCAACCGGGGGATCAAGCGGGCCAGGTAATCGCCCGGCTCCATGGTAGCCGCAGCCAGACCCACCGGACCCACTTCCAGCTCCTCAAGCCCCAACGCCACCGAGCCGGCGGCCACCGCCACCTGCCGGTCAAGGCTCAGTTCAACCCCGACCCCTTGCAATCCTTCTCGTAAGGTGCTGTCAATCAAGCCAACCATATCCATAACCTCATTTTAGCAAACAGTAAGACCAAATATTACCCGCAGCCCTCGCCGGCTCCCCGGCAACCGCCGCTGGAGCAGGACTTGGCCTGCCTGGCCTTGAACAGGGTCGGGTTGCCGCCCTCATAAACGGCCTTCAGGCCCTCATTGATAAAGCCGTTCATCTCCACGGTGCGCAGCCCCGATTCGCGCAGGATCTCTTTGGGGGTCTCCCCCACCCCGCTGACCAGCACCGCCCGGCAGTCGTTGAGCACCCGACCTAAAGAGATCCAGCGCCGCACCCCGCCGCCCCTGGGCGGCGCCGGGCGTTCTTCCCGCAGGTGGTAGCCTCCGGCGTGGGGCTCGAAAACCTGAAAAACTTCGGCCTCGCCCAGGTGCTGATTGACCAGAATGCCTTCCATGGTGGCCACCGCCACATAGGGCCGATCGGCCGGGGCCGGGGGCGGCAGGGTGGCACAGGCACTCAGGCAGCCCTGCATTTCGCCGCTTTTGTCCTCGCCCAGCAGGCCCACGGCGTCGGCCCGGCAACGGGTGCAGTGGCGCATCTGGGGCAGAAATTTTTCCGCTTTAGCCCGCATTGCCGCCAGCTCCTGCTTACTGGGCTCGATGATCTCGGCAAAGGGAGTGCCGGCATTGGGGAACAGGGCCATGCAATTGAACAGATCGGCACCCAAATCGCGCATCGCCTCGGCCACCGCCGGGATATGTTGGTCATTGACGCCCGGAATCATAATGCAGTTGATCTTGACCGTGATCCCGGCTGCCTTGAGCCGGCCAATGGCCTCCAACTGGCGGCGGAGCAACAGCTCGGCGGCCTGCCGGCCCCGGTAAAGGACCTTGCCGTCCCGCACCCAACCGTAAATACGCGCCCCGATCTCCGGGTCCACCGCGTTGACGGTGATGGTGACATGGGAAACATTCAGGGCGGCCAGCTCCGGGATATGGGGGCCGATATTCATTCCGTTGCTCGACAGGCAAAGCAGCTTGTCGGAATACTTTTCGTTGATCAGCCGCAGGGTTTCCATGGTGGCCTCGGCGTTGGCAAACGGGTCACCGGGGCCGGCGATCCCCACCACGCTGATCCGGGGTTCACGCTCCAATACCCGATCCACGTACACCAAGGCCTGGTCGGGGGTCAGCACGGTGGAAGTAACCCCTGGCCGCGATTCGTTAACGCAGTCATATTTGCGGTTGCAGTAATTGCACTTGATATTGCAATGGGGCGCCACCGGCAGGTGCACTCGCCCAAACTGTCCCTTAACCGCCGGATTGAAGCAGGGATGATTAGCTCTGTCTGCTGTTGCGTTCATGATTACTCCTTTACCTGTTGGCGCGGCCAACGGTTGAAAGATTTGCAGTTTGCTCACATGTAGCTGTAGCCCACCGGCGAGCTGTCCTGTTTGTGGGCGATCAGGGTGTTGACGATGGTATCGAAAAGCTGCTGGGCGCCCTGGTAGCCCAGGTGGAGAATCCGCTGGCCGCCCAGCCGGTCGTGAATGGGGAACCCCAACCGGATCAGAGGAATGGCCAGTTCCCGGGCCAGGGAATAACCCTTGCTGTGGCCGATGATCAGATCCGGCTTGAGCTGCCGGGCCCTTTCGGCGATATCGAAGAAATCGCAATCCTCGTAAACCTCCGGGCTACTGCCGGCAGGCAGCAGCTCGCCGGTCACCTCGCCGATGGCAGCCGCCAGCTTGCCGCTTTTGCCGCCGGAGGCGCAGAGCACCGGCCGGATACCCAGTTCCGCCAAAAGCGAGCTCAGCCCTACCACCAGGTCTTCTTCGCCGTAAACCAGCGCCCTTTTACCGGCCAGGTACTTGTGGCCGTCCACCATGGCATCCAGCAGGCGGCCACGGGCGGCCGCCTGGCGGGGTGGCAAGGCAGGTTGTGCCGAAGTTGGGGATTCTTCGCAGCCGGTGGGGGCCGACCGGCTCGCCGCCAATTGGGCCAACAACTCCATCAAGCGATCGGTTTCCCGCAGCCCCAGCGGCAGCCCCAATTGCTTGCGGCTTACTCCCCGTTGAGCTGCCAGCCAGCCGGCGGCGGATAAATTATCCGGGATGGTGCGGCCAAATTCGATGCTGACCGCCGCCCGGCCCATCCCGGCGATGGCGGCGATTTCGGTGCCGCCTGGGGGAATCAGGGGATAATCTTCCAGGGCCGGGCCATCCAGGGTATCGGAGAAGTCGGGCAGGATGGTGGCCGGCAGGTTGAATTCAGCCAGGATATCTTTAAGCAGGCGCAGGTCCGCCGGCGAGACCAGGCCGGGAAAAAGGTTGATCCCCGCCTCGGTCGGCATTGCCTGACCCGACACTGAATCGCTTTCTGCCGGTGCGGCCAACTGCTCCACCAGGGCCATGACCGCACCATGGAAGCCTTCCATGTGGCTGCCGGCATAGCTGGGGGTGGAAACCCGGATCAGCAGGGGGGCACTGTCATCATCGCCGATAAACTCCCGCCGGTACTGGGCCAACAATAGGTTGAGGTCATCACCGATGGTCTCGGTGAGGCAGGTAGTGGCAATGCCGATCAGCGCCGGCCGGTACTTGGCGGTGACGTTTTGCAACCCCAGCATCAGGTTGGGGCCGCCACCGTAGATGGCATTCTTCTCCCCCAAAGAGGAGGAGGCGATATCGATGGGTTCATTGAAATGGCTGATGATGTAGCGCCGCATGTAGGTGGCGCAACCCTGAGAGCCGTGCAAATAGGGCACGGCCCCGGCCACTCCGCGAAAGGCCAGCACCGCCCCCAGGGGCCGGCACAGCTTGCAGGCGTTGGTGGTGGAAATAAAATCCGGTGTTTTCTTGCCCATGGTGCTCTCCCGTTTTGGTTCCAACCGGATCGCCGGCGGCGGCTGACAACCTCCGCCATCAGTGACGATCCACTTGCCATGGGACTAGAGCAATGGGCATGCCAAAGAGGGCCGCCAACCACCCCTCAAGGGCGAATGACGGCGGCACAAGAGACGCCGGACAACAGGCAACATCTTGAATTCAGGGAGAGAAAAGAAATGAGAAGCGCCGCCGATCAGCCAACAATTTGTCCCCACCAGGCCCCACCTTCCTCGGCAGCCAGTGGGTCGCCGGGTAGGGCTTGCGACAAAATGGAAGCAGACCAGACATTCAGGTGGCCAAGCAATACGGCCATAGCTGATGATCCAGCCTGCTGTCCCAATCGATCATTGGGCGCTATACAACCAGGGGCCGGTTCAGCGGCGGCGGACCGACCGCTGAACCGGCTCTTAAGCCTGCTGCTTGGTGCCCCGATCAGGCCAGGTCGAAGCGATCGAGGTTCATGACCTTGTTCCAGGCGGCCACGAAATCGTCGACGAATTTTTCCCGGGTATCATCTTGGGCATAGACCTCGGCCAGGGCCCGCAACTGGGAGTTGGAGCCGAAAACCAGGTCCACCCGGGTGCCGGTCCACTTGAGCTCGCCGCTGTTGCGGTCGCGCCCCTCAAAGGTTTCCCGGGCGTCGGAAGTGGGCTGCCAGACGGTGGCCATGTCCAGCAGGTTAACAAAAAAATCGTTGGTCAACTGGCCCGGCCGCTTGGTAAAGACGCCATGCGGCGACTGGTCCACATTGGCCCCCAGCACCCGCAGCCCACCGACCAGCACCGTCATCTCCGGGGCGCTCAGGGTCAACAGGTGGGCCTTGTCCACCAGCATCTCTTCGGCGGTGACGCTGTAAGTCTGCTTCTGGTAGTTGCGAAAACCGTCGGCCTCGGGTTCCATGATCGCAAACGACTTGACATCGGTCTGTTCCTGGGAGGCATCGGCGCGACCGGGGGTGAAGGGCACCTCAATGGCGTGCCCGGCCGCCTTGGCCGCCGCTTCCACCGCCGCGCAACCACCCAGCACGATCAGGTCGGCCAGCGAAACCTTTTTGCCGCCGCTCTGGGCGCCGTTGAACTCCTGCCGGATGGTTTCCAGCCCCCCCAGCACCTTGGTCAATTGCGCCGGCTGGTTCACGGCCCAGTCCTTCTGCGGCGCCAGGCGGACACGGGCGCCATTGGCCCCGCCCCGCTTGTCCGAGCCCCGGAAGGTGGCTGCCGAGGCCCAGGCGGTGGCAATCAGTTCCTCCCCCGACAGGCCCGAGGCCAGCACCTTGGCCTTGAGATCGGCGATGTCACCATCGTCGATCAGGGGGTGATCAACGGCGGGCAGGGGATCCTGCCAGATCAGGTCTTCTTGCGGCACTTCCGGCCCCAGGTAACGGGCCTTGGGCCCCATGTCGCGGTGGGTCAGCTTGAACCAGGCCCGGGCAAAGGCATCGGCGAACTCCTCGGGGTTCTGCTGGTAGCGCCGGGCGATGGGCTCGTAGATCGGGTCGAAGCGCATGGAGAGGTCGGCGGTGGTCATCATCGGCCGGCGTTTTTTGGACGGGTCGTGGGCGTCGGGGATCATATCCTCCTCGGCCACGTCCTTGGCCAGCCACTGATTGGCCCCGGCCGGGCTCTTGACCAGCTCCCATTCGTATTTGAACAGGGTGTTGAGGTAGCCCATGTCCCATTTGGTGGGATTGGGTTTCCAGGCGCCCTCAATGCCGCTGGTGATGGTGTCTCCGCCTTTGCCGCTGCCCATGGCGTTCTTCCAGCCCAGCCCCTGCTCTTCCAGCGGTGCGGCTTCCGGTTCGGGGCCCACGTGCGATGCCGGCCCGGCGCCGTGGCATTTGCCGAAGGTGTGGCCGCCGGCGGTCAGGGCCACGGTTTCCTCGTCGTTCATCCCCATGCGGGCGAAGGTTTCCCGCACATCGCGGCCGGAGGCCACCGGGTCGGGGTTACCGTTGGGGCCTTCGGGATTCACGTAGATCAGCCCCATCTGCACGGCGGCCAGGGGATTTTCCAGCTTGCGCTCGCCGCTGTCGCTATAGCGCTTATCACCCAGCCATTCGGCCTCGGAACCCCAGTAGATGTCCTCTTCCGGTTGCCAGATGTCTTGCCGGCCGCCGCCGAAGCCGAAGGTTTTGAAACCCATGGATTCCAGGGCGCAGTTGCCCGCTAAAATCATCAGGTCGGCCCAAGAGATTTGGTTGCCGTATTTCTGCTTAATCGGCCAGAGCAGGCGGCGGGACTTGTCCAGGTTGGCGTTGTCGGGCCAGCTGTTGACCGGGGCGAACCGCTGGTTGCCGGTGCCGCCCCCGCCCCGGCCATCCCCGGTGCGGTAGGTGCCGGCGCTATGCCAGGCCATGCGGATCATCAGGCCGCCGTAGTGGCCCCAATCGGCCGGCCACCACTCCTGAGAATCGGTCATCAGGGCGACCAGATCCTTCTTCAGCGCCGCCAGATCGAGCTTTTTGAACTCTTCGGCGTAGTTGAAGTCTGGCCCCAGGGGGTTGGAGGCCGGGGCGTGCTGGTGAAGGATGCCCAGGTTGAGCTGCTTGGGCCACCAGTCGCGGGTTGTTGGGCCTCTGCCGGCGGTGGTGCTGCCGGTTTTACCGGTTACCGGGCACTTACTCATTTCACTCATGGCGGATCTCCTTTGGGTTGGGATTAAATTCCAGCAAAAGGGTCTTTGGGATGCGAGCCCCCAAAAGCCTTATTAGTTCCTTATACTATCTAGGAATCTTTCTGGTTTGGCAACAAAAAAATAGCTATTTATTTTTGCTCCCGCTCCAAGCACTGTTGGCAGACCCCGGTGATCACGATATTCTTCCCTTGGCTAACCCCCCAGCTTTTAACCGCCGGCGGCGGCTCCAGGGAATCGAACAACTCCCAGGTGAAATCCACGACTTCATGGCACTTGTTGCAGATCAGGTGATGGTGAAGGCCGCACTCCGATTCATAGCGGGCAAGACCTTCCATGGTTTGGATGCGATGAATCATGCCGGACTGCTCCAGCATGGCCAGGGTTCGGTAGACGGTGTCGATGGAGATGGTGGGAATGCGCTGGCGCACCCGCTGAAAAACAGCTTCCACCGAAGGGTGGTCGGTGGCAGAAAGCAACTCCCGGTAGATTTCCAGGCGCTGATGGGTAATTTTCAGCCCCTTTTCCCGGCAAATATCTTCAAAATCGGCAAGCCGCTTATCCACCGCCAGACACCCCATTTTGGAAAGTTCGTCAGATTTTTTTGAACTTATATACTATCATTATACTTAGCTGCATCGCCGGTTTGTCAACCAAAAAGCTTCCACCCAACAACTGCGAAGGTCCCCCATGATTCCTGCCACCCCCTTCTGGGGCGAATTCCTGCGCCTAAACCAATTGAACCCCCATTGCCGCTGGCAGATGCAACCGGGAATGGGCTTCAAGGAACAGTCTGCCTGGTGGCGTGAGCAGAGCCGACGCCCCACTCCCCATGAAGGGGTGGACCTCTTTGCCCTGCTTGATGCCCGGGGGCAATCCCTGGCCTTACCGGCCCGGGCCCTGGTGCCACCCCTATGGGCCGGGGAAGTGACGGCACTACTAAACGACTTTCTGGGCCGCACCGTGGTGGTTTGCCACCCAATCAACCATGGGCCGGAACGACGGCTGGTTTCCCTTTACGCCCACGTAGAGCCGCTGGTTGACCTCGGAACCCAGGTTTCAGCCGATTCTCCCCTGGCGCTGATAGCCGCGGCCGGCAAGCCGGGCAATTCCGCGCCACCGGACCATCTGCACCTGTCCCTGGCCTGGCTGACCGCCGGTTATCCGGCCACGGCACTAAACTGGTCAACCCTTTGGAACCATCCAGCGCTTGAGTTGATCGACCCGCTGCCGATTATCCTGGAAGGGTGCATCTGAATCAGCTTAAATGGTGCCGGAAGCATCTCATTTCCCGCTCATGATGCCGCCCGGCGGGGCAGCAGCCGCCAGACGGGGCTGGTTACCGAAGCGTGGACTTCACGGGCAAAGTTGAGCATCCCCTCGAAACCGGCCAGCATCTCCTTGCGTTCGTGGTTGTGGTCGCAGAAGGCCACTCCCAGCTTGTAGGCAATGGGCCGCTCCTTGACCCCGCCGACGAAAATATCCACTTCCTTTTCCTGCAGAAATGAAGCCAGCTCCAAGGGGTTGGAGTCGTCGACGATGATGGTGCCCGGGTCGGTGATTTCCGCCAGCTCCCGGTAGTCCTCGGCGGTGCCGGTCTGGGAGCCCACCATCACCACCTCCATGCCGATGGTCCGGAAGGCTTTTACCAACGAAAAGGCCTTGAAGGCCCCGCCCACGTAGATGGCCGCCTTTTTGCCCTGCAAGTCGCGGCGGTACTGCTCAAGCTCCGGCAGCAGCGCCGCCAGCTCTTCCCGCACCAACTCCCGGGTCCGGGCCATGATGGCCGGCTCCTGCGGGAAAAATTCCGCCACCGCATAGAGAGCCGCCGCCATATCCTCAATCCCGAAATAGGAGACCCGGATGGCGGGAATGCCGTAATCGGACTCCATCATATTGGCCAACTCCATGGTGGCCCCCGAACATTGCACCACATTCAAGGCGGCGCCGTGGGCCCGCTGGATATCGGCCACCCGGCCGTCGCCGGTGATGTTGGCCACCACCTCCACCCCCATCCGGGCGAAATAGTCGCGGATCAGCCAGAGTTCGCCGGCCAGGTTGAAATCCCCCAGAATATTGATGCTGTAGGGGGAGATCCCCGCCGTCTCACCGGTGCCAACCAGCCGGCGCATGGCATTGCAGGCGGCCTGATAACCGGCCCGCTTGTTGCCCTTGAAGCCCTCCGACTGCACCGGCAGCACCGGAATCCCCTTCTCGGCGGCAACCTTACGGCAAACCGCCTCCAGATCATCGCCGATGATCCCGACAATGCAGGTGGAGTAAACGAAGGCCGCCGCCGGGGCGTGGCGGTCGATCAGCTCCACCAGAGCCCGGTAAAGCTTTTTTTCGCCGCCGAAGATTACGTCCCGCTCCTGCATGTCGGTGGAAAAACTGAGCCGGTGCAGCTCCGGCCCCGAGGAGAGCGCCCCCCGGATATCCCAGGTATAAACGGCGCAGCCGATGGGGCCATGCACCAGGTGCAGGGCATCGGCAATGGGATAGAGCACCACCCGCGAGCCGCAAAAAACACAAGCCCGCTGACTCACCGCCCCGGCCAGGCTGTCCTTGTTGCACTCCATCACCATGGGAGCGTCGTCTTTCCGCCAAATCTGCCCTTGCCGGGATTCCAAAACCGTTGCTTGCATGTTTTTCCCCTTGTTGATCGCTACTGAACTCATGCTGCCGCCTCTTGCGGAATCGACCATGACCAACCTAAAGAGCAAGGCCTGTGCCAATCAGCCACCAGCCCGGAATACGGCCATTATTTGCCGACCACGATTTTGCCGGGATAAAACCTCACGGCGGCAACACAACCAAAAGGAAAGAAACACAACAATAAGGTTCGGATAATGTCAAAAAATAGCTCTGTCCCCTTCTTCCTCTTTCCCTGATACAGGCCTTACAGTTGACGTGCGCATTGTCTATGGATACTATTTGAGATAAGTTTATTAGATAATTGCAACAACCGTAAGGATGACAACCATGGGAACAGTTCAGTCGGCACTTAGGGGCACCAGGCGGGCGACCAACATATCGATCAGTGCGCGTTTGCTGGATGAAGCCCGGTTGCTGCAAGTAAATATTTCGCGGGCGGCGGAGCAAGGTGTGGCGCAGGCAACCGCAGAACGGCGGGCGCAATTGTGGTTGGAGGAGAACCAGGCGGCGCTGGAGAGTTCCAACGAATATGCCGAGCGGAACGGTTTGCCTCTGGCCCGATACCGGAGTTTTTGATGGCGCGTTTCGACGTCCTCACAACATAACGTCCCCCGCCTTACCCTTTTTCGCCGCAACCGGCGACCAGGAAACCAGCGTCGAGATGCGCTACGAGCTGGGCCGGCGCCTTTTTGCTTGCAATCATCTTTCTCCTTGGCTAAGGGTACTAATTCCGGTTGGGCATTTTCAGCGAATGGACGTTGCCGACGGCCCGTAGCGGGGGGAGGGAAATGAACTGGATCAAGGTTGTTTTCAGCGAACAGCGCACCGTATTCGTCGATGACCAGCCGCTGGGGGATACCAACGAGGTGCTGATGCTGGGCGAATCCGGCACCTACACCTTCCACCTCGGCGAACCGCGAAACTACCAGCCCGCCGCCATCACCCGCCAGGTTTCCGCCACCACCAGAAGAAACCCCCTGATTATTGAGTTCACGCCATGATGGCCGCCGCCAACCCCAAGCGGCTCTGGCCGGCCTTCCTGCTCCTGGTGCTGCTGCTCCTGGGCGGCTGCGCCTCGTTTCCGGAAAACCCGCCGCTAACCAAGGTCGATCCCGCCAGCGGCTACCGGTTTCAGAACCTGGCGCTGAACCCCGGCAACAGCGATGAAACCTTCATCATCCTGGCCCTCTCCGGGGGTGGAACCCGGGCGGCCGCCTTCGCCTACGGGGCGATGCAGGAACTTGCTGCCGCCCGGCTGCCGGGCTCCGACGCCACCCTGCTCGACGAGGTGGACATTATCTCCTCGGTATCCGGCGGCAGCTTCGCCGCAGCCTATTACGGCCTCTACGGCCAGGAACGCTTTCTGGCCGACTTCCCGCAAGATGTCCTGGCCCTGCGGATCGAAAGCGCCCTGATCGGGCGGGTGCTGGCCCCCTGGAACTGGGGGCGGCTGGGGTCGTGGACTTACGGCCGCAGCGATCTGGCGGACCGCTACTACGGGGAGGCGATCTTCAACCGGGCCACCTTCGCCGACCTGCCCCGGCAGCGCCCCTTCATCGTCCTCAACGCGACGGATATCAGCATCGGCGCCGGCTTCTCCTTCATCCAGGACCACTTCGACCGGCTCTGCTCGGACCTGGACCAAATCCAGCTCTCCCGCGGGGTCACCGCCTCCTCGGCCTTCCCGGTGGCCTTCACCCCGCTCACCTTCACCAACCACCCCAAAGAGAGCTGCGGCTACACCACCCCGGCCTGGATTCGCGGGGCCAAAAAGGATCTGGAGCTGAACTCGGCCCGCTACGACCGGGCCGTGGCCTGGGAGTCTTACGAAGACCCGCAACGGGCCTACATCCACCTGAGCGACGGCGGCCTGGCCGACAACCTGGGCCTGCGCGAGCCGATGCTGGGGCTGAACTCGGTCTCCAGCCCGCTCTCGATCCTGGCCAAGTTCAACAAGCACCAGGGCCGGCGGCAGATCAAACGGCTGGTGATCATCGTGGTGGACGCCCAGCCGAAGACGGCCGCCAAGATGGACCGCAGCGCCCGCCCGCCCTCGATCTTCACCGTCCTCAACGCGGCGGCGACCACCCCGATGGAGAACTATTCGTCCGACTCCATCGAGCAGGTCCGCAGCTACATCGAGACGATCAAGAGCCAGTTCGAGGATGCCGAGGAGGAGAACCCCATCGAATACTACTTTTCCCGGGTGACCTTCGAGGCGGAACCCGACCCGGAGCTGCGCCGCCAATTGCAGGAAATCAAGACCGCCCTGCAACTCCCGGATGAGCAGGTGCAAATGCTGACCGAGGCCGGCGGCCGCATCCTGCGCCAATCGCCGGATTACCGGCGGCTGCTGGAGGCGCTGGGAGCGGGCGAGTGATATGGCGCGGGGGGCTTGGCCCGTCTGGTGGATATCATCGCGGTTGTAATGATACACAGAAAAGTAAGGGTGATGTGGATAGCTATCTCCCAAAACGGGGTGATATTCAGGTTTGTTGAATCACTTGCTGGCACCATATAAATACACAAATTGAATTAGATAAAAGCAATACATGCTTAATTGGTTGTTGATTAAAAGCATTTAAAATAATTTTGGTGAAACATGATAAAATACCCGTTTACATTAAACCTGAACTTTCGGACTTGAGAAAAAAATAAACTCAAAGCCCTGATTTAACTAAATAAAACGTGAAACGCCCCTTGCTTTTTGATATATTGGGAATTGCCAAAAACTCAATAAAATCAAAAAGAAGAGGCGTGAATGCAAAATATCACGGGCAGCCAAGAACAGCAAGCAGTAAGGCAACTGAACAGCAAAGTCGATCAGTTCTTTGACAACTTCTCCCTCGGCACCCTGCTCAACCGGGCGGGTATCCGTAAGCTGCGGGGCGCTTCGCCGGTTCGGCTGCTGAAGTCCATCTTCATGCTGGCCTTCAACCAGGAGAACTTCTTTCGCGGAATCGTGGAACGGGAGCAGGGCTTTGGCAAGGACGCCGCCTATGACCTCCTGCAGGGGGCCAACTACAACTGGCGCCGGCTGCTGCTGCAACTGGCGGCCAAAATCGCCACCGTTTTCTCCCTGCTGACCGAGGAGCCAAAACGGAAGGTGCTGATCATCGACGACAGCACCTACGAACGGCCCCATGCCCGCAAGGTGGAGTTGCTGGCCAGGGTGCGTGACAACTGCCGTAAACGGTTTACCAGGGGCTTCAAGCTGCTGACCATGGCCTGGTCGGATGGTTACAACACCTTGCCGGTGGACTTTGCCTTGCTTTCTTCGCGTGAACCGGAGAAACGTTTGTGGGGTGAGAAAAGACGACTTGACCGGCGTTGTTGCGCTGCCCGGCGCCGGCAAGAGGCGGTGACCAAGTCCACCGATCTGCTGGATGGTATGATCAAGCGGATCATGGCAAGCGGCATCGACTTCGGTTACATCCTGATGGACAGTTGGTTCGCCTTTCCCTCGATCATCAGGAAACTGCACCGGCATAGGCCAGTGATCTGCATGCTGAAGGACATGCCCAATATCCGTTTCCGGCATCAGGGTGTTTCCCGGCGAGTGGGGGAAATCTACCGGAACCTGCACAAACGACCGGGGCGGGCCAAAATCCTGGCCAGCACCACGGTGGAGCTGACATGTGGCTTGCCGGCCAAAATTGTCTTCGTCCGGCATCGCAGCACCAAAAACTGGCTGGCCCTGTTGTCCACCGATCTGGAACTCGGCGAGGAGGAGATCGTTCAGACCTACGGTAAACGGTGGGATATCGAGGTGATGTTCAAAGTGGTCAAGCACTACCTCAACCTGGAAAAGGAGGTGCAGATGCGGAATTTCGACGGACTGATCGCCCATGCCACCATAGTCATGATCCGTTACTGCTTCCTCTCCTTCCAGCAGCGGATGGACAACGATGAGCGGGCTTTGGGCTCCCTCTTCTACGCCTGTGCCGAGGAGATGCAGGACATCACCCTGCTCGAAGCGCTCCAGCGCATCATGACCCTGGCCCTGGACAAAATACGGCAACTCGGTGAGCTCACCGAAGATGCCGTGCGAAGAATCATCAATGTATTGATGGATACAGCTTGTCATATGTTGTTATCCCCAGCGGGAAATGGCAGAAATAAAAACATTTTAACGGCCAGTTAGGTCAAGTCCGAAAGTTCAGTTAAACGATATCCCATACGAAGACAAAGATGGGTATAAAGATTCAATAGAAAGTTTTAATTCAACACCTATCGCGCCATTGTTTCCAATAATAGACAACAAAATATTCTATAGATGCAAAGTAGAAACGCTCAAATTAATTATCAAAACAAAAACAATATTGCCTAATTGCGCTACAAATAACGGCGAAAGCAAATTTAACCCAACTTATGAACAGTCAAAACATAATATAGGGTACTTAAATAATTGGGTCTGTTTATTCGATTTCAGACAAAGACCATTTAATATATATTTATCATTTGAAGCATGGGAAGAATTCATAACAAATTTTTCACCTATAACATTTCTCCTTATATTAAATGGTAAATTACTAACCAATCTTGTTCTAAACCCATTTTGTCATGGCTCTGAAGTTTCTGGTAACAACTGCATTCCTTACGTTGAAATTTGGCACAAAGAACCGATACTGGTTGATGCCATTGATTCAATCGTAATTGTTCCTCGTCGAAACCCGAAAGGATATATCTGTTGTAAGTGGGGAAATTTTTTAAAATCTCTTGAGACAACGAAGTATGAATATTTGTAAAATCTATTTTTATATCATTGCAGTTTCTATCGTATTATTTTAAAAATCTATTAACTTCGCCAAAATCATTAACAACATACCAAGTAATGAATGCCGTTATTTCAGCATTAGAGCCCGTCATTCCTTTCTCGGTTTCATTAAATAAATAAAATATCTAATTTGTGCATTGTTGTTTACCTTGCAGTTGAATTGCAAAACATTTTACCACCAATGCGTTCGAGCAGACGGAAATAAACGATGGTTCATTTGCTGCTAATATGTCGGCCCGATGATCAATTTTGACGTTAGGAGTGCAGATGAAGGTTCCATCTGATCTTCAGATAATTGAAGAAATATACAAGCGACACGTAGATGATTACGAGGAATGGAAGGAAGGTAACCCCGCACGAACGAACAAGAATTACGTCCCGGTTGACATCACAGCGGTCGCAAAGTCTTTGCGTGTTGATGTTGATATAGTATGGGGGAGACTGTATTACGATCTTGATAACCGATATTCATATCAAAAGAGTGACAACAGTTGGGTGCATTTATTTGCGCGAAGAGCAGACACAGATAAAGACTGCGTACATTTTCCTTACCTTGTATCTGTGCTCTCGTCACTCCGCTCAAAAAGATGGCAATTATGGGTGCCTGCAATATTTTCTGGCCTTGCAATTATCGTTTCAATGGCATCTCTAGCCTGGACTGTTCGATCAGATTTGCACAAAGAAATCAAAGAACTTCCAGCCCTTGAATCCGTGAGGACCGAAACTGTGTCGCCAAAAGTACAGGACGAAACTCAGGCGAAAGGAAACGATCTCAAAGAGACAACAGAGAAATCTATTACTAACCAGCCAATTAAGCCGACGCTGGATACTGCTGCGCCAAGTTCTGGCGCTCAAGAAGGCGCGGCTTATCAGTAGCGTAAGCGTAAAAGGGAAAATTCATATGAACCAGCAAGCATCACTTATTGAAGAAAGGATGAACGCTCTTCTATATTATGTTCCCACTGGCACAACAGAAGGTGAGAAGCATATCCTTAATGAAGCATTCGTTCAAACTGATGAATATAAAAAAATAATTACACCTCCACCAAATAGTCCTAGATTACTAGTTGGGAAAAAAGGATCAGGTAAAAGTGCAATTATTGATTTTTCCATTAATATGTTGCTCAAGGCAAATATACCTGCACTACTTCTGAAACCTTTAGACATTGATCTTGACAATATGCCCCATGAAGGCTCATCGGGGGAGTTAACCAGAATTGCTTACAAAGGGCTCCTAAAGGCTCTCGCTGAGAATATTGGTTCTCAGCTTACTGGATATGTTAAAGGAGATAATGCAGTTTTATACAATG
The DNA here is from genome assembly GCF_000092205.1 of Desulfurivibrio alkaliphilus AHT 2. Taxonomy (GTDB): domain Bacteria; phylum Desulfobacterota; class Desulfobulbia; order Desulfobulbales; family Desulfurivibrionaceae; genus Desulfurivibrio; species Desulfurivibrio alkaliphilus. The sequence goes on along the minus strand of NC_014216.1, from coordinate 2,870,969 downwards.
AGGCTATAGCGTCAGGCGTCCAAGATATGGACTTTGTGGGAAAACTCTCAAGGTTCCTAGCCGCTGTATCAAAACCGATTACAACAGTAGATTTTACCAGTGTGCTGCCAAATGCTGATCGTGCAAGTTCAACAAAACTTGAAAAAGCACTCAAAACAAACATCAATGAATCATCTGGAGCCTTTTATCTATTTATTGATGACACAGATCAAGTCGCTTCTCCAGGCTCCCCTGGTCATTTAAATAGGATATGGGCAGTATTGCTTGCAGCGCGAGAAATCGCCCAAAGAATCCCAAAATCAAGAGTAATAATATCCATACGGGATGAGATTTGGCGCGAGTTGTCAAAAGAAGAAGTTGGCCAACGTGACCAATGGGACCATTTTCTTCGCCTCGTATTTGCACTAAATCCAAACCTTGACCATGTGCAGGAAATTATTGAGCGTCGATTAGTATTGGCAGCTAAAAAATGTGGAGCAAAGGAAAACAAACCTCATTATCCTTTCTTTTTTGAAGGAGAAAGGCCCAAAATGCCAACAAGCCAGAAACGTAGCAGCTGGCGGGATATTATCAAGTCAAGGTCAAGAGAACGTCCGAGAGATGCGGTCCAACTGGTCAACATGCTTGCCAAGCAGGCTCTGGAGCCACCTGTAACAAAAATCACAGACGATATTCTTGCGAAGGTTATGCCTGTTTATTCAGAAGAACGAGCAACATTGCTTTCCCAAGAATACGAGAAGGAATGCCCCTCTTTACCCCAAATAATTCGATCTTTTGCAAGATTGGAATATGATGAAGGCTCATTTTTGGCAGGATCAGAACAGGTCAAAAAACATCTTAAATCTTTACCATCTTCTTTCTCGATTAAGCTTTCTGGAATGATCATAAATCCAGATGATGACGAGCAACTCTTTAGATTATGGTCCTTTCTGTTCTTAATCGGGTTTATTTTTCCCAGAATCTCAGACTCTCGGGAAAAGGATAACTACCGCTTTGTATACCCTTCAGATGACCCTAATTTTGTGTGTAATGAACGGTGGAATGACATGCAAAAAGCCCTCTGGGAGATTCATCCGGCATTCCGTGACCACTTAATTTCAGTTCAGAGGAGTGAGCAAGCACAATTTGGTTTGCCGACAAAACCAAAATTCAAAAAGAGACACTAACAAAATAATTCAGCGGACGGTGTAAACGATGACGGCGCTAACGCGGCAAGTACATTGGCGCCGCCCGCTGACCATAAGCGATGTTTGCAATGGTGATTTTTTTGTTTTCCATGTCTCTCACCTCGTTGAATTTAATAACATTTTACCGACAAAAAAAACCATAACGCCTACCTTCATCCGCCCACCGATATTTTCTCTATTCTTCACAACCCTCCACAAAATGCCAACTTTAGTATGTGGACTAAAAATGCATACTAAAGTTAGATATCCATATTAGGGGGTAACTATGTCAACGAAGAACCAGGCGCTAATTCAATTTGGCGGAAGAGTCAAATTGGCCCGCAAAAATAAAGGGTTGTCTCAAGAAGAGCTTGCTTCTAAGGCGAGTCTACACCGTACCTATATTGGCATGATAGAGCGTGCAGAAAAAAATATTACCCTTATCAATATGATGAAAATTGCTAAAGCTCTCGACGTTAAATTGATAGAACTATTGGAGTTTGTTGATAATGGCAAGTGAACATAATCGACTACGTAAGAAATGGCAGGATTATAGCGGAAAGAATGCAGGAAAGGCTGAAAGCAATTTCTATGATGCATTTAAAGCAGTTTTCGAGGACACAGAATATCAAATAAGAGCGAAACCAAAAGAATTTTCAAATATTTATGTAAGCGTCCAACTCTCTGAGCCAGAAATGTCTCAAATTTATACTCCTCAAGAGCCTATTACCAAACATGGAGTTTATTTAGACTATGCCATAGACAATACAAGAACTGGCAAGACTATATATGTTGAGGTCAAGCGTCAAGATGGCTGGGTAGAGGGTGGGAAACGGTCAGATGGGCGTGGAAATGCCCACGAAAGATCATGCAAATTCTTCACCCCTGGCCTTCTTGAAATTCTAACAGGAGTTTAACCGCAGCAGGTCGTTCACAACATCATAACAACGTAAAATCAGCACATTACCGACCGTAAATCCGTAAGACCCCTCAAGCTTAACCCCCGAAAACACTTTTTCTTTTTGTTTTTGCAAAAATAATTCATTTTTTACTTGACAGCGTGAGCCCCTACTTAATAAGCTGGGGCATGGCACACATACACAAAAAAATCAAAAAAGGCAGACCCTACTATTACCTGCGGGAGACCGCCCGGGTTGATGGCAAACCCAAGGTGGTCAACCAGGTCTATCTCGGCAGCCCCGAGCGGTTGCTGGAGCTGGCCAAGGGTGCTGGTAGCCGGGAGGTCGAGCGGATCCAGGTGCAGGAGTTCGGCTCGCTGTGGCTGGCCGAGCTGCTGGACCGGGAGGTCAACATCGCCGGCCTGGTCGATTCGGTGCTGTCGCCGGCGGAAAGAAAGGGCTCGCCTTCGGTGGGGGATTATTTCTTCTATGCCATCGCCAATCGGATGGTGGCCCCCAAGTCCAAACGGGCCTTGGCGGAGTGGTATCGCACCACCGCCATCCAGCAGATCCGGCCGGTGGCCCTTGATGCCTTGAGCTCCCAGGCCTACTGGAAGCAGTGGGAGAAGATGGACAGTGCCAAGCTGGCGGCGGTGGCCGATCTCTTTTTCCGTAAGCTGGCGGAATTGGAGCCATCATCGGCGGATGCGGTGATGTTCGATACCACCAACTATTACACCTTCATGGCCGGCAACACCTCTTCGGAACTGGCCCAACGAGGTCGAAACAAGGAGGGGCGTCACTGGCTGCGGCAGGTCGGGGTGGCTTTGCTGGTGGCCAGGGACAACCGGTTGCCGCTATTTTACCGGGAGTATGAAGGCAACCGGCACGATTCCAAGGTGTTCCTCAAGCTGGCCCAGGAACTGTTCGAAGTTGCCGGCCGGGGCGACCAAGGCACCATGACTATTGTTTTCGACAAGGGGATCAACGCCGAGGAGAATATCGCCGCCATCGACGCCAATGACCGGCTCCATTTCGTCACCAGCTATTCACCCCATTACGCCGAAGAGCTGATCCATGTGGATCGCAAGCATTTCCAGGTAGTCGATACCGCCAAGAACCGGCAGCTCAAGGCCAAAGGCCGCGATGACGACCTGTTGCTGGCCTGGCGTACCAGCCGAGAGTTGTGGGGCAGAGAGCGCAGTGTGGTGGTCACCTATAATCCCCGCACCGCCACCAAGCAGCGTTACGCCTTCGAGCAGAAAATGCTGCGTTTGGAGGAAGAGGTGCACCTGATGCGCCACAAGGTCAACGGCCAGGCAGCCCAGTGGCGTAACCCCGCGACAGTGCAGGAGCGTTATCTCAACCTCTGCCGGGAACTGCACCTGCCGGATGATCTATACCGAGTGGAGCTGTTTCGAGACGGCAAGCGCTTACAGATGAACTGTCGCAAAAACCACTATCGGATCGGCCGCCACATCGACTACTTCGGCAAGAACATCCTGGTGACCGATCATCCTGACTGGAACACCGACGAGATCGTCCAGGCCGGCCTGGACCGCTACGTGGTGGAGCAGAGCTTCCGCCAGAGCAAGGATCATGAAATGGTGGCCATGCTGCCCCTGCGCCACTGGACCGACGGCAAGATCAGGTGCCATATCTTCACCTGCGTAGTTGCCCTGGCCTATCTGCGTCTGCTGGAAATTCGCCTGGCCCGTAACGGGCTCAGGATCTCCGCCGCCGAGGCCATGGAGCGCCTGCGCACCCTGCATTCCTGCCTGCTCTGGCCCACCGGTGCACGAAAGGCCCAACGACGCCTGGAGGAACCCAACGAAAAACAGGCGGCAATTCTTCGGGCTTTGGGCTATAAAGTTGTGAATGGGGTCTTACAGCCTGAGCAGGAATAGCTTTTTGAATATGCGTTATTTTGTCGCTTAATACTGGGCTGAGTGGTTAAACTCCTGTCTAAGGAAAGAGGGAAATATCGGCGGAAACGCTTTGCCATTCTGGACAGTTTTCCAGGGTGATATAACCCGAGATCCCTGTAGGGTCAGAGAGATTACTTGTTGGTATGGAAATCATACTGCTCATTTTTTCTTTTGGCGTGACCCATCTGATCCCACAGTGTTATTTGACCACTTCGAGGAGCATATAGCACCTCTTCTTGCTTAGTTTCGCCAGATTCATACTCTTCCCTGACATCAAGCCCCCATACATCCCATCCATTTGGTTGGTGACGAGCAAATAATTCTATTTTGTCTTGTGTTGGAAACATCTTTTCTATGTTCTTCAATACTTCCAATGGTTTCTCGCTGTGTTTTCCACGAGGAACACGAACAAGTTGTTTGATATTTCTTGCCCCTCGCGGTCTAGGGATCTTTCCTCTCTTAAACACCAAACATAACTCGCAATATGAGAGTGTATATTGCCCAGGGTTGTGAACCATCTTGTCCCAGACAAATGCAACCGTTTTATACTCAAACCCCCAAGAAGTTCCTAGCTCTATCCCTTGAGCTAGGTGCGGATTAGTAACCCACATAAATAGCAAACAATCTTCTTTTGCAATTTCATAAATGGGGATTTTTTTCAGAACTTTTGTTTTTATCGTCGGATATTTAAAATTAGCCGAACTGATAAATATTTTTCTACTTAAATCTATCTCTTCAACCGATTTGCTGCTCTTGTCAAACTGTAGTTTGCCGCCATAATCCCAAGGCGGGTCAGCATAAATTATGTCATACTTTTTTTCAGGCAAGTCTGGGTAAAAATCTGGCAAGTCGTTTCGTTTCGTCCGTCTCTGTTGTTCGGCATTATATATCGTGTATCCAGTTACTTTTTGGGCCTTAGAAGGTTCACCATACATTGAAAACTCCCCCATTCTTTGCATACTTAATTTTCTTGCCGATAACTATAGTATGCAAATTTAACCGCTTTTCAATCTCTGGTCAAGTCTTTTTAAGGGGCACCATTTTGAAAAAATTTCACAACGACCCCAATGCTTGACCATCTAGCCTGCACTTGGTATTAAATTTTCAGAGAGCAAAATGTATGCCACTTCATGGAGTTCCTGGAACAGGAATGTGACTGAAAATATTGGTGGTAAAACAGCTCGAACACAACTGCGAAGGGCTATCAACCTGGAGAAGTGTTCTACCTACTTTGTGAAACGGCTCCATTTAAAAATATTGACTTCTACTGATTTATACCGGCGTATACGGGTTTTATGCTATAAGCCGGTATAAATCAGTAGAAGTGTGGCGATCATGGACAAAATTGACCGGATTCACACCCACCAAATCTGGCGTTTGGCCGGGTTGCCGATCAGGTCGAAGGAATCGCCGGCCTCCCGTAGCACTGCCTGGAACTCCTCGATGGTGAAAGCATAGCCTTCGCCGTTGGCGGCGGCCACGAAATCTTCCATGGTTTTGATGGCATCGTAACGGGACCGCATGGCGCGGTCCTCCCCGCCGGCAATCAAAAAGTTCTCCGCGTCTTTCTTGGCCATGGCCTTGCTCCTGTTAAAAGGTAGACTTAATCGGGGACAGCTTTGAAGCTGTCCCCTTATGCGTTATGCTTGCTCAACCGGCAATCAGGTAAGCCTCGGGCGGACTGCCCTCTTCAATGCCGTCCAGGATGGCGTCGATGGCCTCTTCGCTGGCCACTCCCTTGAACCACCAGTTTTCCGGCTGAACCACCATGATCGGGCCGGACTCGCACTGCTTGAGGCAGGTGGTGGCGCTGACCAGGCAGTCGAGCCCCCGGTCCAGAATCTCCTCCTCCAGGTACTGCAGGAAGCCGTCGGTCTGCTTGTGGCAGATGCCCTTCTTGTCGCCGGCCACCCTGAAACTTTGGCAGACCAGAATCTGCCGGGCTGGAATCGCCATTTTTGCCTCCTTACAGTACCAGTTCGAATTTGCTTTCCGGGTCGTCGCGGTCCTTGCGGTCCATCAACTCTCCGAGGATTTTTTCCAGCAGCCGCAGGCCGCCCTTGTAGCCCACGGTGGGGAAATACTGGTGGCCCTGGCGGTCCAGGATCGGGAAACCCCAGCGGACGAAGGGAAGATCCTCGTCGCGGGCGATATATTTGCCGTAGGTGTTGCCGATCAGCAAATCCACCGGCTCCTGCTTGATCCACTGGTGGAGCAGGAACATATCGCCCTTGGCCTTGACGTTGACCGGGCGGCCCAGGCCGGCGGTCAGCTCCTTGATCCGTTTTTCAAACTTCTTGCCCGGGGTGCCGGTGACGATATGGATCGGCTGCATGTCCAGGGAAACCAGAAACTCGGTCATGGCGATGAGCTGATCCGGGTCGCCGAAGATGGCCACCTTTTTCTGGTAGAGATACTGGTGCATGTCGGAGATCAGGTCCACCAACTGGCCTCGCTCCAGGGCCACCTCATCGGGCACGGTGATGCCGGCCATGGTGCGCAGGGCGTCGATGAAGCGATCAGTGGCGGCCAGCCCGTAAGGCATATCAAGGATCTTGCAGGGCACCTTGTGTTCCTTGTCCAGGTAGCGGGCGGCATCGCCGGAACACCAGTCGCCCAGGGCCAGGGTGCCCACGGCATCGCCGGTGGCCTTGAGTTCCGCCACCGTGGTGCCGCCCTCGGGGAACATTTTGTATTCGCCGGACAGCGGCCCGTTAAGCACCCCGGAGGTGTCGGGGAAGACGATGCTTTTCACCCCCATCAGGCCGGCCAGGCGCTTGATCTCTTCCATATCCGCCGGCTCCACCCAGCCGGGGATGATGTTGACCTTGCCGTTTTTCTTGCCGGTGGATTCGGCCATCCCGGCCATGGCGGTGACCATGCTGCTGAAGCCGGTAACATGGGAGCCGGCATAGCTGGGGGTGGAGGCGCTGATCACGTGCTTGCCCGCCGGGATCTTGCCTTCCATCTGGGCCTTCTTCTTGATCTGGGGCAGATCATCACCGATGGTCTCGGAGAGACAGGTGGTATGAACGGCGATGATCTCCGGGTTATAGACACTGAAAATGTTGCTGATGGCCTGGAGCATGTTGGCCGAGCCGCCGAACACCGAGGCCCCTTCGGTAAAGGAGCTGGTGGAGGCGGAGACCGGCTCCTTGTAGTGGCGGGTCAGGGTGCTGCGATGGTAGGCGCAGCACCCCTGGGAGCCGTGACTGTGGGGCAAACAGCCGTGAATCCCCAGGGCCGCGTACATGGCCCCGATGGGCTGGCAAGTCTTGGCCGGGTTGATGGCCAGGGCCTTGCGCTCGGTAATTTCCGCAGGGGTATGTCGTAGTAGCATGATGTTATCCTCAATAATTATATGAAGCCGAGAGTTGCGGGTCCCGCTGCCAGGGGGCCTTCAGATAGCCCCAGACCTTGGAGCTTACCAGCCGGTCGATCTCCCGGTAGAAGTTGACGGCCCCTTGGAAACCGGCATAAGGGCCGCCGGAGTCGTAGCTGTGGAGTTGTTTCATCGGCACTCCCAGCTTCTGGACCGAGAACTTCTCCTTGATTCCGGCGCAGAAGATATCCGGCTTAATCAGCTCCACCAGCTTTTCCGCCTCGTACTGGTTGAGGTCGTCGATGACCAGGGTGCCGTTGTCCATGTCCGGGATCAACCCGTCGTAGTACTTGAACTGGTAACCGGCCTTCTCCAGCGCTTCGAGCTCCTTGGGGCTCTTGCGCGGCTGGTAGCGGGTGGGGTCGGCCTCCACCTCGATCTCTTCAATGTTACGGCTGTCGGCATCCACCCTGATGTCGGGGATTACCCGCCGCCCCTCGTAATCGTCGCGGTGGCCGAACTCGTAGCCAGCGGCGATGGTCTTCATGCCCATCTCGTTGAACAGTTCCTTGTAATGATGAGCCCGGGAGCCGCCGACAAACATCATCGCCGTTTTGCCCTCGGTGCGGGGCCGCACCTCGGCCGCCACCGCTTCCACCGCCGGCATCTCCTCGGCGATCACCTCCTCCACCCGGGCGATCAGCTTTTTGTCGCCGAAATACTCGGCGATCTTGCGCAACGACTTGGCGGTGGCGGCGGCCCCGATGAAGTTGACCTTGATCCAGGGAATCCCGAACTTGGTCTCCAGCATGTCGGCCACATAGTTGATGGAGCGGTGGCACATCACCGCGTTGAGATCGGCGGTGTGGGCCGAGGCAAACTGGTCGTAGGTCGAGTTGCCGGAGAAGGTGGAGATGCAGGTGATCCCGCACTTCTCAAAGAGCCGGTCGATCTCGAAACCATCGCCACCGATGTTGTATTCCCCCAGCAGGTTGATTTTAAATTTGCCGGGCTTGACCTCGTCGTTTTCCCCCACGATATGGCGGAAGACCTGGTTATTGGCGATATGGTGGCCGGCGGACTGGCTGACCCCCTTGTAGCCCTCGCAGGAGAAGGCATAGACGTTGCAGTCGCCCAGCTTCTCCTTCATCTTGGCGGCCACGGTGTGAATATCGTCGCCGATCAGCCCCACCGGGCAGGTGGCGAACACTGCGATCGACCTGGGGTGAAAGAGGTCGTAGGCCTCCTGGATGGCGGCGGCCAGCTTCTTCTCGCCGCCGAAAATGATGTCCTGCTCCTGCATGTCGGTGGAGAAGCAGTAGTTCATGTAATTTTCTCCGTCCGGGCCGGCGTCGGTCTGGTTGCGCCGGGTCAGCCAGGCGTAAAAGCTGCAGCCGATGGGGCCGTGGACCAGGTTGACGATGTCCCGGGTCGGCCCCATGATTACCCCCTTGCAGCCGGCGTAGGTACAGCCGCGCATGGTGATGATGCCGGGGATGGTCCGGACGTTGGCGCTTATTTCCGGAGTTTCATTCTCCAGGGCCTCGTTGATCAATATCTGTTTGGCGCGCTTGCGGGCCACCTTGGGCGGATATTTTTTCAGCAGCTCCGCCTTGACCTCTTCTGCGTTCCAGGCAGCCGCCTTGCTGTCGATTGCTGTTCCCATTTCGCTAACTCCCGCTGATTGCTTTTTTATGATATGGCCTTGAGTCCGGCTTCCCCGGTTCGCACCCGGATGGCGTCGCTCATCGGCAGGACGAATACCTTGCCGTCGCCGGGCTTGCCGGTCTGGTTGGTGTTGATGATGGTTTCCACCACGCACTTGACCATGCTGTCGTCCACCACCGCGGTCAGCACCCGTTTGGGGTAGAGCTTGCCCTTTTCGCCCAGCAGGGCGGCGGCTTCCTCATAGCCCTGTTCCGCCCCCGCCAGCAGCAGGGGGTTGACAAAGCCCTGGCCCCGGCCCTGGGCCTCGTGGGCGAAGAAGGCATCGACGCCGCAGTCGGTGAGGGCCTGCTTGGTCTGGTTCATCATGTTGATCCGGACAATGGCGATAACCTCTTTCATGCCGCCACCTCCTCCGCCACCGATTCTTTAATCCCGGAACTGATGGTATAGGCCTCTTCCACCGGGGTGACGAAGATCTTGCCGTCGCCGAAGGCCCCCTTGCCCTTACTGCGGGCGGTGTCCATGATGGCCTGGACCACGAAATCCTTGTCCGCCTCCTTGACCACGCTCATCAGCATCACCTTGGGCAGTTCGTCGTAGGTGACATCGCCGATCTTGATCCCCCTCTGCTTGCCCCGCCCGGCCACGGCGTACTTGGTGACGGCGGGAAAGCCGGCGTCCATCAAAGCCGCCAGCACCGCATCCGATTTCTCCGGCCGCACAATCGCTCTAATCATGTACATCATTTTTCTTCTCCCAAAGGTTCCCGGCCCGGCAGCGCTGCCGGGCAGAATTATTTAACTGACTTGCCAATTATTTATGCCTGCAACAAACCGTAATCCATCAGCAGTTGTTCCAGTTCTTCGATTTCCAGCGGGGAAGGAATAACAAAGTCCTTGTTTTCGTCGATGGCCTTGGCCAGCCCCCGGTAGGCGTCAGCCTGATTGGCTTCCGGCTTCCATTCGATCACCGTTTTGCGGTTGATCTCGGCCCGCTGGACATCGTTGTCCCGGGGCACGAAGTAGATCATCTTGGTGCCCAGTTTTTTGGCAAAGGCCTCGATCATCTCGGCCTCGTTATCCACCGCCCGGGAGTTGCAGATCAATCCGCCCAGGCGCACGTTGCCGGACTGGGCGAACTTGGTGATCCCCTTGCTGATGTTGTTGGCGGCATACATGGCCATCATCTCGCCGGAAACCACGATATAGATTTCGTCGGCCTTGCCGTCGCGGATGGGCATGGCAAAACCACCGCAGACCACGTCGCCCAGAACATCATAAAAGGCGTAATCCAAGCCCTCGCTCTCTTCGTAGGCCCCCAGGGACTCCAGCATGTTGATGGAAGTGATGATGCCGCGGCCGGCACAGCCCACCCCCGGCTCCGGGCCGCCGGACTCCACGCACCAGGATTCGCCGTAACCCGGCTTGCGGATATCCTCCAGTTCCACGTCCTCACCCTCCTCCCGCAGGGTGTCCAGCACCGATTTCTGGGCCAGCCCGCCCAACAGCAACCGGGTGGAATCAGCCTTGGGATCGCAGCCCACCACCATTACCTTGCGGCCCAGCTCCACCAGACCCGCCACCGTGTTCTGGGTGGTGGTGGACTTACCGATTCCGCCTTTGCCGTAAATTGCTACCTTGCGCATTTTCATCGCCTCCTTAATGGAACGTTGTCGAAAAAACCCGGCCACCGACAAAGTGAACCGGCATGATTTTGGTAAGCGTTCAGCAGCACCGCATCTTCGGGCGATCAGCCAGGCTTACGTACAGGGGGTACGCTGCGCCTGGCTGCTTGCCCGAACCTGCGGCACTGCTGAGCGCTTACATTGCCAACTGTCACTCCCCTGTATGGCAAAGGTTGTGCCAACGGCTGCAAAAGCTCGACAACCTGACGATAACAACTTGGAATAACGACAGAATAACCACACGGACAGCCGCCGTGCCGGCCAACTCCCAGCCCCACCGCCCTCTCCCTCCTGGTAGGCTCCGGTAGCAAATGGTAGCAAAGACGACATTACAAAAATGTAATTTATGCGCCGCGCAACCCCACATGACGGTCAGATATACAGGCCACCAGCCCCGACCAAGATCAACCACAACCGGCAGTTAACGACCAAAAAACATTGATAAACACAAAACCGTCGAGTTTGGCACACATGTTGCTCATTGCTCAGGGGCATGAAAACACCAACCTCGCTTACCACCCATCTGGAACTGCAGGCCCTTTACCAGATCAGCCAGCTGATCGGTTCGGCCCTGGATATCAAAAAAACCCTGGACGAAACCCTGCGCGTCCTCCATGAGACCCTGCGCATGGAGCGGGCCACCCTGGTCCTGGAGGAAGAACCCGGCGGCCGCCTGGCCATCGTGGCCTCGTACGGCTTGAGCCCGGACGAGATTGCCCGGGGCATCTACCAACCGGGCGAGGGGGTGATTGGCCGGGTCTTTGCCAATGCCTACCCCTTCGTGGTGCCCGATATCCACAACGAACCCCTCTTTCTCAACCGAACCGGAGCCCGCACCCGCCTGCCCAAAGGAGAGATCTCCTTCATCGGGGTACCGGTAACGCTCAACGAAAACCCGGTGGGGGTGCTGTCGGTTGACCGTCTTTTCGGGCCGGAAATATCTTTTGAGGAAGACATCCGCTTTTTAACCGTGGTGGCCACCCTGATCGCCCAGTTTCTCAGCCTGCAGCGTGCTTTTTCCTCCAGCCAGCAGATTCTGCAGGAGGAAAACAGCCAGCTGCGCGAGGCCCTTTCCGGGCGCGGCAACCGTTATGGCATTATCGGGGAAAGCAAAAGAATTCAGGAAGTTTACCGATATATCAACAAGGTGGCGCCCAGCCGGGCCACTGCCATGCTGCTGGGGGAATCGGGCACCGGCAAGGAACTGGTGGCCCGGGCCATCCACCAGGCCAGCCCGCGCCGGCAACAGCCTTTCATCAAGGTCAACTGCGCGGCCCTGCCGGAAAACCTGCTGGAAAGTGAGCTGCTGGGCCATGAAAAGGGCGCCTTTACCGGGGCGCTGAACCAGAAGAAGGGACGTTTCGAGCTGGCGGACGGCGGCAGCCTGTTTCTGGACGAAGTCGGGGAGATGCCGCTGCCCCTGCAGGCCAAGCTGCTGCGGGTTTTACAGGAACGGATGTTCGAACGGCTGGGCGGCACCCGCACCATCAAGGTGGACGTCAGGATTATTGCCGCCACCAATCGCAGCCTGGAAGATTGCGTTCGCCAGGGTTCTTTCCGGGCCGATCTTTATTACCGGCTCAACGTGGTGCCGGTAATGCTGCCTCCCCTGCGGGAAAGACGGGAAGACATTCCCCTGCTCATCGAACACTTCCTGAGCCGCAGCAACCAGGCCAACCGCAAACAGGTGCACCTGGGGCCGGAGATCATTAACCAACTGGTCTCCTACTCCTGGCCCGGCAATATTCGGGAGTTGCAAAATTTGATTGAACGGCTGGTGATCATGAGCGATCGACCGGTGATGAAGCTGGCCGATCTGCCCTACTATTTAAGGGAACAGGAAGCCCCACCGGAACCGCCCTCCCCCTCGCAGAACACGCCCGCCGCCGGCGGCTCTTTGCAGGAAATGGAAAAAGCGGAACTGCTCAAGGCGCTAAGCCGTTGCGGCTGGGTACAGGCCCGAGCCGCCAGGGCCCTGGGCCTGACCCCGCGCCAACTGGGTTACCGGATAAAAAAACACGGCATCACCATTCCGGAGTTATGAGCGTTGGCGGCCAGCAATTCCCGGTAGGCCTCCAACCGCTGGTGGGTGACTCTTGGTCCCTTTTTCCGGCAGCTTATGGAAAATCATAGTGGCCAGACCCACAGCAACATCGGCACGCTGACCGCGATCACGATAATCTCCAAGGGCAAACCAAGGCGCCAGTAATCGCCAAACCGGAAGCCGCCGGGCCCCAGGATCAGCGTGTTGTTCTGATGTCCGATGGGGGTGAGAAAGGCGCAGGAAGCACCCACCGCGACCGCCATTAAAAAGCCGTCGGGATTGGCCCCCAATTGGGCGGCGATCCCGATGGCAATCGGGCACATCACCGCCGCGGTGGCGGCATTGTTCATCAGGTCCGACAGGGTCATGGTGGCGACCAAGATCACCACCAGGGCAATCACGGCATTCCCCTGGGCAATGAAATCGAGGAGGAAAGTGGCAATCAGATCTGCGGCGCCGGTACTTTCCATGGCACCAGCCACCGGCAGCAGCGCGGCAAGCAGAACAATCACCGGCCAATCCACCCCTTCGTAAACCTTGCGCGGCGACATGACGCCGGTGACCAAAGCCGCAAGCACGGCACCGGCAAAGGAGATCGCCGCCGGCAAAAGGCCGAGGGCCGCCCCGCTCACCGCCGCCACCATAATACCACTGGCAATCATGATCTTGCGGCGGTCGGGGATGTGCAACTCCCGCTCTGCCAGGGGGACACAGCCGAAGTTGACGGCAAATTCCAGCAAAGCATCCTGCCCCCCCTGCATCAGCAAGACGTCGCCGGTTCGAAACTGCATATTGCGCAGTCGTTTGATGTTCTGCTGACCCTGGCGGGAGATGGCCAACAAGTTGATGCCATAGCGGCTGCGCAAAAGGATATCGGTCGCGGATCGCCCCTGCAGAGGGGAATCCGGCAAGACCACCAACTCCATCAACTCCACCTCCTCCTTCGGGCCATCCTGCTCACGCCCATCTTTTTCCATGGAGCTCGCGTCCTCGGCGGCAAACTGTTTGGGCAGGGCCGCTGTTTCCTCGCCCTGCAGCTCCTCCGGGTCCTCCTCCACCGCCCCCTCCATTTGCAAACCCAGCGAAGAAAGGGCGCTGGTCAGCGATTCCGGCTCAGCCTGCAGCAACAAAATATCACCCGCCTGCACCAGGCGCCAGGGGTGGGGGGCAACCAGGTGCACTTCGTTACGGATCAAGCCGACGACTTCCGCATCCGCCTTGACCAGTGCGGCCTCCATTTCAAGAAGCTTCTGCCCGATCACGGAAGCACCCTCAGGAACACGTGCCTCGGTGACATAAGCACTGGTTTCAAAGTTTTTATCGCCAGTCTGCCGACGATAGGGCACCAGCCGCCAGCCGATCAGGACAATGAACAGCAACCCGGCCACCGCCACCGCCAAGCCGACCGGGGTAAAGTCGAACATGGCAAAACCCCTGGCCCCGGTTTCGGCTCTGAAGCCGGAGACCACCAAATTGGGCGGGGTGCCGATCATCGTGGTCATTCCACCGAGAATAGAGCCGAAGGCCAGAGGCATGAGGATCTGGCCGGCAGGCAGATTCTGGCGGGCGGCCACCCGCATGGCTACCGGCATCAGGATGGCCAGGGCACCAACATTGTTGATGAATCCCGACAGCAAGGCGGCCAGGCCGGTGAGGGCGGCCAGCGACCCCAAACGACCGGCGTCCGAAGGCAGCAGGCGCCGGGTCAGAGCTTCTACCGCGCCGGTGGCCTGCAGGGCGTTGCTGAGGATCAAAACGCAGGCCACAGTGATGACCGCCGGATGGCCAAAGCCGGCAAAGGCGGCATGAGCCGGCACCAGACCGCTCAGCACCGCCAGTAACAAAGCCCCCAGGGCGACCATGTCATGACGCCAGCGACCCCACAAAAAAAGCGCCAAGGTGAAAAGGGTGATGGCGAAGATGGTCAGTTGTTCAGGCGTCATAAACAAAATCCATAGTTAAGGGGATTGCCGCAGGCAGGTGGTGGCGCTGACCAGAGAGTTCCTGGCGCTCTTGGTTGTGATCGCAGAAGGTCCCCCCAGGCTTGTAGGTGATGGGCCGCTCCTTGACCCCGCCGACGAAAATAGCCACCTCCTTTTCCTTCAGGAATGAAGCCAGTGCCTGAGGGTTGGAATCGTCGACCATGGCCGGCACAGAGCAAGCCTTGTGCCAGTTAACCACCTGCCTGGAATATGGCTATTATTTACGGACCACGGTTGATCCAAGGAGTGGCGACAAAGAGATTGGCCGCCATGGTTCGGGCCAGCGCCTTATTACTTGTAATCATCTTTCTCTTTGTCTTATGGGAACTTTGAATAATCAATCGTTTTCGACAACCAGACGATTTTAAGGGGAATTTTTATGCCACGACCGGCATCTGACAAGCCAATGACTGATGCTTTTCACCACATTCAAGTAGCCATTAAAAATGGCAGCCGCGTATTATTGCCAAGAAGTCACTGACTGGTACACGCTGATGGAAGCCATGCTCGTGCTTCTCCGGTATACCGAAATGCAAGGTCGATGTTATCAAGTTGACTACCGGCGAAAACATTCTTCCAGCGCTCGGGTGACATTCCGTACTCGCCGTGCGCGACGGGGGACAGGTTTATTGCGGTACAATGCACGCAAACCGTGGGCGATGCCGATGGCCAACAGGTAAAGCAGGCGGTGCTCCGGATTCCAGGTCTGGCCGGCTGCTTTCCAGAGCCGCTGCAGATGCCCGTCGAAAGCGCCGGCCAGATAACGCTCGCGGAGGTGTTTGCAGGCCGGATCGGTGCAGCGCAGGATATACAGGGCATCAAAGAAAAAGGGCATCCGATCTGCCCGCTCAAGGTCTATGAGGCCGGTTGCCCCGGAGCGAAGCAGGATCAAATTATTGGGGTGGGCATCACCGTGGGCAAGGACAGCCGGCGCCGCAGACAGCATATCGATCAGAGCCGGTCGCCCTTGGCCCATAGCGCTTTGCAGCCAGTCGGGCAGGGGCCACTGGTCAATCACTTCCGCAATGACCTCTGGTGCGGCATATGGCTCACCGGCCCCGGACGCCTGCCGGCAACACTGCTCCAGAAATTCGGTGTATCCGGCCTCCAAGGCATGGAGGGGCATCTGCTTGAAAGGAGTGCCATCCATCACTGACTCCCGGGTACAGTGCAACCCCGGGATGCCAGTCTCCAGCAGTTCAATGGCGGGAACGGTCAAATATCGCCCAAGGGTCCGGGATATTTCCGTGAGTCGCTCCAGTAATTGCAGATCTTCACAAACCCGCCGAACATGCAGCCCGTCCCTCTCCAGCAGGAGGCAACAGTCACCGCGATACAGCAGGATATTGGCGGGTTTGCCAACCAGTGACCGCGGTTTCCGGCAGCTAATACGCCATGGCGGAAACCATTCAACGCAGCGCTGCAACTGAGTGGAAGCCGCATGATGACGAAGAAAGGCCTGTTGGACCGGGAGGCCTGCCCGCAGAATACCCTCTTCGGCTCGCAGCCAAGCCGCGTTCCAGCCGATGATGTACTCTCCACTCACCAACAGCGACTCACAGCGATGCACCGCTCGGCCCACTGCACGATGTCCCTGTATGGCCTCTTTCAGCGCGCGGACACCTTTACTCCAGACCATTATCCAACCCTTGGTTGCTGCCGGTGACAAGATTTTTCATTCGCTATACAGCCCGTACCTGAATTGTAACGATCAGCCTTTGCAATGGCTTTTCAGCAATAGCGGCTGCCTTTGGCCATGTCAACGAAAAACACCCACTCCCGGCGCTAGGCGTACCTTCTCTGCCAACCCGCCAGAGAAGGCATTGACAGATCATGAACCGAGGTTGGCCGTAATATCGCCGGAGATGACTTCGTGGGTACAGCCCTGGTGGTCGCGAATCTGGAGGATACCATGCTGGTCGGGGCCCAGCGAGATGCCGCGCACCACCTGGCCGTTTGGGGTCAGCCAGTCCAGTTCATGGCCCAGCAGGGCGTCGCGCTTCCGCCAGGAGGCCAGGATTTCCGCAAACCCGCCCTGTTCCATGGTTGCCACCACTATATCCAGCTCTTGGCCAAGGGCGGCCAGCAACACTCCCCGGTCCCAGGTGCGGCCGCTTGCCAGGCGCAGGGAAGTGGCCTTGTGCTGCAACTCCGGGGGAATATCCCGGCTTGGGGTGTTGACGTTAAGACCGATACCAATCACCACCGCCGGCTTGCCGGTACCCGCCACCAAACGGCATTCGCAGAGAATGCCGCCGCATTTTTTACCTGCCAGCAGCAGGTCGTTGGGCCATTTCAAGCCTGGATGCAGGCCGGTATTCTTTTCCAGCGCCCGGGCAAGCGCCAGCCCGGCGGCCAGGGTAAGCTTGGCCAGATCCTGCGGCTCCAGCCGCGGCCAATAAAGAAAAGAGGCGTAAATCCCCGCCTCCGGCGGTGAATGCCACTGCCGCTGCAGGCGCCCGCGGCCGCCGCTCTGGCTTTCCGCCACCACCACCGCCGGCCCCCCGCCCTGCTCGGCCATTTCCAGGGCCACCCGGTTGGTGGAGTCGGTGGCGGCCAAAAAAATCAGCGGCCGGCCGGCCAATTCCTTACCCATCGCCAACGCCCGCCAGCCAGGCTCTTCCAGCACATCGTTCATCGGCTTAGGGTTCATTGGTGCCTTGCAGAACTTCCAGCGCCCGGTGGTTGGTCATGTCCAGGTGGATGGGGGTGATGGAGACGTAACCGGAGGCCACCGCCTGCACGTCGGTTTCCGACGCCTTGCTCCAGCGGGGGGTGCCGCCGCCGATCCAGAAGTGGCGGCGGCCCCAGGGGTCGAAGGTTTCCTGGATGGCGTTTTCATAGTGCCGGCGGCCCTGGCGGGTGTAGCGCCGGCCTTTGATTTCAGCCGCCGGCCGGTTGGGTACGTTGAGATTGAAGAGGGTGTCCGGCGGCAAACCCCGCTCTAAAATTTCCGCCGCCACTTCCCGGGCCCGGGCCGCCGCCACGGCAAAAAGACAACCTTCACCGTCGGCCGCCGCCAAAGAGACCGCCAGGGAGGGAATGCCCATCATGGTCCCCTCGCGGGCGGCGGAGACGGTGCCGGAATAATTGATGTCATCGCCCAGGTTGGCGCCGGGGTTGATCCCGGAGACCACCAGGTCGGGCCGGGAATCCAGCAGTTTGTTGACCCCGATCATCACGCAATCGGCGGGGGTGCCGTCGACGGCGAAGATGCCGGCCGCCAACTGCCGGATGTGCAGCGGCCGGCGCATGGTCAGCGAATGGCTGACCGCCGAGTTGTCCACCTCCGGCGCCACCACCACCACCCGCCCCAGGGAACCCATGGCATCGGCCAGGGCCCGCAGGCCGGGGGCGTTAACCCCGTCGTCATTGCTGATCATGATCAATGGCATGCCGCTTCCTTCTCGTTGAGGTTTCCACCAGTTTGGCTATAATAAAACCCGACCCTTGAATTGCAAGCCTATTAGATTAAATTGGTCGCCATAGCACATAAACAGAGAGATAAACGTTCAGCAGTGCCGCAGGTTGGGGCAAGCGGACCGGCGCCGCGTACCCCAGGTACGCAAGCCGGGCCGATCGCCCCAAGATGCGGTGCTGCTGGACGTTTATCAAGGAGGAAACATCATGCCCTACGTCAACATCCGGGTGGCCGGAACTTTGAGCAAGGAACAGAAGGCTGAAATCAGCGCCGGGGTGACCGAGGTGATCACCCGGGTGGCCAATAAACCGGCCAACTCGGTGCTGATATTCATCGATGAGTTGCCCCACGAAAACATCGCTTCCGCCGGCCAGTTGCTGCAGCCACCGGCCAAATGATCCCTCCCCTGCTGCAGGCGGCGGCCAAGGAACAGGCGCGGCAACGGGTGGCCGAACTGCGGGAGCAGATCCGCTACCACAACCACCGCTACTACGTGCTCGATGACCCGGAAATCCCGGACGCCGAGTACGACGCCCTGTTCCGGGAGCTGCAGGAACTGGAAGAGCGCTACCCCGGCCTGGCCGGCGCCGACTCCCCCAGCCGGCAGGTGGGCGCCGAGCCGCTGGCCCAGTTTGCCCCGGTGGCCCACCGGTTGCCCATGCTCAGCCTGGAAAACGCCTTCAACGAAGGGGAGATCAGTGACTTTCTGCTGCGCCTGGGCCGTTTTCTGCACACCGATCAGGTACCGGCCTTGCATGCCGAACCCAAGCTGGACGGCCTGGCGGTGGAACTGGTCTACGAGGATGGCCTGTTCACCCTGGGCTCCACCCGCGGCGACGGCTTTACCGGCGAGAATATCACCGCCAACCTGGCCACCATCGCCACCATCCCCCGGCGGTTAAAGACCGGCGGAAACCCGCCGCCGGCGCGCCTGGAAATCCGGGGCGAGGTCTGCCTGAGTATTACCGGTTTCAAAGAGCTTAACCGGCGGCGGGGGGAAGCCGGCGAAAGTCTCTTTGCCAACCCCCGCAACGCCGCCGCCGGCTCCCTGCGCCAGCTTGATCCGGCTATCACCGCCGACCGGCCGCTGGAGTTTTTCGCCTACGGGGCGGCGGATTCTGCCGCCCTGGCAGTCACCACCCAGGCACAACTGCTCGAGCAACTGCATGCCTTCGGCCTGCAGCTGATCCCCCACGGCCGGGTCTGCCCGGACCTGGAAACAGCGCTGGCCCACTTCCGCTTCCTGGATGAGCAGCGGCGGCAGATGCCTTACGAAATCGACGGCATGGTGCTTAAGGTCAACGACCTGGCCCTGCAAAAACGGCTTGGGGCCAAGGCTCGCAGCCCCCGCTGGGCTGTGGCCGCCAAGTTTGCCGCAGTCCAGGCCGCCACTAAACTGATCGGGGTGGAATTTCAGGTGGGCCGCACCGGGGCCGTCACCCCGGTGGCGGTGCTGGAGCCGGTGAAGGTGGGCGGGGTGCTGGTCAGCCGCGCCACCCTGCACAACGAAGATGAAATCAAGCGCAAGGACCTGCGCCTGCACGACACGGTGCTTGTGCAAAGGGCCGGCGAGGTGATCCCCGAGGTGGTCAAGCCGGTGGCGGATAAACGCCGGGGCGATGAAAAGCCGATTCAATTGCCGGCTAACTGCCCGGAATGCGACCATGCCCTGATCCGCAAGGAGGGCGAGGCGGTGCGCCGCTGCCCCAACCCCCAGTGCCCGGCCCAGCGCTTGCGGTCCCTGATCCACTTCTGCAGCAAGGCCGGGCTGGACATCGACGGCTTAGGCAAAAAGGCGGTGGAACTGCTGGTACAGACCGGCCTGGTCGGCGATATCCCCGACATCTACCGGCTGCGGCCGGAACAACTGGCCCCCTTGCCCGGCTGGGGGGAAAAGTCCGCCGCCAAGGTCTGCGACGCCATTGCCGCCGCCAAAAGCCCCAAACTGGCCCGCCTGCTGGCGGCCCTTGGTATTCGCCACGTGGGCGAGGTCAACGCCCAGGTACTGGCCCGCCACTTCCCCTCCCTGGAAGCCCTGCAACAGGCCATGGAAGAGGATTTCCTGGAGGTGGAAGGGATCGGCTCCCAGGTGGCCGCCTCTTTGGTCACCTTTTTCAAAGACCCGACCACCACCGCCATGCTGGCCCAGCTCAAGGAACTGGGCCTTACCATCAGCCCCGAGGAGCAACCGGCCCAGCAATTGCCTTTACAAAACCGGGTCTTTCTCTTCACCGGCAGCCTGGCCGGGATGTCGCGCAACGAGGCCAAGGCCCGGGTCAAGGAGTTGGGCGGCCAGGTGGCCACCGGCCTCAACCGCAAGGTCACCCACCTGGTCTGCGGCGACAAACCCGGCTCCAAGCTGACCAAGGCCCGGGAGCTGGAGCTGGAAATCCTGACCGAAGCGGATTTTGCCCGGCTGCTGGGCGGCGAAACCTGAGGCTTGCCATCGCCCCGGCATTTGCCTCACCCACCACAACCACCGGGACCGTGGCCCCTTTTATTGCCGCCGCCCCGGCAAGCCACCACCACAATGTGTTGCAACATCGATACCTAAAGAGGTATGGATTTTTTTAATTGACATCCCGCCCGTTTCTTTCTATTTTCGGAACCACTGGTAATAGAACCTTAACGATTTTTTTAGCGGTTTTTTTCACATTTTTTCCAACATCTAGGGAAAAGAACGTTCTTTTTAAGAATACAAGGTGTCACCTGAGGGCAGATAGCCTTCGGGCACAACCGGGGCGGCCCCGCAGACCGCGGTGCTTTGCTTCCTAAACCACCAATGTAAAGGACAAGGAGGAGGTAACAAGATGCAAAGATTGAGGAACAAAGTCGCCCAGCTGGGGGTGGTACTCCTGGCGGCTTTTCTGCTTACCGCCTGCGGCATGGCCGGCAAAACGGCAACGCCCGACACCGGCCCCCGACACGTGGAGCAGGATCCGCAGCTGCGGATTACCACCGCCGAAGTAATGGACCTTTTTGACAAAGTCTACGGTGACCGGGCGCTGGTCAAAGCCACTCTGGACACCAATGACCAGTTCCTGATGGTGGACACCCGCCCCAAAGGCCGCTACCAGGAAGGCCACATCCCCGGTGCCATCCACATGACCCCCGGCGAAGTAGCCGCCAACATCGACAAGCTCCCCCGCGACCGCCAGATTATTTTTTACTGCGGCGGCCTGCATTGCCCGCTGAGCACCCAAGCGGCCAAAATCGCCATGGAGCACGGATTGACCAACATTAAGGTCTACTACGAAGGTGACCCCGGCTGGAAGGCCGCCGGCAACTACCTGATCTCGGAAACTCCCTACATTTACCATCTGATGACGGCCGAGGATGCCAACTTTATCCTCGTCGACACCCGCCCCACCAATGTCCATCGCCAGTCTTTCATTCCCGGCTCCTTGTCCATTCCCATCAACCAATGGGACCTGAAAAAGAGCCTGCTGCCCCGGGATCTTAACACCCGGCTGATCTTCTATTGCGGAGGTTATGGCTGACCCCACAGTGATCGAGCCGCCCGGCGGGCGGCCCAGTTGGGTTATCGCGATCTCTTCGTATATTTAGCCGGCGAGCCGGCCTGGAAAGAAGCAGGCCTGCCGTTGTGGGGCAATGAGCCCAGCGGCGTGGTGGCCCTGGAGCCCAAGGAACTGCCCAAAGTTGCCCCCGGCACGCTGCCGCGCAGCATCAACGCCGCCGAATTTAATAAAATGATGGCGGAAAAAGGCGGTGAAATTGTGATTCTCGACGTGCGCAGCGCCGACGAGTACGCAGCCGGCCATCTGCCCGGCGCCATCAACCTGCCCGACGACAAGTTCCACGCCAACTACGAGCAACTGGTAAGCAAGGTGCCCACCGACAAGCAGATCGTCATTCACTGCGTCACCGGCATCCGGGCTGAAGGCGTCTACCACGCCCTGGCCACCCGGGGCAATTACGCAAACCCCAAAGGCGTCCAGTTTCTCAACGCCACCATCAGCATCTCCGCCGATGGTAAGTTTGATATCCGCTAAACACCGCACTTGCGGTTAGATAAAAAAAGCCCGCTTCGGCGGGCTTTTTTTTTGGCTTGTTACCAACGCAAACCGGGCCGAGAAATCCGATTTGCTTTTCAAAGGTAAAGCATTATATTACACAGTGTAACACCAACAAGAGATGCCGCTTTGCTGAACGGCCTGCCGATCGGCGGGCTGCTGCCCCGTATTATTCTCAGGTGATCAACAAATGTCTGCTGCTGCAACCCCTGAAACCATAGAACTAGATATCCTGGGACAGGTCTGCCCGGCCTGCCTGCTGGTGGTACTGAAAGAAATCAATCAGCGGCGGCAGGAAATCAGCGACGGCCAAACCCGGCTGCTGATCCGCACAGACCACCGTAACGCCACCGTCACGGTAACGGAGTCGGCTCGCAAGATGGGTTACCGGGTGGAGGTGGAGAAGGTCGACACCTATTATCAGATTGTGGTGGACCGGCATTAAAAGCAAAGTTTGCGCCGCCCAAGGCAGGGCAACGGAGTGATCATGGCAGCAAAACCTCAACCTCAAGACCCCGAAGCGGATAAGCTGGCGGCGCTGGCGGCGGACAACCAGCGGCTTACCGCTTACATCCGGGCCAAGACCAACCATCTGCTGCAGATTATGGGCACCTCCCCGTTGCAGTACGACGAGCTGGACGACCAGACCCTGATCGAACTTGACCCCATCGGGATCATTGCCGACTCCTTTTCCCAGATTCTCGATTTTCTCAACCA
Source organism: Desulfurivibrio alkaliphilus AHT 2 (assembly GCF_000092205.1). Classification (GTDB taxonomy): domain Bacteria; phylum Desulfobacterota; class Desulfobulbia; order Desulfobulbales; family Desulfurivibrionaceae; genus Desulfurivibrio; species Desulfurivibrio alkaliphilus. The sequence continues at coordinate 2,848,104 of NC_014216.1, read as the reverse complement.
GAACATCAACGAACTGCAGCAGGCCAAGGATGAACTGGAGGCGATCTTCGATACCACCGGCGTGGGGATCTCCATTATCGATCGCGACTTCAACGTTCAGCGCTGCAACGAAAAGCAGCGCCAACTGCTGGTCGATCCCGACCGCCCGGATATCATCGGCCACAGCTGCTTCGAAATATACTGCGCCCGGGACTCTCCGGGCATGGGCTGCCCGGCCATGGAAACGTTTGCCACCGGCCGGCCGGCACTGGTGCGCGACGTAAAAAAGAAAAACAAATACTTCAACGTTATCACCACCCCGTTTGCCAAAGATGCAGACGGCACGGTAAGCCAGGTTATCGAGGTAGCCCTGGATATCACCGACAAAAAACAGGCGGAGTTGGCCGAGCAGCAACAGCGGCAGTATTATCTGCAGGAAAAAAACAAGCTGGCCACGGTGATTGAAAGCCTCTCGGAAGGGCTGCTGGTGGTTAACCCCGAGGGCGTCATAACCACCTGTAACCACGCCGCGGTGGACATTTCCGGCTACCCCGAAGAGGCGCTGATGAACCAGGCGCTGGCCGGGCCTTTCCCCGCCCTGGCCGAACTGCTGGCCACCGGCCAGGAACCCAGCGGCACGGAGTTTACCCACCGCACCCCGGCCGGGGAAGAAAGGCTGCTTTCCGCCGACTCCAACCGGATGCCGGCCCCCCCAGGCGAGGGAGTCGGCCGGGTTATCACCTTTCGCGATATCACGACGGAAAAAAAGAAGGCCCAGATGTTGTTCCGGGCCGAAAAACTGGCGGCCATCGGCCAGCTTTCCGCCGGGGTGGCCCATGAACTCAACACCCCGCTGGCCAGCATCCTGGGTTATGCCCGGCTGCTGATCAAAGACGATAACCTTACCTCCGCCCAGCAGGAGCGGTTGGAAATCATCGCTGAGCAGACCCGGAGAAGCAGCACCATTATCAAAGCCCTGCTGAGTTTTGCCCGCGAAGCTCGGCAACCCGGCCGCACCCGGCAAGCCTGCGACCTGAACGGCATCATTGAAAAGGCCATTCCCCTGTTAACCACCGATCTGGAAAAACGCCGGATCGAACTGGAACTGGAACTGCAGCCACTGCCCCCGGTAATCGCCGACCCCGGCGAGCTGGAGCAGGTGGTGATTAATCTGGTGCTCAACGGCATGCAGGCCATCGGCCAGGAGGGCCGAATCAGGGTCAGCACCAGCACCCAGGAGCAAAACGTGCTGCTGCAGGTGGCGGACAACGGACCGGGAATTACCCCGGAACACCGCTCCCGGATTTTTGACCCCTTTTATTCCACCAAACCCGTGGGTGAAGGTACCGGCCTGGGGCTTTCCATTTGTGCCGGGATTATCGGCGACTTGGGCGGTAGCATCGAGGCCGCCGCCGCCCGCGACGGGGGGGCGGCGCTGCTGGTCTCCCTGCCCGGCGAAACCTCTTCCGGGGCACCATTTCAAGGTAAAATATGAGCCAGCCAAGCGACCCCATCCTGGTGATTGACGACGACTTGCGCATGCGCCAACTGCTGCGCGACACCCTGGCAAGCGCCGGCTTTACCGCGGAACTCTGCGCCGACGGCCGGGAGGCGGCCCAGCTCCTGCAAAGCCGGTCATTTAACGTGATTCTCACCGATCTTCAGATGCCCCATTTCAGCGGGATCGAAATTCTAGAACAGGCCCTGGCCGCCAATCCCGATAGCATGGTGGTGCTGGTCACCGGCCATGGCACGGTTGAATCTGCCGTGGAGGCCATCAAAAAGGGGGCCTACGACTACATCCAGAAACCCTTCGAACCCGACGAGCTGTTGCTCACCGTGCAGCGGGCCACTGAACACGCCCGGCTGCGGCAGGAAAACCGCCGCCTGCAGCAGCAGGTGGCCGGCTGCCGGGGGGATGAGCTGGTGGGGGAAAGCCCGCCGCTGAAAAAGCTCAAGGAACTAATCGCCCAGGTGGCCCCCTTTTCCACCACGGTCCTGATCAACGGCGAAACCGGAACCGGCAAGGAACTGGCGGCCAAACTTATCCACAAATGGAGCGGGCGCCACAAGCAACCCTTTTTAGCCATCAACTGCGGAGCGCTGCCCGAAACCCTGCTGGAATCGGAACTGTTCGGGCACGTCAAAGGCGCCTTCACCGGGGCCGACCAGGACAAACCCGGGCTGTTTGAAACCGTGGACCAGGGCACCCTGTTTCTTGATGAAATCGACTCCATGACCTTGAATTTTCAGGTCAAACTACTGCGGGTGCTCCAGGAGGGTACTTTTCTGAAGGTCGGCGGGCGCCAGCCCTGCCGGGCCGATGTCCGGGTGATTGCCGCCAGCAGCCGCCCCCTGAGCGAAGGAGTGGCAGCGGGGAGTTTCCGACGTGATCTTTTTTACCGCCTTAACGTGGTCAGCCTGGAGTTACCGCCGTTAAGGCAGCGGCGCGAGGACATTCCCCTGCTGGCCCACCATTTTCTGGCCAAATATAACGCCAAGTACGACAAGCAGGTGCAAACCATTCCCGCCCCGGTAATAACCCGTTTACTGGACCATTCCTGGCCGGGTAATGTCCGCGAACTGGAAAACGCGGTGGAACGGGCGCTGCTTTTCTGCCCTGGTCAGGAATTGCAGGCCGAGCACCTGCCCCCCCTGGAAACCGGCGGGGAAGAGGCTGAACTCCACACCACCGCGGACGACGCCAAGTCGCTTACCATGGCCTCCATGGAAAAAAAGCTGATTATCAAGGCCCTGCAACGGGCCAACGGCCATCGGGGCAAGACCGCCGAACTGCTGGGCATCAGCCCCGCCTCCTTGTGGCGAAAAATCAAGAAATACGAAATCAACACCCCATCCTGACCAACCGACACCCCCGCAACACTACTTCCCGGCTGTTATTTTGCGACTCAACCCACCGGCTGTTTCTTTCATTTTGCAACAATCTTTCATTTTGAAATAATCACGCCATTCACTTCTGCCTGAAACATCGTGATTTTGCACTGGCACGCCCCTTGCTCTAACAGGGGGTGTCCGCCTCCGGTGAACCGGCGTCCGGAAGCCGGCTTCAGTGGCCGATTCCTGACCAGGTAAGGCAACAACCCGGAGGCAATTATGTGCAACATAAAGGAGGATGTATGGCAAGCAAGTATCTGAACCACGGCAAACCCACCCGCCTGTATGCCCTGCTGGGCCTGCTGGCCGGCGCCTTGCTGCTGCTTACCGGCTGCGGCGGCACCGACTACGACGCCAAGGCGGCGTCCAACAACAACCCCAACGTCATGATCGACGCCGACACCCTGAACAACTGGGTGGAAGGCGGCTACGGCACCGATTCCAAAGGCTACGACCGCATGGTGATCCTGGATGTGGACAGCGCCGCCGGTTACGAGGCCGGCCATATTCCCGGCGCTTACCATCTGGACACCGGCAATGACCTGCGGGCGGAACGCTCCAACGGCGTTTCCTACACCCCCAGCCAGGTACCCACCGCCACCCAGATGGACAACCTGATCCAGCGCACCGGGATTGACGAGCGCACGGTGATCGTCCTGGTCGGTAACGGCAATATGATGAACGTCGGCCGGGCCTACTTCAACTTCCGTTACTGGGGCTTCCCGCGGGAGCGGCTGCGGGTGCTCAACGGCACCAAGACCGCCACCTACCAGGATGCCGGCGGTTATGCTTTGGCGGAAAATTCGCCGCCGGCCCCCAGGTCGTCGAACTACAGCGTGACCGATCTGCAGGCCAACATCAATCTGCGCGCCTCCCTGGAAGAGATGATTTCCGTGGCGGAAAACGGGGCCGACAGCACCGTAATTCTCGATGCCCGCTCGGAAGGAGAGTACGAAGGGGAAGATCTTCGCGGCGGGGTGGCCTTCGGCGGCCGCGTTCGTGGGGCGCAGTTGCAGGAGTGGACCACCCTGTTGGACCCGAACAACCCCACCGCCATGCTGGGCAAAAATGAACTGCTGGCCATCATGGAAGAGGCCGGAGCAGGCCCCGGCACCACCGCCTACACTTACTGCCAGACAAGTTGGCGGGCGGCGGTGAACTTCCTGGCCCTGGACGCAGTCCTGCGCTGGCCGGCTAAAATTTACGACGGCGCCTGGGTACAGTGGGGCATGATGGCCCGTAACGATATGAACTACGGTGGCGCCCTGATGCCCGACTCCCCCTGGCGCACCGACACCACCGCCCGCAGCGAGGCGATCAACTACGAAAACCGGATTGTGGAACCGCTTGCAAACGCCGATTCCTTCGCCCCCCGGGCCAATCTGATCAACGAAACCGACAAAAACACCTGCGACACCAACCCGCCAGCCCCCAACGACCGCCCGGTGGAGGTAATGCTCTCCATCGCCGATCTGGCCGACTGGCAGGCAAACGGCGCCCCCACGGCCAACGGCGACCCCTATGATTACGACAACTTCGTTGTCCTGCACGTGGGTGCTGCCGCCGCCTATGAAGAGGGCCATATCCCCGGCGCCTTTCTGCTGAACACCGCGGCAGACCTGTCGGCCACCCGCAACGACGGCATCGCCGACACCGTTTCCCAGGTGCCGACCATTACCCAGATGAATGACCTGATCCAGCGCACCGGGATCGATGAAGACACCATCATCGTCCTGACCACCGGCCCCGGCAACCCCAACATGATGCACCTGGGGCGGGCCTACTTCAACTTCCGCTACTGGGGCTTCCCGCGGGAACGGCTGCGGGTGCTGGACGGCAACAGCGGCCATTTTGCTGAAGAAACCGGCACCGCTTTGGCCACCGAGGCCCCGGCGGAAGCAGCTTCCGATTACAGCGTCTGCGAGCTGCCCCAGGATACCGCCAAGGACCGTTTCCGGGCCAGCCTGCAAGAGATGATGGCGGTGACCGACGGTTCCGGCACTCCTCTGGGCGCGGTTCCCGCGGCCTTCACCATCATCGATGCCCGTTCCGCCGCCGAATATAACGGCGATCCCGGCACCACCTGGGTGAGCAACGACATTGCCAGAACCTATGTCGCCTTTGAAGGGCACATTGAAGGTGCCGGGCACCAGGACTGGGTCACCCTGCTGGATGAGAACGGCCGTTTGCTGCCGCTGAATGAACTGGAAACGGCCATGAACGACCTGGGTGCCGATGAAAACACCACCACTTACAGCTACTGCCGCACCTCCTGGCGGGCCGGCGTCACCTTCCTGGCCCTGGATGCGGCCCTGAACTGGCCGGCCAAGATTTACGACGGCGCCTGGATCGAGTGGGGCCAGATGGCCAGAAACGAGTCGCTTTACGACGGCTCCCTCAATCCGGCTTCCCCCTGGCGGACCGACAAAGCCGATTACTCCGGCCAGATCACCTACAACAAAACCGACGAAACAAACTACCTGGGCGCCAACTCCTACGCCCCCTTTGCCAACCGGATCAACCAGGAGGACGCCTCCATCAGCGGCGCGCCCTGCTGCGTGGAAACCGACCCCGGCGCCTTCGACCCGATTCCCGACGGCATCGCGCCCACGGCTCCCGGTTATCGCTAACACAACCAGACAAAACGCATCAGAAAGGTGATATATGAAATTTAAGCAACTTATCGGTATCGGGGCGGCCACCGGCTGCCTGTTGTGGGCGGGCGCCCAAACCGCAGTGGCCGGCCCGGTGATCTACCTGCCCAACGACCAGGGCTGGCTGCAACTCAACTATGAAATGCAACTCTACGGCCAGTGGCGAGACACCGGCTCCGGCAGCGACGGCACCGACGACACCGCCGAGATCTTTTTCCGGCGCAACCGAATCTCCCTGATGGGTCGACTCGACGACGGCAAATACGGCTTTTACTACGCCATCGAAAACCAGGGCGACCGGCGCATTCAACCCCTGAACGTGCGGGATGACTCCTCCAGCGACTTCCATGTACTGGATGCCTACTTCCTGGCCAATGTACACCCAAATGCCCAGGTCCGGGCCGGGTTGATCAAGGACCCCCTGGTACGAGCCCATAACGTGGGTTGCTTTTTCGCCCTTACCCTGGATCGCTCGGACTTTGTCTACACCGCCCTGCCCCGCCGTTCAAGGGATTACGGCGCCATGGTCTGGGGCAACCTGCTCGATGACAAGCTGCAGTACAAAGTATCGGCCACCACCGGCCTGAAAGACAACGCCCCGGGCAACGACCTGCGTTACACCGTCCGGGCCCATTACAGCCTGCTGGACGCCGAACCCGCTCCCCTCTACTTCGGTACATACTTCGGCAATCGCCGGATGCTGACCATCGGCGGCGGCTACCAGTATGAAAGGGAAGCGGTTTATGGCAACCAGACCCTGGAAACCAACCCCAACGACTACCAGGCCTGGACCGTGGACCTCTTCGGAGAACTGCCCACCCGCGCCGGCACCTTCACCATGGAGGCCGCCTACCTGGATGTCTCCTTCGACGACAATTACCTGGGCGGCGACCCCGACCCGGTGAGCATGGGGATTGACGGCGAGAAAAACGGCTACTACGCCCAGGCCGGATATCTGCTGCCCAACCGGGTCGGCCCGGGCCAGCTGCAGTTTTTCGGCCGCTATGAAAGCTGGAATTTCGCCAACCTGTATGGGGTGGTGGACCAGGAAATCGACCGCATCAACCTGGGGGTCAACTATTTCCTCCGGGGGCAGGACCTGCGGCTGACCCTGGAGTGGTCGGATACCGACTTCGATGTTGAAAACCAGAACAGTCAGGATTTTAAAACCGTAACCACGATGCTGCAGTTCCTCTTTTAAGCCGGGGGGCCGCCCCCTTACGCCCCGGCCGTTCTGATGGTCATCGCCTTTGGCGACCCTCACTCCACCTCCTCCTGCTCGGGGCGGTGACCATCAGAGCGGCTGGGGCGTTTTTTTTAGCCGGGCAAATTGCGCACTCCAGCAACAGCAACGGGTCGCGGCCCCGGCTTACCCGGCACCGGCCGCCACGATCATGTCGCGCAACAGCCAGGTGGCCAGGGAGAAGTAGATCAGCACCCCGCCGATGTCGGCAATGGAAGTTACCAGCGGGGCGCTGGCCGTGGCCGGGTCCAGCTTCAGTTTGCTCAACACAAAAGGCAGCGACATTCCCACCAGGCTGCCGAACAGGACCGTGCAGACCATGGCAACCGCCACCACCATGGCCACTTCCGGCCCGGCCCGGAAAATACCCACCACCGAAACCGCCAGCGCCATGCCGCCGCCCAATAGCAGGGCCACCCCGACCTCCTTGCCCAGCAGGGCAAACCAGTCTTTAAGATGGGCGCGGCCGGTGGCCAGGGCCCGGATCATCAGGGTGGAGGCCTGGCTGCCGGCGTTGCCGCCGCTGTCGATGAGCAGCGGCAAAAAGAAGACCAGGGCCACCACCGCCTCGATGGTATCCTCGAAAAAGGCGATGCCGGCGCCGGAAAAGATGTTCATGAAGACCAGGATCAGCAGCCAGGGCAGCCGTTTTTGCACGATCAGCCAGGGGCTGGCGTCCAGCATGTTGACCTCGCCCAGGCCCGGCGATTTGTGGGTCATACCGGCCATGCGGTGGAAGTCTTCGGTGGCCTCCTGCACACTGACGTCCAGGGCGTCGTCGTGGGTGACGATCCCCGCCAGCTTGTCGTCGCCGTTGATCACCGGGATGGCCAGCAAATCGTAGCGGGCGATCTTGGCCGCCGCCTCGCTTTGCGGCTCTTCGGCCCGCAGCACCACCAGGCCGCGGTTCATCAGATCCTGCACCTTGGCCTCCGGCCGGGCCAGGATCAGGTCTTTTAAAGATACCACCCCCAGTAGCCGCCGCTGTTCATCCACCACGTAGGCGTTGTAGATGGTTTCTTTGTCCGGGGCCTCGCGGCGCAGTTTCTCAAGCGCCCGGGCCACGGTGAGATCGGCGGTGAGCGCGGCGTAGTCGGAGGTCATGACGGCCCCCACCGTGCCTTCCCGGTAAGAGGCCAGCTTGCGGATATCCTCCCGCTCGGCCTGAGCCAGGCAGGGCATGATGGCCTGCTGGTGCTCCTCGTCCAGCTTATTGAAAAAATCCACCCGTTCGTCGGCGTCCATCACCGACACCAACTCGGCCAGCCGCCGGGGGCTCAAAACATCAACCATCTCCTGCTGAAAGGCCGAGTTGAAGTAACCAAATACCTCGGCCTGTTCCTCGATGGGCAGCAGTTCGAAAAAGGGCAGCGCCTCGGCCGGGTCCAGCCGTTCCAGCACCCCGGCCAGGTCGGCGGCATGATGCTTGGCGATGAATTGGCCTAGTTTTTCCTTGTTGGACGAATCGATGCCCCGCTGGGTAAACTCCAGCAGGGTCTTGTGGAGAGCTTGGTTGTACATGGTCCACCTCGCGTGTCCGGGTAATATGGCCCGGACTCACCGCCAGGTGGCCTTTAGCGTCGGCAGGTGGTAAAAAGTACCCGCGAAGAAGGAAAGGCGCCACCAAGCCGGATGAACCCGGGCATGATCGACGGAGGATGATCGGCCGCTTCCGGCAGCTCGATTATCCGGTTATGAAAACTGCTACTGTCACATTCCATGTTTTTTATTTGGTCTGCTTATTGTTTGAAGTAAACCGAAATGCCCTCGGGCATTGCCTCGAAACTTCCTGGACTGAAATACCGGCCCCATGCGGCAATAAATCCGAATACTCCGCAAAGGTTTCATCGGGCGGGTATAACTTAATCGCTTTCGGCTGTCAACACTGTAAACGGCCCGGAGGCCGAAATCGTCATATTCGCCGGTACCCTAAGGCTCACCGCGCCTTCCCAGCCCTGTTTGCTGCTCGTGCCGTACAATCAAGCCGGGGCGCCGCCGGGGTCAGTTCGGCAGAGCGATGTATAACCGAATCGCAGGATCGTCAAGATAGTAAGGGCAGCGCTGATGGCCGCCCCGTCCAGGACTTCGGTGTCGATTTCGCCCCGACTCAGCCGGCGGCAGAAAATATTGGGCGGATGACAAAAATCCCGACATGATCAGGCCTCCTTCTTGGTGCTGGTTTTGCGGGGAACGGTTTTAGCCCTGGCCTTGGCCGCCGGCTGCTTTTTCTTCTTGGTTCAATGGGCCAAGCCGGCACCGGCCGGGCGGCCACCCTTTGCCCCCTTGCCTTTGCCCTTTTCGTCGCAATTGGCACAATCACGGCCGCAACCGCATTGCCCTGTATCCTTACCATCGGAGGGCGCCGACAGGCAATCGAGACAGTCGCGCAGGGTGCAAAGCCCGCAGGAATGATACTGGTAGAGGGGAATCCGGTGAAGACGGGCGGCCCGCACCACCTCCCGGCGGGCGTTGTGGGAAATCCGGTCGGTGAACAGAACCACCGCCGCCATCTTCAGCAGCTTGCGCTCCAGGTCACGACCGGCCACGTTGAAAACTTTAAGGTCAAAACCCCGCCGCCGCCCCTCTTCCCGGTAACGGCTCTCCAGCCTCTTCATACCGCCGATGATTGCAATAGACATGGCTTACACCTGGATTAAGTTTAGTAAAAAAATCAACAAGGCACATTAATGTTTTTTAGCATGCCTAATTTTGTTGGCCTAAAAAAGCGGGTTTAGTTAACCTGCTCATCCCTGGTGGTCTCACTCTTTTTCTGCCCGTTTTTACCGCCGCAATTGGCGCAATTCTTACCGCAACCACATTTGTCGCTTGCCCTGACGGCAATCACCCTACTGCCGTCAAAAGCCAGAGCATGGGCCTTACTCCCTTTGAAAAAAACGGCCTCGGCCGGCACACCGACCCAGCGCAACAAGGCGCGCAGGGCGCTACGAGCGCTCGGAGCCACCCGGTGCAACCGGTCGGTTCCAATAAATACCCGGTCGCCCGGAATGAAGCGGGCCTGCAAAAAATCAACCAGGCAAAACGCCGCCGGCCCGTCAAAATCGCCGGACAAGCGCAAGTGCACCGCATTTTGCTGTTTGCGGTAATCAATGGTAAGGTTTTCCCGTTGCTCCAGCATGTCGGCTTCTCCTTGTGTTGGGATTATCTGAAAATCGTAGTTTTTGAGAGCCAATAAAAAGTTAAGACAACCAAACATTCAGGCTTGGATATAGCAGTGACAAGTTACGCTGTCAATAATTTTTTAGGGCAACCGAACAGGAATTCGGCCTGCCGCCCGTGAAGCGACGGCTGAAAAACCTGGCTGGAAATTATATTGACACGCTCACCCCGCCATACTATTTTGCTATGATATAACATTTCATTTCACCGCGGAGGTAATACCGATATGATTGTTGCCAACAAACGGAAAGGAAAAAAACTTTTTCTGCGGCAGGCGCTGGGAATGGCGCTGGGCCTGCTGCTGCTCCAGGCCCAGCCGGTGGGCGCTCATCACGACGAGCACGGCCACCACGAAAAGCGCTCCGGCCATAATAGCCACCACTCCCATGGGCATGATGACGGACACGGGCACGATCATGGCCATGGGCACGGCACCGGGCTGGGGGCACATGTCCACGGGCTGGCGGAAATCAACCTGATTGTGGAGGGTTCCCTACTGGTCATCGACATGGTCAGCCCCGGCTTCAACAAGGTGGGGTTCGAGCATCAGCCCCGAACCGGGGAGCAGCGCCAGGCCATCCGCGAGGCCAAAGAGTTGCTGGCCGAGGGTGAAAAACTTTTCGCCCTGCCCCCGGCCGCCCATTGCCGGCAGGTGCGAGCCAAGATCGGATCGGATTTTGATCTCGATCACCGACATGAACATGGGCATGGGGATAGCCATGAGCATGGAGACCACAGCCATGACCACCAGCACGGACATGGTGACCACGGCCACGACCATCATCACGGACATGGACACAAGCATGATCATGATCATGACCATGCAGACTTCACCGGGCTGTGGGAGTTTCATTGCGAGCGGCCCGAACGTCTCGACCGGATCGACTTCCGGCTCTTTGAGCATTTTCCCGGCACCGAGAGGATCAGGGTGCAGGCTGTGACCCCGGCCGGTCAGGTGGGAGCGGACTTGCGACCACAGAACCCCCGCCTGACTCTATGATACAGCCTTTCGCTGACAACAGTAATCGGGTGGGAGCATGAACGATACGGCGGTGGTTACCGGTTTCCTGCACAAGGGGCACAATCATCAGAACTGCCAGGACGAGGCCCTGAACCGCGCGGAACTCTCCGATAGCGATATCAGCGCCACCATCGACCGCAAGGCCCGGGAGCTGGGCTTCAGCATGGCCCAACAAACCATTGAGATCACCGGGGTGTGCCCGGCATGTGCGGCCTGATTGATCGTAAGCGGTTACGGGGAGTCGGCGGCCAGTAACGGTACCAGGGCGGTCTGGCGTTGGGCGGTGTCGCGGTTGTGGACCGCCAGGGCCAGGGCCCGGCGGCTGCCCACCAGCACCGCCAGCCGGCGGGCCCGGGTGAGGCCGGTGTAGATCAGGTTGTTGAACAGCATCCGGTAATGCTGGCTCAACACCGGGATGATCACCGCGGCAAACTCGCTGCCCTGGGACTTGTGGATGGTGATGGCATAGGCCAGCTCCAGCTCCGGCAGTTGATCGCGGCGGTAATTCACCCGGCGGCTGTCCGGGGGGAAGGTGACCTCGCAGGTCTGGGCCTCATGATCGACGGCGCTGATAACCCCGATATCGCCGTTGAACACCTCCAGGTCGTAGTTGTTGCGGGTGTGGATTACCCGGTCGCCCAGGCGGAAAAGCCGCTCCCCCAGCCGCACCTCGGGCCGCCCCGGCCCGGCGGGGTTGATCTCCGCCTGCAACACCTCGTTGAGGTTGCGGGTGCCCAGGCTGCCCCGGGTCATGGGCGAGAGTACCTGGATTTCAATACCCGTCTCCGCACTTCCCTGCCCCCGGTACTTGGGAATCCATTCCCGGTAGAGTTTCTTTACCACCTCCACCGCCGACAGCCCGTAATGCAGGGCCGACCAGGGGTGCACCTTTTTCAGCAGGGCCTTGAGTTCCTCGGAACGGCTTTCGGCCCCCAGCAACTGCTCCAGGTCGACATGGCGAAACTTTTCCGGCAATTCAAATTCGCTTTCATAGGGCCGCACCGCCTCTTCCAGGCGAAAGCTGAAGGGGTCGGCCTGCTCCCGGAAGCGGCCATGATCCGGGGCGAAATGGCGGCGCACCCGGCCTAAAAAATGCAACTGCTCCCGGGTGGCCTCATCGGCATCGAGAAAGAGGCAGTCGCACTCCTGCTGCCAGCGCTCCGGGTGCTGGAAGGGGGAATCAATCCGGGGTACTTCGCTGCGGTTGATCTGGTGGGCAAAACGGACAATGGCCGAGGCCGCCGCCTGGCGAAACACCTTGGTCAGCCGGAAAGCGGGCACAGCCGCAACATTCAACAGATCCCGCAGCACGTTGCCGGCCCCCACCGGCGGCAACTGGTCGGGGTCGCCGATGAACAGCACCTGGCCTTGGGGCGGCACGGCCCGCAACAGGGCGGCGCTAAGGCTGACATCCAGCATGGAACATTCATCGACGATGAAAAAATCACCCTCCAGGGGGTGGTCGGCCCGGCGCTTGAAGCCGCTGCCCTGCCATTCCAGCAGCCGGTGAATGGTGCGGGCCTCGCGGCCCACCACTTCACCCAGCCGCTGGGCGGCCCGGCCGGTGGGGGCGGCCAACACCACCCTTTGACCCATGGCCTCCAGCAGCCGCACCAGCACCCGGGTGGCGGTGGTCTTGCCGCAACCCGGCCCGCCGGTGAGGATGGCAAAACGGCGGCCCACAACACCGGCCACCGCCTGTTGCTGCTCGGCGGAAAGCTCCATCTTTTGGTTTTGGCAGTAACGGGCCAGCCAGTCGGCCACCCGCTGCCGGTCCACTTCCACCGGCGCCAGCAGGGCCTTGATCCTGGTCGCCACCGTTTCTTCGTCGTAATAAAGGGTCTTGGAATAATAACAGGTTTGGGGATTGCCCTGGCTATCGGCCAGGGTGCGCACCATCAGCTTGCCCGCCGCCGCCATCTGGGCCAGCAAGCCTTCGGCACGGGGGGCGATGTCCAGCTCCAGCAGTTCATTGACCCCGGCGATCACCTGGGCCAGGGTCAGGTAGCAGTGCCCCTGCTCCCGGCCGGCGGCCAGCACGTGGCGGATGGCGGCCATCAGACGCGGCTCGCCATCTTTGGCAAAGCCCAGGCTCAGGGCCACCTGGTCGGCGGAAAAAAAGCCGATGCCGAAAATATCCTCGGCCAGCCGGTAGGGATCGGCATTGACCACCTCGATGGCCTTATCGCCATACTCCTTGTAGATCCGCACCGCAAACAGGGTGCTGATGCCATGGCCCTGCAAAAAGAGCATTACTTCGCGGATGGCCCGGTGCTCCTGCCAGGCGGCGCTGATGCTTTTGAGCTTGGCCTCGGCAATTCCCGGCACCTCGGTGAGCCGGTCGATCTCCTGTTCGAAGATATCCAGGGTTTGGTCGCCGAAATGGCGCACGATTTTGCGGGCGGTCTTGGGGCCGACACCTTTGATTAAGCCGGAGCCGAGATATTTTTCCAGCGCCGCGGCGGAAGCCGGCTTCACCTCCAGGGCGGTGTCGGCCTTGAACTGGCGGCCAAAACGGGGGTGCTCACTCCACTGCCCCAGAAAACGCATGGTGGCCCCGGCAAAGACCCGCTGCTGGTGGACCAGCACCGGCACCGCCTCCAGGCGCTGATCAAAGGGCTGCACCCGCAGCACCGACCAGCCGTTTTCCGGGTTATGAAAGGTAACCCGCTCGACAATACCCTTCAGTTCATCCTGCATCTGCCGTTCCGGATCATGGCCTTATTACGGCCAGTATGCCTCTTGATTTTGACACGTAAAAAGCAATCACAACCAACCTCGCAACATAAACCAAGGCTACAAATGGCCGCTTCAACGGTTGCCAAAAACTACACCGAATCCCGGCAAAGTCAATGCCCACTAACGGCTGCTTTGAAATACGGTCCGGATGGGCTATAATTCTTTGCTATGACCCAGACCGCTTCCCCCGACCGCATCTTTTCTTATAACCGGGCGATCATCGCGCTGATCGGCGTGCTGCTGATCAGCCTGATCCTGATCAACTATGTCGTGCTCAAACAGCAGCGGCAAAACCTGATGCAGGAGGTGCGGGAACAGGCCGCCGTGGAGTTGGCCCAAGCCGCGACCTTCATGACCGAACCCATGCTCCGCATGCGCTTGGCCGATATCGAGCAATTTATTCAGCAATGGGGCGCCAACAACCAGGAGATCGTGCGTTTCGAGGCGATTACCCCCCTGGGCCACTCGCTTACCGCCTTCCAGCGCCCGACCATCTCGGAGCACCTTTTTGTCCTGGAAAAAAGGGTCGAATTTGCCGACACCCACCTTCTCACCCTGAAGCTGGAAAAGGACTACCAGCAGACGGAAACCATCCTGGTTCAACTCCGCAACCAACTGCTGCTCGCCTCCCTGTCGGTCTCCATCACCCTCGGCATCATCCTGTGGTTGCTGTTCCGTTTTTTGGCCATCAAGCCGCTGGAACAGGAAATTTACCGGCGACACCGGGCGGAAGAAGAACTGGCCGAGATCAACCGATCGCTGGAAGAACGGGTCCGGAAAAGAACCAGGGAGATCAAAGAACTGCTCGATCTGGAGATCTATCTGCGCGAGATCATGCAGACCGTTTCCGACATCAACGGGCTGCTGCTGACCGCACCGAACCTGAAAACCCTGCTGACCCAGGCCTGCGACCGGTTTATCCAGCGCAAAAATTATAAGTTCTGCTGGCTCGGGTTGCTGGAACAGGGGGCCATCCAAACCGTTTACCATGCCTCCCAGGCACCGGTCGCCCCCGGGCCCGGGGCGGCAACGCCCCCCTCCGCGCCGGCGACGGGCCTTGACACCCCGCCCTATTCTATTGATGATCCCCGCTCTCCCTTCCACCATCACCCTGCGGCCCGCTCGCTGCGGGACCACCAAAGCGTGATCGAGACCTCAGAGCTTTATCCCCACTCCTCCCCTCCCTGGCACCAGCCAAGCGCCATCGACGGCTTCCAGCAGATGATTACCCTGCCGCTGTCGCAACCCGGCGGCACCAAACAGCCGTTGGGGGTGCTCGCGGTATACACCTGGCGCCCGGAGGGATTCGAGCCGGAAGAGATCACCATGCTGGAAGAACTGGCCGGTGATCTGGGGTTTGCCATTTACTCCTTTCGGCACCGGGAGGAGTTGAACCGCCTCAACGCCGAACGAACCGCCAATTACGAAGAGACCATCCTGACCTTTGTCAACATGATCGAGCAGCGAGACACCTACACCGCCGGTCATACCCAGCGGGTGGCCGAATACAGCCTGAAGATCGGCCGCCAGATGGGGCTGCCCAAGGAGGAAATCAAGCGCCTGACCAAGTCGGCGATCCTGCACGACATCGGCAAAATCGCCACCCCGGACGCAGTGCTCATGAAGCCGGGCCGATTCACCCCGCTGGAACACGACCTGATCAGGCTGCACACCGTTGCCGGCCACGAGATGCTCGCCGGCATCGATATGTATGCCAACCTGGCCGAGATCGTGCTGTATCACCATGAACGGCATGACGGCAGCGGCTACCCCGACCGCCTGGCGGGCGATGACATTCCTTTGCTGGCCAGAATTCTGGCCGTGGCCGACGCCTTCGACGCGATCACCACCAACCGCGTCTACCAGAGCAAAAGCGATGTTCCCACCGCTCTGAAGAAGCTCCAGGCCATGAGCGGCAAGCAGTTCCACCCGGAGGTGGTGGAAGCGGCAGTCAAGGCCCTGGCCGGGGCCACCCCCCCGGACCGAGCGGCCCGCGAGATCGGCGAAGAACGTTTCTGCACCGACCACCGGGCCTTGTGCCGCTTCAGCCAAACCCCGTTATCCGACCTGGAAAGGGAGCGCTTCGCTTACTTTTTCAACGATCAGTTGACCGGGCTGCATAATGAAAATTTTCTTAAAAGCGCCCTGCAGAGCAACCAGTACCAAAGCCTCTACCTTTGCCATTTGCAGGGGCTGGCGCGGCTTAACAAACAGCAGGGCTGGGAAAAGGGCAACAGCATCCTGCGGCTTTTCGCCACAGAATTGCAGACCCGTTTCCCAGAGGCCTTGCTCTTCCGGGTTTACGGCAACGATTTTGCGGTAATGAACGAAGAGTACCAGCAGATAAGCCAGGAAGAGTTCGCCGCCTTCAACAGCCTGGTCGACACCGGGATCTCCCCCATCGTGCGCCATGTTGACCTGACCAAGGAGCAGAGCTTTACCCTCGACAAGCTGGATCAGGTGGAATTGTCTGCCTCATGAAGATCACCAACCGGGCTGGCGGTTGACCGCCGTAGCATCAAGCTCCCGTAGCTTGCACCCCTCCAGCGATTTAACAAAAGCCTCGGCCCGCCTGCAAACAAGCGCGATTTTTTAAGGGCCCCTGCAAAGGAAGCCAAACCCTCCGCTTCGCAACTGCTTTGCCAGCGGCGTTTGCTCAGTTAACCGCCGGTTTTATAAAATGCAAAAAGCCATGTAGGGTCTTCGGGTCCACTATTGTCGACCGACCTCATATGGGAGGAAGGCCATGCCTACGAAATTGAAATCACAGACTATCACTAATGTTGGTAGGCGGCTGCCACGCAATCGCCCCCCGACCCATCCCGGGGAGATGATTCTAGAGGAATTCGTTAAGCCGCTTAAACTTACCCAAGTGGAACTTGCTCGCTGCTTGGGCGTTTCTTACCCCCGTCTCAACGAAATTATTAAAGGAAGACGTTCGGTAACTCCGGATACGGCGTTGCGGCTTGCCCGTGTTTTGGGTATGTCCCCTGATTTCTGGTTGGGCTTGCAACAGGATTGGGATCTTTGGCACGCAATGAACAGTCCTGAGGCGAAGCAGGTTAAGCGCCTAAAAGCAATTACCAGAGACCAGAATTCACTTGCATGATCGCGTATCAGCGAACATTGCATTCAAAGAACATCCAGGGGGCTGACCACGCCTTGGCCGCCACGGTTGAGGACGTGGGTGTAGATCATGGTGGTGGAAACATCGGCATGACCCAGCAGTTCCTGGACGGTGCGGATATCGTAGCCGGCGGCCAGCAGGTGGGTGGCGAAACTGTGGCGCAGGGCATGACAGTTGACCCGCTTGGTCAGGCCCGCCGCCAGGGTGGCCTTCTTGATGCTCTTCTGCAGGCCGTTTTCATGGATATGGTGCCGCCGGACCACGCCGCTGCGCGGGTCGGTGGAAAGGCGGCCGCTGGGAAAGACAAACTGCCAGCCCCACTCCCGGGCGGCGTTGGGGTATTTGCGGCCCAGGGCCTCGGGCAGATAGACCTCACCCAGACCCTGAGCCAGGTCTTCCTCGTGCAAACGCCGCACTTCGGCCAGGTGGTCCCGCAAAGGCTCTTGTACCCCCTGGGGCAACGGCACCACCCGGTCCTTTTGGCCCTTGCCGTCGCGGACCATAATCTGCCCCAGGTCGAAATCGACATCCTGCACCCGCAGGCGGACGCATTCCATTAACCGCAGGCCGGTGCCGTAAAGCAGCGAGGCCATAAGATGATGCAGGGCACTGATTTCGCGCAGGGCCTCCAGCAGCCGAACTGTTTCCGACCGGCTGAGCACCACCGGCAACCGCCTGGGCTGCTTGGCCCGGACAAAATCGCCCAACTCCCCCACCTCGCGACCCACCGCTTCGCGGTAAAAAAAGACCAAGGCATTAAGGGCCTGGTTTTGAGTGCTGGCCGCCACCCGGCCCTCCACCGCCAGCTTTTGCAAAAACAAGGCAATATCCGCCTCGCCGGCCACCGCCGGCTCCCGCTCGCCCAAAAAGCGCAAATAGCGGCAGGCCCAACCAAGATAAGCCTGCTCGGTACGAATGGCGTAACGTCGCCGCCGAATGGCCAACACCAACTCATCCAGCAGCTTTTCGTGCCGCCCGCGCACGGCATCCAACAGGGGCGCCTGCCCCAGCGGCGTGGTGCTGGGCAACACCCCCTGTTCCCGGGCAACACTGGGATGATCCGCCGCCAATTCCTGGGCGGAATTGCGCCAGTACTCCCAGTTAACTTCCTTCTCGCACGACGCCCCGGCAATCTGCAACAAATTCTGGATAGCATCCACCGCCTGACGAAACTGCCAGCCCTCTATTCTGTCTTTGCGGCCCAGATCTTCCAGGTAGCGGTTGACCTCCGTAGCACCCAGCTCCCGCAGCTTACGACCATCCAACGATTTAACAAAAGCCTCGGCCCGCCTGACATACCAGCGAGCCACCTTCGGCTTAACTCCGCGCTTATTGAGCAAACCAAGATAGCGGTCCCAAAAGATTTCGACCTTTTTATTTGGCGTTGACTTTGTAGATGGCATCAGGTAGCCTCCCAATAATAGACAGTTACCAGAGGGGAACAAGCAGCAGCCCGAAAACAAATAATACACAGAATTGAGCCAAAATCAATAGGCCGCTTTCTGCCTATTTCTATATTTTGCCAATTCTGCCTAAACCACTGTTGGCCTTGCACTGGAAAGGGCGGAGTAGCCCGAGTTGGGTGAGGGCGCCGCATGGCCGCAGCCGCGTAGTTCTTTTTGTACGAAGAAGTGAGTCACCCGTCTCCGTAGAAGCGTCGGCGAAAGCGGCAGCTCCGGAGAAGGATGGAGCCGAGAGAGAAAATGATCCTGTCTCCGTAGACGGGCAGGCGGTAGCCATCAGCTTAGGAGAAGGATGGCAAGTGACGGAGAATGGAAAAGCAATGGTGAAGGCTTCGCTAGACAGCCGAGCAGGCTTTGACCGACATTCGTATCGACTCCGTTTACCGTTGGTCCAGGTGGGAAGCCGCCAGCCTGTCAGAAAGGCTTGCGGCCAATCGGGTAAGGGGGAGGCTCTCCCTCCCCCTCCCCACACCACCTAGCATGCGGGTCCGCACTAGGCGGTTCCCATGAGCTACCGCGCCGTAGCGGGGTAATGGATGTTCACCCACAGTTCTTTGACAGACAACAACCCCTGATCCTTCAGCCATTGATTGGTCATCCCCGATTGGGTGGCCAGGGTCTTGGCCAGCCGGTACGGCCCCTTGCGGCTCAGGCCGATGGAAATGGCCAGCCGCAGGTTGCAACCAAGTCTGGTCAGTTCGCGGACCTTGGTGCGGCAGCGTCGCCACTGTTTTAAGTGGCACATCCGCACCCGCCGGCGCAGCCAGTGGTCAATCTCCGGCAACGGACGGTAATATTCCGAGATGCCGAAGTAGCCCATCCAGCCCCGCAGGTATTCCGCGAGCTTGGCCAGCCGGAAGGCCATCGAGACCCCCCAACTTCGCCCGGTCAGCTTCTTGACCCGCCGCTTGAACTCGGCAAAGGCCTTGTCCGACCAGCGGATTTTGGCGCCCTTGAAGATGAACCCGAGAAAACCGCTCTCGTTGGTTGGGGCCACCTTGCTCTTTTCCTGGTTGACCACGAGCTTGAGTTTGCTTTCCAGAAACCGGGTGATGCCGGTCATGACCCGTTCCCCGGCCCGGCGACTCTTCACCAGAATGATGAAGTCATCGGCATACCGGGCGAAGCGGTGACCGCGCCGTTCCAGTTCCTTGTCAAGGTCGTCGAGCAGGATGTTACTGAGCAAAGGTGAGAGCGGACCGCCCTGGGGCACCCCTTTCCGGGTCTCCCGGCGGCGGCCGTCGATCATAACCCCGGCCCGCAGGTACTTTCCGACCAGCCGGAGAACCCGCTGATCGCGGACCTTCCGACCGACCCGGTTCATCAGGAGGTCGTGATCCACGGTGTCGAAGAACTTCGACAGATCGGCATCCACGGCCACGCGGTATCCTTGGCGGATATAGTCGCGTACCCGATGGATGGCGTCGTGGGCCGAGCGTCCCGGCCGGAAGCCGTAACTGGCCTCCGAGAAATCCGGATCGAAGATCGGCAGCAGTACCTGCGCCATGGCTTGTTGGATCAGGCGGTCAAGCACGGTGGGAATCCCCAGGGGGCGCGTGCCTCCGGTTGGTTTGGGGATCTCCACCCGTTTGACCGGCAAGGGTTGGTAGGTGCCTGCCAGGAGTGAAGCCCGGATTTCCTCCCAATGTTCGCGGGCAAAGGCCATAAAGTCGGCGATGGGCATGTTGTCCATGCCCGGCGCTCCTTTGTTGGCTTTCACCCGCTCCCATGCCTTGAGCATGTTGGCGCGGGAGAGAATCCGCTCCAGCAGGTTTGCATCGGGATCAGGTTGATCGGCAACGCGCCGGGCGGCCGCTCCCCCGGTCGGGTTCGTTGCGGCGGCCGAGCTTGCCGGGCCTTTTCCCTTCTCTGGGTTCGGCCCTTCGTTCCGCGTGGCGGAACTACTATGGCCTCTGCTGACTCCTGCCTGGTCATCCGGCATGTTGCCATGCAGGACGCTGTCCAGCGTGAGCTGAACCGCTTGCCGGGCAGGTCTCCCCGGATAAGAACGTGATCTGTAGCTACACAACCGCGGCATTTACCCTACCTCCTGAACCCGGGGCTTCGTCATGTTGTGCTGACTTGCCCGGAAGCTGGGCCTTGTATGCCATTTCTGTTCGTCGGCTCATAGCTTTGCACTCCGGCTTCCTCCGGACGGTCCCTCGCGGGAACGCCCTTGCCTTCGGCTAGTATTTGTGGTTCTGTCATCTCGACAGTACCAGGGTTCACATACAGGGGACTTGCACCCCATAAGATCACGCCCATGCCGGGCGTACACAAAACACTTAACCAGACCGCGGGAACGTTGGCGGCGCTACGCGGCAAGTTTATTGGCGCGGTCTGGTTAGCTTGGCGTTAGAGAAGCAATTAAAAATACCAGGAGAATTGGCATGGCAACCTTATTTGACCAAACCACGATAAACGGTATGATTTTACAAAACCGCCTTGTCCGATCAGCGACGTGGGAAGGCATGTGCGAGGTAGATGGCCGACCCACGGAAAGGCTGGCCAACTACTACAGGGATCTCGCCCGCGGTGGTGTTGGCTTGATTATCACGGGATATAGCTTTGTTAGGCCGGAGGGCAAACAGCTCCCTGGAAAGATGGGTATTCACACCGACGATTTTGCCCGGGAAATGAAAGCTCTTACTAAGGCGGTGCATGACCAGCAAGGTAAGATATGTATTCAATTAGTTCATGCCGGGGGGCAAACTAATGCAGCGACAGCCCACTGCCAACCTCTTGCACCATCAGCTGTGCAGGTTGAACAATTCCCTGAACTTCCTAAGGAAATGTCAAAAAAAGATATAGCAGAAATCGTGGTGGCTTTTGCTGAAGCGGCAAGAAGGGCTAAGACCTTCGGTTTTGATGCCATCCAGCTTCATGGCGCCCATGGCTATTTGATCAATCAGTTCCTCTCTCCTCACACTAACAAGCGTACGGATGAATATGGAGGGAGTATCGACAACCGTTGCCGTTTTTTCCTCGAAGTTTACCATGCTGTACGACAAACAGTCGGTGACGATTTCCCCGTGTTGATTAAGCTTAACGGAGCTGACTTTGTAGAAGGCGGCTTGAGTATAGAAGATTCGATATATGCGGCGACAATGCTGGACAATGCCGGAATCGATGCCATCGAGGTGAGTGGAGGCACCTCAGCCTCGGGAGACAAAACCCCGGTCCGGATCAAAATTGAGAAGCCAGAGCAGGAGGCTTATAATCTTTCCCTAGCTAAGCAAATCAAGAAAGCGACCAACTGCCCGGTGATGGTGGTTGGAGGGTACAGAAGCTATGAGATGACGGAAAAGTCAGTTAGTGATGAAGGGATTGATTATATAGCCATGGCTCGACCATTCATCAGGGAGCCTGCCTTGGCGCAACGTTGGAGTCAGGGGGACCACTCTCCGGCCAAATGCATATCTTGCAACGGCTGTTTTCAGCCGGGATTTAAGGAGGGTGGAATTTATTGTGTAATAGAATCAAAAGAAAGAGAAAAGAATACATAAGGTGACCCGTTAGTAGGTAACCCTCCCGAAAAACAAATGAGTGCAGAAAGGGAAAATGGTTGGTCTGAGTACGGTTTTTGTAATTCTTGCTGCACTATGCTGGGGACTATCGGGCGGGATTGGCGGCATTCTCACTGCCCAGGGCTGGGACCCGGTTGTGGTGTCGTTCCACCGGGGCGCGATAGGGCTGTTGTTCGTTCTCGCCTGGCTGGTGTTGCGCCCTAGCAGCAGCGGTTTGGCAAGCAGCCGGTTATGGTTCTGGTCAGCGATTGCCGGTGTGGGCGTAGCCGGCAACTTCTCGTTTTATTTCATAAGTATTGCAGAGGGCAGTGTCGCAGTTGCAGCGACCCTGATGTACTGCGCACCGGTGTTCGTCTATCTAGTGTCCTTTACGATCAAGCTCGAAAAACCCACTCTGTTCAAGTGGGCAGCAATCGTGATGGTAATGCTGGGCGTGGTACTGCTTACAGGTATTTATGAGATCGGCGCAGGAGACGTTACGCTGCTCGCTGCCGGTGCCGGGCTGCTTTCCGGCCTGTCCTATGCAGTATTTATATTCGGCTTCAAGTATGCGGCACCGCACGGCAGCCCACAGGCGATTCTCGTTGTAGCATTCTCAGTACTCATAATCATACTTTTCTTGCTTAGCGATTCCGAACAGACAGTGGAAGTGCTGTCAGCACCCAGTTGGCCACTGTTCGTTATATTGGGGGTTCTTGGCGCCGGGTTGTCATTCATTTTCTACATTGTTGGATTGAACCATACCGCACCGGCTGTAGCGTCTATTGTGGCGATGGTCGAACCAGTCACCGCTTCGCTGTTTGGTGTCGTGGTTTTAAACGAAAGCCTGGCTGCGTTACAGATCTTGGGCATGGGACTGATTTTGATCACAGTTACTGCGCTTAGTGTATATTCAAGCGCTCAAAAGGAATCTCTTGCGGCTAAGCGGCTTGGTGAATAAGGCTTTGGTTTTGAAACCACCAGGCCCTTTGCTCGCAGCCCCCTGCGGGGCAACAATTAATCCTGGTCGGGGCCGCCCTGGTGGTCGAGGCCACGGAAATAATTAACCCAGGAAGAGGTGTTGTTCAGCGACCAGTCGCGGGGCGGCACCAGATCATCTTTCATTTCCGCCTGCCGCCCCACGCTTTTCAGGCGCTGGTAGGCGCGCACGTAAATGCAGCGGCGGCGACCGGGGTAGACCTCGCACCAGCCGTCGCGGCTGCCTCCGCAGGGGCCGTTGAGAATATATTTGGCGCAGGCGGCCTGAGGGCAAAGATAGGCCAGTTCGACCAGGGTGCAATCCCCGCAATTTTTACAGCCGAAGGCCAGGAATTTAAGCAAATGCTCGAAATGGATCAGGGCCCGGCTTAAACGGCTGTCATCCCAGGCCAGGCAAAGCCGTTTCATGGGCCGATAAAAGGGACCGCGGGGCACAAAAGCCGCCTCGTGGGCCAGGTGGGACAGGTAGTAAGACCATTTTTCCCCGCCCGGCTCGGTCAGCGGCTCCTCTTCCGGCAGATTGAGGCCGGTTTCAGGGTCCCGGCGGAAAAGAAAGCATGAATCCTCGGGCCAGAAGGCCAGTTCGGGCAACAGCGCCCGCCAGTCGGCGGCCAATTCCTCCGCCCGATCCAGCACCAGGGCGATATCGTCGTAGGTAAGCCCCGGGCCGCCGATATGGGCCCCGGCATAACCCAGCCCCCGAAGCACCGCCAGCAGGGCGGCGGCCCGCATCAGGCGGGCTTTTTTGCCCCGGTCCGGCGAGCGGGCCTCTTGTTGCATGGTGGTGTAAAGTTTCTCGGGAATCACGCAACCGGGAATTTCACCCCGATACATCAACTCCGCCACCTTCAGGCTGGGAATAAAAACATTGCCCAGCACCGGCACCCGCCCCTGCCCCTGCCGTTCCAGAAACAGCAGGACTTCTTGAAACTTGCGGGCGTCGTAACCAATCTGGGTAATGATATAGTCTGCCCCGGCGGCCAGCTTGCGCCGGAGCTTAACATACTGCATCACCAGCTCGGGCTCGCTGTGCTTAAAGGGCGAGAGCGCCACCCCTTTAACAAAACCGGTGGTCTGGAGCAGCGGATTCGGCCGGGCTTTCTCCCCGCCGCTTGGCCACCCTCCCCGGTTCATGACGCCGATCAGGTCCAGCGCCTGTACGCTGTCGAGGTCGAAAACCGGTTTTGAGAGCCCACGGTAGCCCGGCTTGGGGTAGTCTCCGGTAATCACCAGCAGGTCGCTGATCCCCAGCCGATCCCAGGCAAAAAGCTGGCTCTCCATCTGGTTGCGGTTCTTGTCTTTGCAGGAAAGATGGACAATCACCTCCAGGCCCAGGGCGCAGATCTCCACCCCCAGCACCTCGGGCGACAGGGCCACCTGGCCACCGGCGTTCTCGGTAATGCTGACCGCTGTCAGTCGGCCGTCGGCCACGGCCTGACGAGCCACGGCCAGGGCCCGGTCATGCCCGGTACCACGACCACTGCGGCCGGGCACCAGCTCCAGGGTCAGAGTAAAGTTGTCGGGATCGCTAAGGGCGCGAAAAAAAGGGGATAAGGTCATGGCGGCACTCTAGAGCCACCGGCCGGGCTTGTCAAGGCGGATTGCCAGGGGTTGGCGCCCATACTGGCCTGCCTGTCTGCAAAGCCCGTATCACCCCACCAAGTTGCTTTACCACCCTCCTTTTTGTAGGATGAAGATTTCAGGGGAACAAAGGCATGAACGCAGATCACATCATCATGGCGGGGAACCTGCTCGACGGTAGCGGAGCGGGGGTGCGGCGGCGGGTCTTTCTGGCGATGCAGGCGGGCTGTATCACCGCCATCGGACCGGTGGCGGAGCTGCCGCGCCTCCCCCCGGGGGTGGCGGTAACCGACCTGTCGCACGCCACCCTGCTGCCGGCCCTGGTGGACGGCAGCGTGGCCCTGGCCCGCTCGTCTTCCCTGGGCCCGGCCGCACCACCGGGTCTCGCCGATACCACCCCGGAAGCCCGGATCGCCCTGCTGCAACGCCATCTTGGTTTTTGCCTCAGCCACGGCGTACTGGGGGCGGCCGACGGTGAAGATGCAACCGGCCTGGTGGCGGACTACCAGCAGCGGATGGCGCCGAGCGGGCCGATTGCCCTGCGCACCGCCCCCCATGATTTTCTTCGCATCGGTTATTCCGCCAATATCGAAGCGGACGCCGCCCCGGACAACCGGCTGAGCGCCGGCGATCTTTACCGTTTGCTGCAGCACCGGGGCGACAAAAAGGCGGTGGTGGTGGCCAACGGCCGGCAGGCGGTGGCCGAGGCGCTGGCGGCCGGCTGCGACGCCATCGAGCAGGGCTATGCCATGGGTGAGGATAACCTCAAACAAATGGCGGCCCGGGGGGTGTTGTGGCTGCCCGCTCTGCTGCGGGCCAAAAACGCCCTGGATGGCGCCCGGGGCGGCGGCAATATTTGCTGCCGGTTTTCCCAGCGCTACGTGGCGCCGGGGAAACCGGTACCCGGCGCCGAAGCGTTATGGCGCCAGACCTTAAGCGAGCAGTTGGCCTTGCTGCAGCGGGCCAAAGAACTGGGAGTAACCACGGCGGTGGGCACCGGGGCCGGAAGCGCGGGCATCATCCACGGCGAAGCGGTGGCGGAAGAGGTAAAGCTGTTTATCAAGGCCGGCTACTCCCTCGCCGAGGCCATCCGCTGCGCCTCGGTAAACGGCGCCGCCTTCTTCGGCTTTGAGCGGCTGGGGGAACTGGCCGTGGGGCGGCAGGCCACCTTCCTGGTCACCAGGGGCACGGCCGGGCAATTGCCGCGCAAACTCTCTTACCTGGAAGGCATATACATCGACGGTGTTGCCGTCCCGCTGTAAACTTTTACGCAAGCAGTTGGTAAGCGTAGTGGTTAACTTGCTGGTGTAACGGGCCGTAACCGAACAGCCGTGCCGCAGGTTCGGGCAAGCAGCCAGGCGCAGCGTACCCCCTGTACGTAAGCCTGGCTGATCGCCCGAAGATGCGGTGCGGCTGTTCGGTTACAGCAGTTGGAACAGCAGGGGCAGGGTGACAAAGGACAGCAGGATACCCAGCCCCACCATGGCGGCGGTGAGTTTCGGAGACAGGCCGGCCACCACCGCCAGGGCGCCGGCGGAGACCATGGGCGGCATGCCGGCCTCAAAGACCGCCACCCGGGCGGCCAGGCCTTCAAGCCCCAGGGCCTGGACCGCCAGCAGGGCCAGCAGCGGCGCCAGGCAAAGCTTGATGGCCAGCCCCAGCCCCATGGGTGCCAGCACCTCGCGATTAAGGCGCAGGCTCAGTTGCAGGCCCACGGCGATCATCACCACCGGCACCAGGGTGGCGGCCAGGCTGGCCAAAAGCGCGGTCACGGGGGCCGGGATGGCGGCCGGGTCCGGCCCCAGGGCCAGCGCCAGGGCCAGAATCAGGGCCAGAAAAGGGGGAAAGGTGGCAATCTTTCTGGCCACCGTCCGCCAGGAAGGTTTTTCCCCCTGGCTGCCGTAGATGGCCACCACCAAAGAACCGTAGGTGGCCAGGGCCAGGAAAGAGCCGAACTGGTCGTAGATGAGGGCATAAGGAATCCCTTCTTCACCGAAGAAGGCGTTGACCATGGGAATGCCCAGAAACGAGGTGTTGCCCAGGGGCACCAGCAGCAGCAGGGTGCCGGTGATCTCCCGGCTCCAGGCCAGAGCCCGGGCCAGCAGCAGCACCGCCAGGGCGGAGACCGCCAGCATCCCCCAGGGCATCAGGGCCGGCACCAGCAGCTCGCGGGAAAATTCCAGTTGGGGTACCTTGAGCAGCACCAGCGCCGGCAGCGATACGTAGATGACAAACAGATTCAGGGTCTGGGCGGCGTCTTGGGGCAGTTGCGGCAACCGCTGCAGCAGCAGGCCGATAAGCAGAAAGGAGATGGTCAGGATAAAGTTTTCCACGATGGCCTCTTGCCTGGCAACGCTCAGTCTGCCTGGGCTTTTTCTTCCAGTTCTTCCCAGCGCTGGTAGGCGGCCTCCAGCTTCTCCTGGAGAGCTTGCAAACGCTGCTGGTGGTCGGTGATCTCCTCGGCCGGGCGGCGGTAGAAATCGGGCTCCGCCAGGGCCGCGCTCAGTTCCTCCTGCTCGGCCTCCAGGGCTTCCAGCTTGGCGGGCAGCTCGGCCAGTTCGTGTTTCTCGGTGAAACTCAGCCCGGCCGGCTGCCGCTCTTTTTCCCCTGTCGCCGCCGGGGCGGCATTCCCGCGCTCACCCGCCCTGGTGGAGGCCGCCGGCTCGGTGTTCTTGCCGGCGGCCTCAGCCGCAGCCCGCTGGCGCAGCCAGTCCTGATAGCCGCCGGCGTACTCCACCACCCGCCCCTGCCCTTCAAAAACCAGGGTGCTGGTGACCACGTTGTCGAGAAATGCCCGGTCGTGGCTTACCAGCAGCAGGGTTCCCTTGAAGTCCAGCAGCAGCTCTTCCAGCAACTCCAGGGTTTCCACATCCAGGTCGTTGGTGGGCTCGTCCATCACCAGCACGTTGCAGGGGCGGGTGAAAAGGCGGGCCAGTAGCAGCCGGTTCTTCTCGCCGCCGGAAAGAATCGCCACCGGCGAGCGGGCCCGTTCGGGGGTAAACAAAAAGTCCTTCAGGTAGCCCAGCACATGGCGGGACTGACCGTTGATGAGCACCGTGTCCCGGCCTTCGGCCAGGTTGTCCGCCACCGTGCGGGCCGGGTCGAGCTGCTCGCGCTGCTGGTCGAAATAGCAAATCTCCAGGTTAACCCCCAGCCGCAGGTGGCCGGCGGTGGGCGCCAGTTGCCCCAGCAGCAGCCGCAGCAGGGTGGACTTGCCCACCCCGTTGGGGCCGATGATGCCCACCTTGTCGCCCCGCATGATGGTGGTGGTAAGCCCGCTGATCACCGGCTCGGCACCGTAAGTGAAAGAGAGCTCCTTGGCCTCGGCCACCAGGCGACCGGAGCGGGTGCCGTCCTGGATCTGCATCTTCACCCGCCCGCTTTGCTCCCGCCGGGCCGCCCGATCCCGGCGCATCTTGCGCAAAGCCTCCACCCGGCCCTGGTTGCGCGTGCGCCTGGCTTTGATGCCTTGACGAATCCAGGCCTCCTCCTCGGCCAGCTTGCGATCGAACTTGGCCTGGCCGCTTTGCTCGGCGGCCAGCCGTTCATCCCGGCGGCGCAAGTAATTGTCGTAATCTCCCGGCCAACTGGTAAGCCGGCCCCGATCCAGCTCGATGATCCGGGTAGCCAGGCGGCGGACCAGCTGCCGATCGTGGGTAACAAAGAGCAGGGCGCCGGGGAAGTTCAGTAAAATCTCTTCCATCCTGGTGATGGCGGCAATATCGAGATGGTTGGTGGGTTCATCCAGCAGCAGCAGTTCCGGGTCGCCGGCCAGGGCCCGGGCCAGCAGCACCCGGCGCTTGAGCCCGCCGGAGAGGGAGCCAAACTCCTGCTCGGCGGGCAAATCCAAGCGGCTCAACACCTTCTCCAGGTGCAGAGAATCCACCGGCCCCGGCCCGCCGGCGGCCACCTGGTACACTGTGCCCCGCAACTCCGCCGGCACCTCCTGCTCCAGGCAGGCGCAACGCAGGCCCTTTTGCCGCACGATCTCGCCGCCATCGGCCTCCACTTCGCCGTTGAGCAGGCGCAGCAGGGTGGATTTGCCCTCGCCGTTGCGGCCCAGCAGGCAAATCCGCTCGCCGGGTTCCAGCTGGAGATTAACCTCATCCAGCAAAGGCCGGCCGCCAAAGGCCAGACTGACCTGTTGCAAAGACACCAGGGCCATAATTTTACTGCTCCACACGATTAAAAATTATTAAGGCTGAAAAAAAGCCGGGCCGCAGCTTGGCTGCTGACTGTGATGGACGCCGCGAAAATACCCGCTGCCGACCACTTTTGTCAACTTCGGCAAACCGGGGGACAGCCGGAGTAAGCCGGGAACAAGCTTTACCCGACAATATTGGTTTACCTGCAAGCGGGGAAATGCTAAAAAAAATAAAAGACCTGACTATAGAAAGGATGAACAGCGCCTGCGCTGTCAGCCCGCACAAAACCTGAAAACCGTCGATTAACCGCGGAGGTGAAAAATGCCGGTGGCCACAGGTTGCAATTTGCTTAAAGGGATGCTGCTGATCATGCTTTTGGCCTGGCCCTTTACGGCCAAGGCGCAGCAGTTGGCGGCCCCGGTTTATCCCGGCGCGGTGGCGGCGGAACATGCGGTGGGAGGGCAGCAGCAAACGTATGTGCGGGTTTTTTACAGCCATGACCCCATTGCCGCCGTGGTAGCCTTTTACGAACAGCAACTGGGGCCACTGGAAAAACTCCGCTCCGGGCAACAGAGTTACCAGCCGGAGATCCGCGGCGGCCGCCTGGTGCATTATCGTTATGTCCTGCACCGGGTGATTCCGCTGGAAAAGGCCGCTCTTCATCCCGAGCTGGTGGCGGTGGAAATTTCCAGCCCCCAACCAACGGAAGAGGGCACGCCCGCCGGGGTGGCCATGCCGCCGCAACTGGCCGATGCCGACCCCAGGTGCAGGCCGCCGTCTGACTTTTTCGAGCCGCTGCTCAACATGGTGGTCAACGACCCCGCCCGCGACTGGCCGGATTTCAACGCCGCCTGCGAGCGCTTTCACCATCTGCAATGGAGCCTCTTTTTTCCTTCTGCGGAGCGGGATGAACGGGGGCGCACCCTGAACCAGGCCCAGGCCATGATCCGCCGCTATCATGATGAAAACCTGCCGCCGGTGCTTGCCGAGGCCGACATGGAAGCGCTGGCCTTACAGATGCAGACCCTGGCCATGTCCGGCCGCATGGAGGAAGCCCAGGCCCTGGCCCGGCAGATGGCCACCGGCACCCGTTCGCCGGGCATGCCCGTCGGCACCCCCGGCACCGCCGCCGGCATCGATTGGGACGACTGGGTCAACCTGCTGGCCGAAATCGACCAACACGCCTACCGTACCCGGATCATGATTCACACCGACCCGGCCACCTGGCCCGATCGGATTCGCTTGCGGGAAAGGGACTAACCACTGCCAACCACCAGCGAAGGAGGAAAACCATGAAAGCAAACCTGACTACGTTAATCAACGCGTTTTTTCTGTTGGCGGCCTGCTCCTTCATTATCCCGGCGGCTACTGCCCAAGCGCAGTCCGGCGGCCCGGATATGGGCACGGCCCGGGCCGAGGATTACCATGGTCCCAAGGCGGCCATCGCGGTGGCCGATTTTGAAGACAAGACCGTGGGGCGAGGCCAGTACCGCCGGGAATACGGGCGCGGCATGCAGGACATGCTGGTCACCGAGCTGTTCAACACCAACCGTTTCATTGTGCTGGAACGGGAGAAGCTCTCGGCGGTCATTGCCGAACAGGACCTGGGCGCCAGCGGCCGTTTCCGGCAGGACACCACCGCCCCCATCGGTGAACTGGAAGGCGCTCAACTGATGGTGATCGCCGCGGTCACCGGCTTCGACCCCGGCACCTCCGGCACCAAGGGCACGGTCAGGGGCCGCAGCGGCCTGCTGGGCGACCGACTCGGGTCGCTGACGGCCGGCGTTCAGCAAGCCCACGTGGCACTGGACCTGCGTGTCGTCGATACCGCCACCGGCCGGATCCTGTCGGCCACCAACGTGGAAGGCAAGGCCCGCAGCTTCGACCTGGGCGGCTCGGCCTTCGGCTCCCAGGGCTCCGGCGGCCTTTCCACCTTTGCCCGCACCCCCATGGAGCAGGCCATCCGCCGGGCCATTGCCGAGGCGGTGGATTTTGTGGTCGAGCAAACCCCGGCGGAGTTTTATCAGCACCGCTAACACCACCCGCCCATGGACCGTGATCAGCCCGCTTTACCGCGGGCTGACAGGCCGCCGGCCCATACCGCTGCCCGGGAGGAAAAATAATGAACCGCAAGTATTTGCCGGCAACCTTCGCGGCCGCCATGGTAACCCTGTTTTTGCTGCTGACGCCACCAACGACGGCGGCCCAAGGCAAAAGACCGCCGGCAATACCGCCGCAACCGGAACACAGCTGGGGGGCACCACCGGGGGAGGTGATTTTTGATACCCCATATGCACCGCCCTATCTCTACCACCCGCCCCCCGGCTACCCCGGCCGGCCGCCCTATTACCATTACCCGGGCTACCCTCCTTATTTCTACCCCCATTACCCGCCCCACCCGGGTTATTACCAGCGAGAGACCCCCTGGTATGAAGCCCCCCCGCCCCTTCCCGCCGGCCGGGTGTACCTGCTGGTGGAGCCGGTGCAGGCCCAGGCCACCATCAACGACTACCCCCTGCAGCGCCACCCCGATCTCTCCTACCAGCTGGCACTGCTGCCCGGCGAGTACCGCTTACAGGTTACCGCCGAAGGATACCAGCCGGTGCAGCGCCAGCTGCGAATCCAGGGCGGAGAAAGGCTGCAGCTTACCATCAGCCTGGAGCGGATCACCAAACCCTGAGCCTCTCCTGCTTAAATACTCGCCTTTTATTGACAATCAAGGGTGGGCTCAATTATAAGGAAAACGGAAGTTATAATGCGTCAGGACCTGGAGCTTGCAATTCCCGGCACATTTTCCTCCTTCTCACTTAAGCTCTTGCGAGGCGCAGTGCATGGCCAGCGGCGAGAAAAGCATTACAGGTCAACCGATGAACAAACCGGCCTTAAACTCCGAGCTGACACCCAACCCAAACGGCCATTTCCGTCTTGGCGAATTGCTGGTTCGGGAAAAGATGGTCGGCCAGCAGGACATCGACCGGGTTCTACAGCTCCAGCAGCAGGAAAAACAGTTGATCGGTCTGCCCCTGGGGCAGATTCTGGTCAAGCAGGGCAAACTCAGCGAAAAGGACCTGCACCGCCTGCAGGAACACCCCAGTTTTCGCAAGCACCTGGGCACCCTGGCGGTGGAGAAGAAGTACGTCAGCCAGGAACAGCTGATGTTCTGCCTGCAGAAAAAAGATCCCGGCAAGGCTTTGGGGCAGGCGCTGATCGATGAGGGTTTCCTGGACGAAGCAGCCCTGTACGAGCTGATCAAAGAACAGGCCTGCTCGGACAAGCTGGGCGATCTGGCGATTAAACTCAACCTGGTCAGCCAGCAGGATATCGCCACCGCCCTGAAAACCCAGAAGGCCTCCCGCAGCCTCGGCGAGATCTGCTGTGACCTGGGGCTGATCAGCCCCCTTGACCTGGACCGTATTCTCAACAAATACGACAAGCAGACCAAACTGGGCGAAATCCTGATTAAACTGGGCTACCTGGACCCGGACAAACTGCAGAAAAACCTGGCCCAGCAGCAACGGGAAGGCATTCCCCTGGGAACCCTGCTGATCAACAACAAACTGATTACCAACTCCCAGCTCCAGGAGGCCATCTCCAAGCAGGCCGGGATTCCTTTTAAAGCCCTGGAAGGCTTTATTTACAGCGAGAACGACAAAAAAGCGCTGACCAGAATCATCAGCCCCAAGTATGCCGAAAAAAACCTGATCCTGCCCATCTCCATGCAGGGCAATGAACTCACCGTGGCCACCCTCAGTGCCGAAAAAATCCGCACTGTGCGGGATCTCAATCAGCTTTACGACCACCTCAACATATCCTGCATCTTCATTACCGAAACCAAGTTTGCCGAGCTTTTTGAAATTCTCTACAGCAAAAAGCTAAGCGGCCAGCGCTCCCCGGAGGCCAAAACCGAAAGCGAAGAGAGTACCCCCGAGGCAGGCCCGGCCGACTCCATGCAGCTTGAGCTTTCCGAAGACATCGACGAGGTTGCCGACACCCAGAACGACTACGGCGCCTACGACCTGGAAACCGAGGAGCTGGTCAACTACATCGTCAAATACGGCATTACCCACAAGGCCAGCGATATCCATTTCGAGCAGGACCGCAAGGGCGCCAAACTGCGCTTCCGCATCGACGGCGTGCTGCGCGAGGTCAAGGCCGGCTGGCTGCAAAACAAGATCAATGAAAAACCGGCGGCCATCGTTTCCCGGATCAAGGTCATGTCCAGCCTGGACATTTCCGAGCGCCGCATTCCCCAGGACGGTGTTTTCCGCATCAACTACTTCGACCGCACCATGGGCCAGAAGTACAACCTGGACTTCCGGGTGGCCACCTGCCCGGCGATCAGCGGCGAGAACATCACCATCCGGATTCTTGACTCGCGCAAGGCCAACGTGGGCCTGGAAAAGCTCAACCACTCACCCCACGTGCTGGACCCCTTCAAGATTTTCCTGAAAAGCGCCGCCGGCATGGTACTGGTCACCGGCCCCACCGGCAGCGGTAAGTCATCCACCCTTTACGGTGCCCTGCAGTATATTTACGACCCCACCCTGAAGATCATCACCGCCGAGGACCCCATCGAGTACAGCTTTCCGGGGATCATGCAAACCCAGATCAACCCCAAGATCGGACTTTCCTTTGCCCAGTTGATGCGCTCTTTCCTG
The DNA here is from genome assembly GCF_000092205.1 of Desulfurivibrio alkaliphilus AHT 2. Classification (GTDB taxonomy): domain Bacteria; phylum Desulfobacterota; class Desulfobulbia; order Desulfobulbales; family Desulfurivibrionaceae; genus Desulfurivibrio; species Desulfurivibrio alkaliphilus. The sequence goes on along the minus strand of NC_014216.1, from coordinate 2,814,917 downwards.
CGCCTGGACCCGGATGTGATCCTGGTGGGCGAGATGCGCGACGAGGAAACCACCCACATCGGCTTCGATGCCGCCCAGACCGGGCACCTGGTGTTGAGCACCCTGCATACCAACGATGCCATCAGCACCTTGGGCCGGCTGGACGACCTGGGGGTCGACCGGGCCCAGATCGCCGCCAGCCTCAGTTGCGTGCTGGCCCAGCGCCTGGTGCGCCGCATCTGCCCCACCTGCCTGGCGGACTACGTGCCCAGCGAAGAGGAATGGAGCCCGCTGTTTAACGACTACCCAACCCATTTAACCTTCTTCAAGGGGGAAGGCTGCAACGACTGCGATTTCACCGGCTTCAGCGGCCGCACCCTGCTGTCGGAACTGTTTGTGCCCAGCGACTTCAAATCTTTCAGCAAAGGCGCCAGTGTCGATGAACTGAAAGCGGAAGCGGTGGAAAAGGGGCTGATGAAGACCATGGTCGACGACGGCCTGCTCAAGCTCGGCGACACCACCATTTCAGAGATCCTGCGGGTGGTGCCCCACGAGATGATCCAGATGTTCCGCAAGCGGGGGCTTAATGCCGCCGCCGGCTCCGGCGAACCTGCACCCGCCAGCAGCACCGGCCGGGGGCGCGGTTTCATGCTCACCGACCCGGCCACCGAAGGGGTGCGGATCGACCAGATGTATGAAGAGTACCAGTCTTTGGCCGCCATCAGCCAAAGCAAAGAGCAGATCGACCGGGAATTGTTCGGCCGTTTTATTAACGACAACTTTCACGAGCTCCGCCTCAGCACCGGCAGCCGCAGCATCCTGTTCAACTTCGAAAGCGAAGATGGCAACGTGCGGATCACCGCCGTGCCGCTTGGCTAACGCCCGGAGCCTTCCCGGTGGGGCGCCAACCCCCGTCATAAATCTCACCATTGCACCATGGAAACAGCATGAACAGAACCATTGCCATCACCAGCGGAAAGGGCGGCGTCGGCAAGACCAACCTCACGGTCAACCTGGCCATTCACCTGGCCGAACTGGGGTACCGGCCCTGCCTCTTTGATGCCGACCTGGGTACGGCCAACATCAACATCATGCTGGGGATCAACCCCGAGCATGATATCGGCGACGTGATCCGGGGCGAGAAAACCATTCAGGATATCATCATCCACGACTCTTCGGGGGTCAACATCATCCCCGGCAGCAGCGGTGTGGAAGAGATGGCCAACCTGGAGGCCGAGCATCTCGACACCCTGGTCAAATCATTCGCCGCCCTGGGCCGCTACGATTTTTTCCTCTTCGACACCTCCGCCGGTATTTCCCGCAGCGTGGTGGCCTTCTGCCTGGCGGCCTCCGAGGTGGTGCTGGTGATCACCAGCGAACCCACTTCCATGACCGACGCCTATTCCCTGCTCAAGGTGTTAACGAGAAATAAATATGGCGGCCGGGTAAGGGTTGTGGTAAATCGTTGCCCCGATGTGGCTTCCGCCAAAGGCGTCTTCAAGAAGTTCCGGATGGCGGTGGATAAGTACCTTGGCGTGCCGCTGGAACCTCTTGGCCTGGTCTTCCAGGATGAGGTGGTGCCCCGGGCTCTGCAGCAGCAAAAGTCGTTCATGAAGCTCTACCCGCAATCCGGCGCCGCCTCCTGCATTCGCTCCCTGACCCAGCGGCTGACCAACGAAAGTGCCGAGAAAACCGCGCCGGAAGATATGACGGTTTTCTGGAACAATTGCTTCAAGTATTTCAACATGCCGCTCGATATTCCAGGCAAGCGGCAGGAACAGAGGGGCCAAGAGAGCGTCCCGCCACCGGAACCAGCCGTTGTTGCACCGGTTATGGAGGCGGCAGAGGAAACACCGGCGGTGCCGCCACCGGTTGCCCCGTCGGCAGCGGGTGAAAGTAGCGCAACCGGGGAGCCAGGGGAAACTGGGGAGCCGAGGCAGGCCACCAACCCACAAGACCCGCTGCAGGCTTTTATGCCCTTTATACCCATTGTCCAGCAACTGGCTGGCAACCTGGGGCAGGTCTCCAGCGAGTTGAGCCGAATCCGGGAGGCCCTGGGAGCCAACGGTAAAAATCCCGGCCCCGCGCATTCCGGCGACCATAACCGGCCCAGCACCCCGGCCAAGGATCGACAGGTTTACGTACTGGACCTGCAGGCATACGCCGCCGGGTCTAACCGCTCCAAGGAATCGTGAAATGTCCACCCATACTGTGCAGGAAATCAGCCAGCGCATTGAAGAACTTCCCACCCTGCCGGCCATCGCCCACCGGATTTCCTATCTGCTGGACGATGAAACCGTAGATTACCGGAAAATCGCCGCCCTGATCGAGCAGGACCCGCCGCTGGCGGTCAAAATTCTGCGCATCGCCAACTCGCCGCTGCACATGACCCTCAGCAAAGTGCACACCATTGAACACGCCCTGGCCATTCTGGGGGCCAACGAACTGCGTTCCATCCTGAGCGCCCTGGCGGTTTACGACTTTTTTCAGCAACAGGAGAGCAACGGCTTCGACCGCCGGGGCTTTTGGCGGCATGCCATCGTTTGCAGCCAGATCGCCAAATATCTGGCCAACCACTTTCGCTGCCAGGATGACGCCATCTTCCTCTCCGGCCTGATCCACGATATCGGCAAGATCGTCTTCGACGCCTATTTCCGCGACGATTTCAAGCAGATTCTAACCCTGGTCGCCAGCCGGCACCAGTCGTTCAGCAAGGCGGAGAAGGAAGTCCTGGGGGTTACCCACTACCAGGTGGCCGCTAAACTGCTGCACCAGTGGGACTTCCCCCCCCAGGTGGTTAGCCCCGTACTGTACCACCACGCCCCCTGGCACGACCGGGATTACCCCTGCAGCTCCATCGTAATTTACCTGGCCAATATTTTTGCCAAAATCATCGGCTACCCCAGCCTCAAAGCGGAAGAGCCGACCACCGCCGCCATCTTCAGCAACCCCAAGCTGCTGAAATTCCTCAGCATTAACGGTTTCGAACTGAACCCGAAAAAAGTGGAGGTGATGATCGGCAATCTGCACCAGACCATTCACCGCAGCGAAGATAATATCCTGCATCTCTTCGACTGAGTCGCCACGCGGCCCATAAAGGCTCTAACCAATCTCACGAAATCATTGTCACTTTCAGCGGCAATCATTTCGCCCCCCGGGCCGCTATCAGCCCGTTTTACAGCAGGATGATAAAGGTTGACGAGGGCGCAGCGGAAGAATATATTACGTGATTTACCAACGAACACCTGGGCGAACCAGGCAACCTCTTTTCCGCCGGGCCACCACCGAATACCCCGTGGTCACCAACCCGGCCCTGGCCGATCTCCCAGCTACAGGAACCAACATGGAAGCAGCCCGCAACCGCGACGAACAGCAAAAAAAGCGTACCATCAGCCAGAGCCTGGCTCTGATCAAATGCCCCAACTGCGGCAACGACACCGACTTTCTGGAAGTCGCCGACGACGTGATTCTCACCACCCACTACCGGCAAAACCAGGACGGCAGCTTTACCCAGGAAGGCGACGAATCCCAGATCCTGGGCGAGATCAAGCTGTTTTGCGGGGAGTGCAACGCCGATCTTTCCCATTTCCACTCACGCTTTCTGGAAATGCTTTTCTAGCCCCGGGAGGCCGCTCTTGACTTCCCACCCCCGGCTGATCCGTGACAACGAAACCCTGCGCCGCGAATACCACCGGCTGACCGCCGGGGACCGGGTAGTTACCCGGGTCCGGCTGGCTCCCGGTGAAGAGTACCTGCTGTGGGATCTGACCCAGCGGGGGGTGCTGCTTTTCCCTCCGGCCCAAGCCCAGGCGCTGTCGCGCTCCAAGGTGATGCAGGCGGCGGTGTTTGCCCCTTTTATGCTGCCCCACACCCTGGCCATTCATGATCTTCACACCCTGCACCGGGCGGTCACACAATATCACGCCGCCGGCATCGGCCGGGTGGTTACCAAGCTGGACCGGGCCAACGCCGGCATGGGCGTGCTGCTTTGGAACAGCGTGGAAGAGGTGCTCAACCAGGCCACCCTGGGGGTGCTGCAGCCCCCTTTTGTCCTGCAGCCCTTTGCGCCGGAGGGCCGTGATATCCGGGTGATCATTCTGGGCGAATACCAGGAGGCCTACCTGCGCCACAACACCTCGGGTTTTCGCCACAATCTCCACTGCGGCGGCCACAGCGAACCCTGGACCCTGACTGCGGAACAACTGGCTTTATGCCGGCAGGTCATGGAACGCGGCCGCTTTCCTTACGCCCACCTGGACCTTTTTTTGCTGCCGGAGCGGGTCTACTTAGGCGAAATCAACCTGCGGGGCGGCCTGCGGGGGGCACAGATCAGTCCCGAAGAATACCGTCGGCGCCTGGAGCAGATCATGTCCCCGTCTGCCGGTGCAAGCGATGGGGCACGGCCAGGGTAATGCAAAAACCAACCGGACATTCTTCAACCATGGAATCCCCTCTTCAGCGCTCACTGAAAGTCGGGCGGGCGGTTATCGGCCTGCTGGGGCTGGATGTTGCCCTGGGGAAGGCCCTGGCCGACCAAGACCACCCCCGGGAACAGATCCTGGAGCGTTTATATCGGCAAGTAGCCGAGCAGAACTACATTCCCCCCGGCCGGGAAGAACTTTACCACCAGGCCCTGGCGCAGGAGTATGACCGGCTGCAACGTGGTGAACAGCGCCAGGACGGCACGTTGCAAATCCGCATCTTGGGGCCCGGCTGTGTTTCCTGCAACCGCTTGGGCACCATGGTGCTGGAGGTGATGTCGGAGCTGGGGATCGCCGCCGATATTCTGCAAATTCAGGATCCCGACGAAATCGGGCGCTTCGGCATGCCCCGCACCCCGGCCCTGGTGATCAACGACCAACTGCTCTGCGCCGGCCGGCAGCCGGCCAAGGCCAAGCTGGAAGAATGGCTGCGGGAAGCCGCCGACCAGCAAAACTCCAGCAACAGGCAATAACCCCATGTCTGCTCCTTCGCCGCCAAAACGCCGGGCCATCATCATCGGCGCCGGCCCCGCCGGGCTCACCGCCGCCCTGGAACTGTTGCGCCAGACCGACATCACCCCGCTGATCCTGGAGGCCTCACCCCATATCGGCGGCATTTCGCGAACCGAAAATTACCGGGGCAACCGCATCGACATCGGCGGCCACCGCTTTTTTTCCCGCTCCCAAAAGATCATGGAGTGGTGGCAGGAAATCATGCCCCCGCAAGGGGCGCCGGCCCGGGACGACCGGGCCCTGGGGCGCGACCTGGCCGACCTGCTGACCGCCGGCGGCCCGGACCCGGAACAGACCGACCTGGTAATGCTCCAACGCTTCCGCCTTTCCCGGATTCTGCACCGCCGCCGTTTCCTCGACTATCCGCTGGCCGTGGGCCTGCCCCTGGTCCGAGCCCTGGGGGTGGGCCGCCTGCTGCTGATTCTGCTCAGTTATCTGCGCGCCCACCTGTTTCCCATCCGGGAAGAGCAAAACCTGGAAGATTTTTTTATCAACCGCTTCGGCTATCGCCTCTATGCCACCTTTTTCAAAGACTACACCGAGAAGGTGTGGGGCCGGCCCTGCCGGGAAATTCCCGCCGAATGGGGGGCCCAGCGGGTCAAGGGGCTGTCCGTGGCCGGGGCGGTTAAACACGCCTTGCGTTTCCTGCTCACCAGCCCCCGGGTCCGACACCGGCAAAAGGTGGAAACCAGCCTGATCCACCACTTTCTCTACCCCAAGCTTGGCCCCGGCCAACTCTGGGAAGAGGTGGCCAAGCGGGTCACCGAACAGGGCGGTGAGTTGCTCACCGGCCGCCAGGTAGTGGGCATCAGCACCAGCGGCAAGCGGGTCACCGGAGTACGGGTTCGCAACCTGGCCGACGGCACCGAATACACCGAAGAGGCCGAATTCTGCTTTTCCACCATGCCGGTGCGCGACCTGATCGCCGCCCTAGACCAGACCCCGCCGAAGATCCGGGAACTGGGCCGGGGGCTGGTTTACCGGGATTTCCTTACCATCGGCCTGTTGCTCAGCCGGATGAGCGGCACCCCGGCCGGCAAGCAGAACAGCCAAAACCACCGGGCAGCCACCGACAAACTGCTGCCGGACAACTGGATCTACATCCAGGAACACGACGTGCGCCTGGGCAGGCTGCAGATCTTCAACAACTGGAGCCCCTACCTGGTGCATGACTCCAACACGGTCTGGGTGGGGCTGGAATATTTTTGCAATGAGGGCGACGACCTCTGGAGCATGGCCGACCGGCAACTGCAGCAACTGGGAGTGGAAGAGATGAGCCGCCTGGGCTTCATCACCCCCGCCGACGTGCTGGACGGGGTGGTCATCCGCCAACCCAAGGCTTACCCGGCCTATTTCGGCACCTATCACCAGTTCCACGAGATCCGCGATTTTACCGACCGCCTGGAAAATCTCTTTTTAATCGGCCGCAACGGTATGCACCGTTACAACAACATGGACCATTCCATGCTGGCGGCCATGGCGGCGGTAACGGCGGCAAAAAACGGCGACACCGACAAGCAGGCGATCTGGGAAGTCAACAGCGAAGAAGAGTACCACGAACAATAAACCGGTGTTTTAAGCAGTTAAGCTCAGTATGCCAAAAGACATTTTTCCAATTTGCCGGCGCCGCCACCAGGGTCACCTGCTCATTGCCGGGCTTTCGCTGCTCTTTCCGGTGCTGCTGTACCGGGCCAGGCACCTGGATGACAACGCCCTGACCAGCTGGCAGTGGGTCTTTGCGGCCGCCGACCCGCTGCACTTGTGGCTGCTGCTGTTGCTGCTCACCCCGTTGTTCTGGCTGCTGGCCCTGGCGCCGCAATGGTGGCGCGCCCGGCGAGGGAGGGAGACGGGCGGGGGTCTGCCGGCACCGGCTTTGATCGCCCCGGTGGCCTTTCTGGCCTGCCTGCTGTTTATGGACAGCCCGGAAATGATCGTCGACGCCGGCCGCTACTTCATCCAAGCCAAAAGTTTCAGCGAGCACGGCCCGCTCTATTTCTACCGAGAGTGGGGGCGGGAGATCTTCGCCTGGACCGACCTGCCCCTGATGTCCATGCTCTACGGCCTGCTTTTTACCATCTTCGGCGAGAGCCGGCTGGCGGCGCAACTGCTCAACGCCCTGCTCTTTGCCCTTACCACCCTGCTCATTGCCCAGTTGGGCCGGGATCTGTGGGATGAAGACACCGGCCGGGCCGGCGCCCTGCTTTTTCTCGGCTTCCCCTATCTGTACAGCCAGACCCCGCTGCTGCTGGTGGATATCGGCACCATGTTCTTTTTGCTGCTGGCCCTGGCCTCCCTGCACCGGGCCATGACCCGGGGGGGTTGGTATATTCCCCTTACCGCTCTGGCAGTGCTCGGGGTGTTGCTGGTTAAATATTCCGCCTGGCTGCTGCTCTCCGGCCTGGTCCCGATCTTTTTCTGTTCACTGGCGCCGCAACCCCGCCGGGCCGTGATCCGGGCCGTCCTGGCCCTGTTGCCGGGCTTGCTCGCCGCCGCCGCTTTTTTCTGGGGACAGAGGGAGATAATGGCCGAACAGATCGCCCTGCTGCTGGAGTTCCAGCGCCCGGCCCTTAAAGGCGGCTGGAGCGAGGGGCTGATCTCCACCTTTTTCTTCCAGACCCATCCTTTGCTCACCGCCGCCCTGCTCTACTCCTTTTTCCGGGCCGGCTATCGGCGGGATTTACGCTACCTGGCGGTGGCCTGGCTGGTTATTCTGCTGCTGGTGGTGCTGGAGTTGCGCCGCATCCGCTACTCGCTGCCCATCTTCCCCCTGCTGGCCCTGATGGCCGGCTACGGCCTGCGCGATCTCGCCGATCCCGCCCTGCGCCGCCACTTGCTGCTGGTGGTGGCGGGCTCCTCCCTGCTTTTGGCCTGGGGGGCCTTCAAACCCTTTTTAAACAGCACCGGCGACCGCAACCTGATGGAGGCCGGCCACTTTCTCAGCGCCCTGCCGCCACATCGGGTCGGGGTGGTGGTGCTGGCCGAGCCCGAACCGGTCCTGGACCCCCGGGTAACCCTTCCCCTGCTTGATCTTTTCAGCACCCAAAAGCTGATCTACCTGCCGCCGGCAAGCCCGCCGCCACCACCGGACGGAGTAAGCGAATCCCCCCTGCGTTTCAGTTGGGAGATGAACCTGCCGGAGTTTTACACCGCCGCTCCTGCTTTCAGGCCGGAAACGGTGGTGGTGATCAAGGGCAGCCCGGCCGCCCGCACCCCGCCGGAGGTGATCATGCTGCTGGACAATTACCGTCATGCCGCCCAGTTCTCCGCCCACAGCGGAGTTTTTCAGTATCGCCCGCTGGTAACCATCTACCACTTGGCCGACGCTGGCTGGTAATTGCTCAAAAATCATTTTTTATTTTGCAAAAACTTAGACAATCACATAAAATGCCATACAATTTTTTAACATTGCCGGCAGCCTGTTACGACGTTGCCGCAAGAGCTGGGCACAAGCAAACAGGTAAAGTGGCAATGCGGCTTTCCTGGCGGATGCCACTTAGTGGCAGCAAAAAACAAGGCTGTCCCTGATTCCGCAAACCATGGCTGGGAACAAGCCGGCCATTACCAGGGTCTTTAACTTTAAACAGCAGCCTGCCAACAAGTACGATGGCTGCAAGAGGCAACAGCAGTTTAACCAAAAAAAGGGTGCGCTGGCACCGCCCCTTGAGACCAAGGAAACACTTTTTAAGGAGGTTCCAAAATGAAAACTTCACGTTATGTGGGCATGTTACTGATAGCCGGGATGCTCGGCTTCGTGGCCTTCCAGGGCCAGATCGGCGGCCCCGATGAGGCTCAGGCCCGCGGCGGCGGCTACGGCGCCCCCCCGGCTCAGCAAGGCGGCGGCTACGGCGCTCCGCCCCGCGGCGGATACGGCCAGGAGGATGAAGACAAAGGCCGGGCTCCCGGCTACGGCGCTCCGCCTCCCCGGCCCGGTGGAGGTTACGGCGCACCGCCGGCGCCCCGCGGCGGCGGCTACGGTGCACCTCCGCCTCGGCCCGGCGGAGGCTATGGTCGCTAAGCAGCAACCAGCCCAAGCTTAACAACCAGGGAACGCGGGACTATAGACCACTTGCTGAGGAGGCAAGTGGTCTCCCGCGTTTTCAGTGACTTTCAAACTCTATAGGGAACAGGAGAGGGTATGAGCGAAGGAAGCGTGCTTGGCCAGCAGGCCAAAGAACTGTACAAGATTCTCTGTCAGGACAAATGGAACCCGTACACCACCGGGATCATCATCGCCTTTTTGAGTGTGGTTATCGCCGCCTGGTATACCTCTTGGGGCGCCACCGGGGCGGTACAAAACTGGGGCGACTGGGCCCTCTATGGGGTAGGCGTCAACGAGTCCGCCCCCGGCAACATTTTTCTGCACAGCGGCTCCATCATCGGTATCGGCTTTATCGCCGGCGCTTTTATTTCTGCCTGCCTGGGCGGCAACTTCGCCTTCCGAATCCCGCCCCGCATCGAGATGCTCAAGGCGGTGATCGCCGGTTCCCTGATGGGCATCGGCGCCATTCTTGGCGGCGGCTGCAACGTGGGCGGTTTCTACAACGCCCTGGGCAACCTGTCGGCCCACGGTTTTGCCATGTTCTTCGGCCTGATCATCGGTGCCATTCTGGCCCTGAAGTACACTTACTGGGAGATGGAAAACGTTTCCTGGGGCCAGGGCGGCGCCAAGACCTTCAACGTCCCCCCGGCCCTGCAGATCGTGCTGGGCATCGGCGCCCTGGCGGCCCTGATCTGGGGAGCCTATGCTTACGCCGGCAGCGAGGAGTACTTCTGGGGCATGGGCGCCTGGCAGCCCCTGGGCGTTTTGGGCGGCGTACTGCTGCTGGCTGCGGCGCTGGGCTACGTCTTCCAGCGCGGCCGCTGGTGCATGATCCAGGGTTTCCGCGAGCCGCACATGACCGGTGACTGCAAGATGGCCAAGGCCGTGGCCCTTTCCATCGTGCTGCTGGTAATCGGCATTGCGGTCCTCAAGTACCAGGGGATCGTGTCGGCCGACCATTACCTGCGCGGCGTCTTTGGCTGGGGCGGCGTACTGGGCGGCGTTATCTTCGGCTTCGGCGCGGTGCTGGCCGGCGGCTGCGGTACCGGCGCCCTCTGGCGGGTGGGTGAAGGCCAGATCAAACTCTGGATCGTGGTTCCCTTCTTTGGTTTGGGCGCAGCCCTGACCAGCAAGTTTATCCACGGCCCCCGCGACATCGAAGGGATCATTGCCTGGTACCAGGCCGGCACCCCGCTGCCCTTCAGCGAAGGCATGCTGGGCAGCTTCACCTACCTGCCCAACACCTGGCTGGGCTGGGGCGGCTCTTTGGCCGTGATCTTCGGCGCCATGGCCGCCTGGTGGATCGCCGTTACCTGGAACGAAAAAACCCAGAAGGGCGTTCTGGAAATGTAAGCTGTTCGCTTACGGCCCTTCAAAGCGAAAAGTTAGCCCCCCTGATGAGTTGACCGGGAGGATCGCCATGGTCGTGACGACATGGCCATCCTCCCTTTTTTTTAAACCGCAAAACCGTTGTACGGGATTGCTCGATCACCATCCTCCGAGATTGTTTCCATGAAATGCGCCCTGATTATCCCACCCTGGCTGCCCGAGGAGATCTTCTCCAGCAAGACCGCCGGCAGCCAGATCAACTACTGGCAGCCCCTGGGCACGCTCTACGTGGCCGCCGCCCTGCAGCAGGCCGGGCACGAGGTGCGCTTTTTAAACGGCGCTTTTCTCCCGCACCAGGAGATCATGGCCGGCGTTGCCGAATTTGCCCCGGAGTTCATCGGCCTCTACTCCACCACCTTCGGCTGGGACAAGGCCAAAAAAATGGCCACTGCCCTGCGCCAGGCCGGGTTCAACGGCGCCCTGGCGGTGGGCGGCCCCTTCCCCATTGCCCTGCCGGAAAAGTGCCTGACCGAATGCCCGGAGCTTGATGTGGTGGTAACCGGTGAAGGGGAGGAAACGGTGGTGGAACTGCTGGAGATGCTGGCCGGCTCGCCTGTTACCACCGATGGCGGCAACGGTGACCGACCATGGCCGGACCTGGGCGACATCAAGGGCCTGGCCTGGCGGCGAGGCCAGGAGATCGTGCTCAACCCGCCCCGGCCGCTGATCACCGACCTGGACGCCCTGCCCTTCCCGGCCCGGGAATTGCTGGGCGAAATCGACGATTACGTGCCGCCGCCGGCCACCTACAAGCGCCGCCCGGTGGCGGTGATCATCACCTCCCGGGGTTGCAACCGGCACTGCCTGTACTGCTTCCAGATCGACAAGAGCCGCAAAAGCGGCATCCGCTACCGCTCGGTGGATAACGTCATGGCCGAGATCCGCCACTGCCTGGCCCAAGGCTACCGGGAGATCAAGTTCATCGACGACACCCTGGCGGCGGATTACCAGCGGGCCATGGAACTGGCCCGGCGGATCAAGGAAGAGCAACTGGATTTCACCTGGTTTGCCTCGGCCTGCGTCAACCAAGTGGACCTGCCCCTGCTCAAGGCCTTTAAAGAGGCGGGCTGCTGGGCCATCCTGTTCGGGGCCGAAAGCGGGGTACAGAAGGACCTCAACACCATCCGCAAAGGGATCACCCCCGGCCAGATCAAAAAGGCAGTGGCGGCGGCCAAGGAGGCGGGGATCACCGTCTACACCCCCTTCATTTTCGGCATTCCCGGCCAGACCTTTGAAGATGGTCTTAAATCCATCGAGTTTGCCCTGGAGCTGGACCCGGATATCGCCAACTTCCACGCCCTAACCCCGTTCCCCGGGACCGAGTTGTGGGACAACCTCGATCAATACGGCACCGTCTCCCACGACCTCAGTGAATACACCTACCAGGGGGCGGCCTTTATCCCCTACTCCATGACCCGGGAAGAGATTGCCGAGCTCCGCCGCCTGGCCTTCAAGCGCTTTTATTCCCGGCCCAAATTCCTCTGGCGGCGGTTGCTAGCCCTGCGCAGCATCCACGATCTGAAGGCCGCCGTCAACGGGGCTAAAAGCCTCTTCTGGCTGCTAATCGGCGACCGCATCTTCCACCGGAGCAAGGACAAATAACTTTACGCCGATAATGGGTCATCCAGGTCAAAGGTTTTTGCCACGGGGTGGGGGCCGTAAAAACCGGTAGCGGCTCATTCTCGGCCGGCATCCTGCCGGCCTCCGAGGTGCCGACGGCCCCTTGCGCGTCCATGCGCCCGGCCATCGGCAAACCCGCCGCTACCGGTTTTTACGGCCCCCGCCCAGGTCTATGGGGTTTACCGCAGTTGCAGGTATTCTTTCAGCAGGGACGGCCAGGTGACAGGATTAAAGAGGATGTTGGTCATCATGTAGCACTCGTGGGTGCAGAAGCAGCCGTGGCGGCGGATGGCCGCCACCACCTCCCGGGCCCTGGGGCTGGCCAGCAGGTTTTTCAGCTTGCCGTCAAAATCCCGGATGTTGCCCATGGCCATGGCCGAGCGAAAATCCTCGCAAGGATAAACGGTACCGTCATCGGCGATAACCAGGTTGAGCCGGCCGGCATAGCAGGGCAACTGAGCCTGGCCCTGACGGGCGGTGGCCAAAATATAGCGGCGCTGCAGAATATCCTGGGCCGCCTTGAGCCGGGCGCCGCCGAAACGGTAGGTGGCGGCCTGGCGTTTTTTTAGTTTCTGCGCCAGGTATTCGCAGGCCTGGTGATACTTTTCCAGGTCCGCCGCCAATTGGCTTTTGTCGGCCAGATCGCCCCGGGCCAACGAGATGGTGTGGGTGTTGATATGGGGCAGGCCGGCTACGAAATCCACCGTCTCCCGCATGCTCTCCTGGGTGGCGGGGCAAAAGACCGAGTTGATCCCCAGCTCAAAATTAGGCCACTGCCCTTGCAGCTTGCCCAACTCGGCGGCGGTGCGCAGGCAGGCGGCATGGCTGCCGGGCACCCCCCGCAGGGCGTCGTGCACCGCCGGCGGCCCGTCCAAAGAGAGCTTGACCACCACCGTGGAGCGGGGACAGCGGCGCAGAATGTCGCTCACCGCCGCCGTAATCCGGGGGGTATCCAGGCCGTTGCTGGGCAGCAGGATAATGGCCGGCCGGGTATGCCGGTAAAAGCTTGCCGTTATGGCCGCCAGGTCGTCGCGCAGAAAAATCTCCCCACCGGAAAAGGCCAGCCAAAGCAAGGGCGGACTTGAAGCGGCAATTTGCTCCAACTCGGGCAGCGACAGCTCCATGGCCTTTGCGGCCGCCGGTGAGGTATCGGCGGCCAGGTAAAAACAGAAAGAGCAACGCTGATTACAGCGGCGGGTAAGAAAGATGGTCAGGTGCAGGGGATCTTTTTTGTACAGCACGCTGCCCAGGTGGCGAAAGGGGGAATAACGGCGGTGGCCCCCGCGACTGCCGGCTTCAGCGGCCATGGCCCATACCTTCTTCGCCCGCCAGGTAGCCCAGCGCTCCCCGCAGGGCGCCGAACCCCACCGGCAGAGGGTAGAGCAGGGCGTAGTAGAGGCCGGCGCCAAGGGCAAACATGATCCCGCCGGCCCGGTAAAACGAGGCCAGCAAAGGGCGCTGCTCCAAACCGTTGGCAACCTGTACCACCAGGGCGGTAAAGAGCAGAGCCCAGGGGGAAGCAACTCCTTCACCAGCTGCAGCCGAGTTATTGCCCAGCTCCCCGACCACCGCCGCCGATTCCGGCCCCAACCACCACAGCAACAGCGCCAGCAGCAACAGCAGTAGACTGACCCCCCAGGCGGCGACGTTAATCTTCAGCTCCCGGGAAGCGGTGCCCGAGTCGGTCAAAAGATCGCGATTGGCCAGGGAATAGGTGGTCCAGTAGCGGGCCTTACGGTAGGCGTTGGCCAGTGACCGGCGCAGGTCGTAGTTGAAGACGTGGCGCACCAGAATTTGCGGGGCCATGCGCAGGATAAAATCGTGGCGGCGCAAGCGGTGGCTGAACTCCACATCCTCGATGATGGGCATGAAGGCCTCGGGGAAGCCGCCGCCGGCCTTAAAGGTGTCGGCGGCGATCAGCATGGCGTGGCTGGCGATATAGTCGGGCTCCTCCAGGCGCTTGGTCTCAAAGTGGTGGATAAAGGTCGACTGAAAATTACTGAAAAAACCAGCATCGTAGGCCTGCAAGGTATAGGTACCGCCCACCACCACCCCGGCCCCGTGCTCCTCGGCGGCCCTGGCCACCAGGCTCAAGGTATCGGGCAAGACCAGGCAATCGGCATCGATAAAAAACAGATATCCTCCCCTGGCCGCCGCCGCCCCGGCATTCCGGGCCGCCGAAGCTCCCCTCCGACGCTTGAGGGTGATCAGCCGGCAAGCCGATTCCGCCTCCCGCCGGACCTGGCCCTGCCGGTTCCGATGCTGCTTGATAAACGAGTTGATCAACGCCACCGAACCGTCGCCGGAACCGTCGTCCACCACGATGATTTCAAAATTCCGGTGATCCGAGGCTGCCAGGGCCTCCAGGCAGCCGCCGATGGTGGCGGCCCCATTGTAATTGGGCACTATAACGGAAATAAGAGGGGCGGCGGAAGAGTTCAAGCAAGGCCACCAGCGGGAAAATGAAAAGGGGAAAATAAAAAATGGGGCAATGCCGTAATCGTTCAGCAGCACCGCAGGTTCGGGCAATCAGACAGGCGCAGCGTACCCCTGTACGCAAGCCTGACTGATCGCCCGAAGATGCGGTGCTGCTGAACGATTACCGGCGGACTGCTAGCAGGTTACGACTACCACCAGCAGATGGACTTATCGGCGTCCATCACCATGTCCACCAGTTTGTCGTAATCAACCTGGCCTTCGAAAAGCTTGAACTCGGCGGCCTCGCGGCCCTCGGAAACGATCTCCACCAGCTTCTTGGTATCGCCATCCGGCTCTGAACGATATACATGCAGGATTTTCATAATCTACTCCTGTGCTTATTTAGCTCGATTTACTTAATGCCGTACGGAATGACGAGATCCATGTCACGCAACTGCTTACCCAGTTCCTCAAGGGTGATGGGGGTCAGCTCATTTTTCTCGCAAACTGAGGGAACGGTGGAGTACATCTCACCTTCCATGTCCCGGATCCAGTCGACGTTTTCCTTGTTGTGCTCGTCCAGTTCCGGCATATCGGTCAGTACCGCACCGAAGGCATAGTTGTTCTCCACGGCCTGACCGAGGGCGGAACGAATGCCGTCCACGACGTAGTCCGGGTTTTTGTACATAAAAAACAGTTTTTTAGACATATTAATAACCTCCCTGTCCTACAGTGTCATGTAGCGCTCATAGTTTTCGATGATGTCGCCGTGCTGGGCCTGGGTGGCCATCTTTTCGGTGGTCAACCCTTCGGGAACGTCTTCAACATTGAAGCCCATCTTTTTGTAGCTGTCGGCGCAAATCGAAACGTCGTCGGCCAGTTTCACCAGCTCGGACCAGGCAGGATCCTGGGTCAATTTGGTGCCGCTCCAGGTAAAAAAGACTTTTACCTTAATACCTTTGGCTTTGGCGGCCTTGGTCACCCCCATGATATGCTGCATGTTATCGGGGTTGGTAACAAAAATACCTAAACTGTTCGCCATGCTGTCCTCCATCGCGATTCATTGTGCAGAAAATGCCACCCGGCAGCCGCCGGAACGGGATACAAAAGGTCCGACGGGCCGAATATCCGCCCTGATATAGACGATCAGGCCTTCTTCAGGAATACGGAAAAGAAGCCGTCGCCGTCTTTGATGCCCAGGAACTCATGGCCTTCCCGTTCGCACCAGGCGGGCATATCGTTTTTGGAGCCGGGATCGGTACCCTGTACTTCGAGAATCTGGCCGGAACCGAGTTGGCCGACCGCCTTCTTGGTCTTCAGCAGCGGCATGGGGCAGCTAAGTCCTTTGGTGTCCAGGGTCTGGTCGGGAGTAATGCTGTTTACGTCCATGATTGCTCTCCTTTTTTGTGGTTTGGTGATGATGAAGAAATACCGTTGCTCACCGTATTAAACAGGCTGGGTAAACAAAGGGCGCTACCCAGAATCTAGCAAGGGTCTGTAACCTATAACGGACCGGTAAAGAAGATGTCAACAAAAAAAGCCCGGCAACCACCGCCCCCCGCTTCAGGTGGCACATTGTGTCACTTTAGGCCGTCCTGGTCACCTAAAATCAAGGAGAAAAACCTAGAGCAAGAAAAGCGAGAGCATGATTTTGTGGAATCTATTATTATATAAGATTTGCCAGGGAGCAATAATACGTCGTGCCTGGTGAGTTACCAGCACTGTTTCGTTTTAGTGGCTCAACACGTTTTTTTTGCGAGGTAGACATGCAAGCACTGGGTATCTGCCTGGGGGCCTCCACCATCAGCATGGTGGGCCTGACCCGGGACGAGGGGGGAAAGATCACGATCAGCCTGCAGCGCAAACGCTCCCATGAGGGCAACCCGCGCCGGGTATTAACCGAGATGCTGGCCACGGTGGAGCAGCCGCCCGGCCTGAAGGTGGCGGCCACCGGCCGCAAATTTCGCAACCATCTGGCCCTCTCCACCATTCCCGAACCGGAGGCGGTGGAGCAGGCCTGCCGCTTCGTGCTGCCCCCTGACCATTCCTACCGGACCGTGGTTTCCGCCGGCGGCGAGACCTTCATGGTTTACCGTCTGGACGATGACGGGCGGATTCAGCATATCCAGAGCGGCAACAAGTGCGCTTCCGGAACCGGTGAGTTTTTATTGCAGCAGTTGGGCCGGATGTCGCTGTCACTGGAAGATGTCGAGGCCATGGGGCAACCGGCCAAGCGCTACCAGGTTTCCGGCCGCTGCTCGGTGTTCTGCAAGAGCGACTGCACCCACGCCCTGAACAAGGGGATTCCCAAAGACCAAGTGGTGGCGGGGCTGAGCCGGATGATGGCCGGCAAGATCCTGGAACTGCTGAAAAAAATGCCCTCGGACCATGTGCTGCTCATCGGCGGCTGCGCCGCCAACCAGTCGATGGTCCACTACCTGCGGGAAGAGATCGCCGATCTGGCGATTCCCGACCCTGCCGATGCCCCCCCGGATGCCATGGAAGCGTTGGGGGCGGCCCTGTGGGCCCTGGAGCACGAAACCCGGCCATTGCCTGCCCCGGAGCAGGTGTTCAGCACTCGGCGCGGCAGCTTTTCCCACCATCAGCCGCTCACCGAATTCCGCCGCCTGGTGGACTTCAAGCCCTCCACCCGCGGCCAGGCGGCGGCCGGGGACCGCTGCATCCTGGGCCTGGACGTGGGTTCCACCACCACCAAGGGGGTGATCATGCGGCGGTCCGACAAAGCCATCATCGCCGCCGATTACTTGCGCACCGACGGCGACCCGGTGGGCGCCTCCCGCCGGGTGTACGCCTCGCTGGCCCAGCAACTGGGCCCGGAGTTGAGCCGCTCGATCATCATCGAGGCTTTGGGGGTAACCGGTTCCGGTCGCCAGATCGCCGGCCTGCACGCCTTGAGCGAAGGGGTAATCAACGAGATCATCGCCCACGCCACCGCCGCCGTGCATTTCGACCCGGAGGTAGACACCATTTTTGAAATCGGCGGCCAGGATGCCAAGTACACCTACATCACCAACGGGGTGCCCTCGGACTACGCCATGAACGAGGCCTGCAGCGCCGGCACCGGCTCCTTTCTCGAAGAGGCGGCCAAGGAGAGCCTGGGCATCGGGGTAACCGAGATCGGGGAAACCGCCTACCGCGCCACCAGCCCGCCCAACTTCAATGACCAGTGTGCCGCCTTCATCGGCTCGGACATCAAAAGCGCGGCCCAGGAAGGGGTTCCACTGGAGGATATCGTGGCCGGGCTGGTTTATTCCATTTGCATGAACTACACCAACCGGGTCAAGGGCAACCGCCCGGTGGGCCGCAAGGTTTTCATCCAGGGCGGGGTCTGCTACAACGAGGCGGTACCAGCGGCCATGGCGGCGCTCACCGGCAAGGAGATGGTGGTACCCCCGGACCCTGGCCTGATGGGCGCCTTCGGGGTAGCCCTGGAGGCGGAACGCCGCCTGGAACAGGGCCTGCTGGAACCCGACCGCTTCGATCTTAACGAGTTGGCGGTGCGGGAGGTGGAATACGGCCAGCCCTTCAAGTGCGGCGGCGGCAAGGACTGCGACCGGGGCTGCGAGATCTCCCGGATCATCATCAACGGCAAAAGCTACCCCTTCGGCGGCATCTGCAACCGCTACGACAACATCATCCATCGCCGCAAGGTGGAAAGCAGCGGTCTGGACCTGGTGGTGCAACGGGAACGCCGGGCATTCCGGGATGCGCCCCAAGCCACAACCCCCGAGGTTGACCAGGGGTTCCGCGCCCCGGTTGACGCGGGTTCACCGCCGGCCGAACAAAAAACGGTGGGCATTAACCGCTCGTTTTTGATCAACACCTTCTTCCCGCTCTTTAACCGTTTCTTCCAGGAGCTGGGCTTCAAGCCGGTGCTCTCGGAAAAGCTCGACCCCAACGGGGTGGACAAGCGCAACGCCCCTTTCTGCTACCCAGTGGAACTGGCGCACGGCCTTTTTGCCGACCTGTTGGACAAAAAGCCTGACTACCTGTTTTTGCCCCATATCCGGGCAGTAAAAGTAACCGACGACGCCACCACCTCCTGCATCTGCCCCTTTGTGCAGGGGGAACCCTATTACCTGCGGGCCACCTTCCCCGCCGCGGAGCAACGGCCGATTCTAACCCCGGTGTTTGATTTCAGCCAGGGCTTTGCCGCCAACCTGACGGTTTTCCAGGACCTGGCCCGGCAACTGGGGGCCGACCCCAGGCGGGCCGAAGCGGCGCTAAAGGCGGCCATCGCCGACCAGGAGTCTTTCCGCAACGATCTCAAGGAGATGGGTCGCCAAGCCCTGGCCGAACTGGAGCGGGACCCGGAAAGCACGGCGGTGGTGCTCTTCGGCCGGCCCTACAACAGCCTGGTGCGGGAGGCCAACAAGGGCATTCCCGCCAAGTTCGCCTCCCGGGGCATCCGGATTATCCCAATCGACATGCTGCCCTTTGAAGACGAACCGCTGAGTGCCGACATGAACATGTACTGGGCCATGGGCCGGATGATCATGAAGGCGGCCCGGCTGGTGAAAAACCACCCCCAGTTGTACGGCACCTATATCACCAACTTCTCCTGCGGACCGGACTCCTTCCTGCTCACCTACTTCCGGGACATGATGGGCAGCAAGCCTTCGCTCACCCTGGAGCTGGACAGCCATACCGCCGACGCCGGGCTGGAAACCAGGATCGAGGCTTTTCTGGATATTGTCCGCTACTACCGACAGATACAAACCAACAACGCCGACGCGGCGGAAGCGGAGCAGCCAACGCAACCGGAGCAGCCGGCCCCGCAAGTCGACCCCGGCCCGACGGTCAGCGGCCCGACCCCGCAAAGCAAGGAGTTCAAGCCGGCGGTGACCGAAATGCGCGGTGATGAGCTGGGCATCCGGCTGGCCGACGGCTCCTGGGTGCCCATGACCGACCCCCGGGTCAAGGTGCTGGTGCCGGCCATGGGGCCATTCGGCACCAGCCTGGTGGCGGCGGCCTTCGGGCGGCGCGGAATCAGGGCCGAGGCCCTGCCGCCGGCCGACGAAGAGGCCCTGAAACTGGGCCGGGGCAACTCCTCCTGCAAGGAATGCCTGCCCCTGCAGACCACCGTCGGCACCATGCTGCAATACCTGCAGCAGAAGCGGCCCGAAGGTGAAATCACCGCCTACTTCATGGCCACCACCGAAGGCCCCTGCCGCTTTGGCCAGTACCACGTCTTCTCCCACCGCACCATCGTCCGCCACCAGATTCCCGACGCGGCGGTGATGTCGCTGACCTCCACCAATAGCTATGGCGGCCTGGGCAACAAGTTCACCCTGGCGGCCTGGCGGGCCATCATCATCGGTGACCTGCTCAACGAGATCTGGTCCACCATCCAGGCTGGCGCCAAAGACAAGGAAGCGGCGGAGGCGATCTTCTGGCAGGAGCAGCAAAAGCTGGAACAGGTTATCGCCAGCGGCTGGGCCACCATCGCCCGGCAGCTTAAAGCCACGGCCCGGGAGCTGGGCAAAATCGAGCTGCACACCCCGCACGGACAGATCCCCAAGCTTTCTTTGGTGGGCGAGATTTACGTGCGCCACGACCCCATCTCGCTGCAGCGCCTGATCGAGCGGCTGGCGGCGGAAGGCTTTATCGTTCGCACCTCGCAGGTATCGGAATGGATCAAGTATTGCGACTGGCTGGTGAAAAACCGCATCGAGGGCAAACCGGATTTCCCCTGGTGGACCCGCTACTGGGTCAAGCGCTACTTCGACGCCAAGATCCGCAAGCTCATGGCCCCCTGCGGGCTCTTTCACTACGAGGAAAAGGTGGAGGTGGAACCGCTGATTGCCGCCGGCCGCCGCCACATCGCCCCCGAGCTTGCCGGCGAAGCGATCCTGACTGTGGGTGCGGCCCTGCACGAGATCCTGCACCCCTCCTGCGGCATCATCTCCATCGGGCCGTTCGGCTGCATGCCCACCCGGCTGGCGGAGTCGATCCTCAATGAAAAGTTCACCAGCGGCGAAAAGCGGCAGGTCTGGGAGGCGGAAGGCCACCGGCATATCCCGGCTCTGCTGCAAAAAGAGCGCAAGTTGCCCTTCCTGGCCTTGGAAACCGACGGCAACGCCTTCCCCCAAATCATCGAAGCCCGCCTGGAGGCCTTCGCCCTACAGGCCAAAAGAGTCCACGAAGATCTGGTAAACGAATAGGGTTGAATAAACCTAGCGCGGTTAAACGAACGCTGGTGCCGCAAGATGCGGCGCCAGCGTTCGTTTAACAATTACAGGGGCGGGCAGCGGTCGAGAGTTACCCGTTTGGTGCGTTTATGAATGGGGATAATCTGATTGGGATTACCCAGTTCGTAGCGTAACTCCACTTCCACGTCGGCACAGCGGGTGCCTTCCGGCAGCAGGAACTCGAAGGTTTCCTCCTTGGTGCGGAAGGGCTGAATGCTGGTGTCGCGCACGTAGCTCGCCTTCCATTGCGCGCCGTAAACCATCACGTTGGCCCCCCGCTGGGTGGTCGCCTGGGGATGGTAGTGGCGGGTATCATTGGCAATCAGCTTTCCGTCCAGATCTTTTGCGGTCACTTCCAGGACCACTCGGTTGTGAGACGGTCAGCCGTCGGGAATCCGGTGCCCGGCCTTGGAATCGATTTTGGTTTCGATTACCAGCCGGTTGGGGCGATCGCCGCCGGCCCGCAGCCACTCATAGCCCATGGCCTGCATGTTGAGCGAAAGCGACTCAGCCAGGCGCTGGCTCATCAACTCGGTATCATTCCAGTCCGGCAGCATCCGATGATCGGCGAAGCCGTCCTTTTTGGGATAGAGGTGGCAGTCCTGGCAGCTCTGGGTGCCGCCGGCGGGAATGTAGGCGTGCTGATAGCTGCCGTACAGGGTGGCGCACTGCACCGGGTTGCCAAACTCCAGGTTGACCCCGACCCCATGGCACTGGCCGCAGTACAGCGGCTCTTTCATCACCGGGCTCTGGCGGATCTCGGTAAAGACCGGATCGGGATGGTTGGGAATATCCCGGGTGCCGTAGAGCACGTTGGGCTCGGGCTCGCCTTCCTGCAGGCGGTGGATGATCGCCCGGTGATTATGACAGACGATACAGGTAATTTTAAGCTGACCGATTTTGCGCCGATCCTGATCCAGCAGCGCCTGGGCATACTCCGCCGCCACCGAATCCTCGGCATGGGTCAGGGCCTGGGGCAGGTGGCATTTGAAACAGGGAAAGGTTTCCAGGGTGGCCTCGGAAGGGTGCTCCGGCGACCAGGGAGTGGCCCCGGCCATGGCCAGCGGGGTATCTTTAAGGCCGCCGTGCACCCCCATCAGCGGTCGGGCGTGGTGGGAAGTTTCCCACTGTCTGTAAATTTCACCATGACAAGCCTTGCAGCGCGAGGCATCGAACATCTGCGCCAGCTCATCAATGGTGGTGGCTTTCTGGCCGGCAAACGCCATGCCCGGCAGGGCAAGGGCGGCTACGACCAAAGCAATCATCCAGTGCTTCATCGATTTTCTCCTCTCTAGATTTAGATGCATATTACCCCCTGTTAATTGTCATTTTTTGCTGTTCACCACCTCCTTGATCTGCTTATGTTTTGGTTGAAAGAATAAGAACATCACACCTAAGTATCACTTGGTGAACATTTAGCACCTTCCAGCTCACCGTGAAAAGTGACAAATTGTCGCAGGCAGGAATTAAAAATTGCCATGCGGCCATGCCACATTGATCAGCATAGGCAATATAAACAAATGCTGTCAAGGCGGTTTTTTGCATAATTTTTACGCCAGGCAAAGCGACAAAAAAAATGCCGGCGGCAAACTGCCGCTTGTACTTTTTATTTTATGCAATACATTACATTAATATGATGTTACGGCAGCCTGGCTGCCGGGATAATAAGCACAAGTGGCGGGGTCTTGCCCCTTGCCCCGCCACGGGAGACGAAATCTTGACGCAACCGCTTGCCCCTGTAGAGCCGGTTTCCGGTTTAACCGACAATCATGGCCGGATGGTCAACTATGTCCGGCTGGCGGTCACCGACCGCTGCAACCTCAACTGCCGCTACTGCCGCCCCAAAGGCCCCTGCAACGAACCGCGGCGGGAGTTGCTGAGCTATGAAGAACTGGAGCGTATCTGCCGCCTGCTGGTGGCCATGGGGATCAGCAAGGTACGGGTTACCGGGGGTGAGCCCTTGGTGCGCCACGGTATGCTGGGTTTTCTCCGCCAACTGCGCGACATCAAAGGGCTGCAGCAACTGGCCCTGACCACCAACGCCACCCTGCTGGCTCCCCACCTGTCGGAACTGCGCCAACTCCGGCTTTCAGGTCTTAATATCAGCCTGGACACCCTGCAACCGGAACGTTTCGCCGCCATCACCGGCCAGGATTTGTTTGCCCGGGTTTTTGCGGTGATCGAAGCGGCTGTGGCCGCCGGCATGCCGGTGAAAATCAACGCCGTGGTCCAGGAAGGAATCAACACCGATGAGCTGCTGGAGCTGGCCCGACTGGCGGAAAAACGCCCCATTCAGGTGCGCTTTATCGAGCCCATGCCCTTTGACGGCGGCAGCAGCTTCGTCGCCGGCAACTGGAACCTGGCCCGCCTGGAGCAATACTTCCGCAACAACCTGCCGGCACTCACCGAAACACCGCTTGCCGGCTCCACCGCCCGGGTTTTCCAGGTGGCCGGCTTCAAGGGCAGCATCGGCCTGATCGGCGGCTACTCCCGCTGTTTTTGCGCCACCTGCAACAAAATAAGGATCACCCCGCAGGGAATACTGAAAACCTGCCTGTACGACGACGGGGTGCTGGACTTGAGAGAAACCTTGCGCGCCGGGGCCGACGACGGGGAGCTTACCGAGTTGATTCGGTCCTGCCTGGGTCGCCGGCAAATCGACGGCTTTGCCGCCGCGGAAAAACGAAAAAAAGGCCACCTGCCGGGAAGTTGCGCCTCCATGGCCACCATCGGCGGCTGAACGTTTACTTTTTACCGAGGAATAGAACTATGGGCACGGTTGAAGCAGTTTGTATCAGCGCCAAAAAAGGGATCATCAAAAAACCGGTGGAGCAAGTCGAGCTGAAGGAAAACTGGGGGATTGCCGATGACGCCCACGCCGGCGACTGGCACCGCCAGGTCTCCCTGCTGGCCGGCGAGAGCATCGACGGGGTGAAAGACAAGCTGCCCCAGATCGGCCATGGGGTTTTTGCCGAAAACATCGTTACCCGGGGAGTCGACCTGGCGGGGCTGAAGATCGGCGACCAGCTGCTGATCAATGGGGAAGTACTGCTGGAGATCACCCAGATCGGCAAGGAATGCCACAACAGCGGCTGCGCCATCAAGAAGGCCACCGGTGACTGCATCATGCCGCGGGAGGGGATTTTCAGCAAGGTGCTCAAGGGCGGCACGGTGAAAGCCGGTCAGAGCATTGAGGTCCGACCGGGAACCGGCAGCCCGCAGGGGGCGCCTGAGAAAACCGCGCCATGACCCTGGCCGACCGGCTGCTCCGGCGCATGGCGCGGCCCGGCACCACGGTGGACTTTACCGGTGCCCGCTGCCTGCGCCGCCGTTTTCTCCGCAGCGCCTGCGACCGTTGCGCCCGGGCCTGCCCGCCCCAGGCCATTTACCCGGGCGAAGGCACAGTACGGCTGGAGAGCGAGCGCTGTACCGGCTGCCTGGTCTGCACCGCCGCCTGCCCCACCGGGGCCCTGAGCGGCCGGGATTCCCGCCTGGCCAAGGCGGCGGCTAAAATTACCGCCCGCACTCCGGCCCCCCAGTTGGCTGAGCCCGGCCCGGCGCTGCTCTGTTGCGAAAAATCTCTGCGGCACGGCACCGAAATTATCCTCCCCTGCCTGGGGGGGCTTTCCCGCGAACACCTGGCCGCTTACGCGCTGCTTGGCGGCGGGCTCATCCTGCTGCTCCACCCCTGCCGGCAGTGCCACTCGCCCTGGGTGCCGGAGGTCCTGCAGCAAAGGCTGGATGAACTGCAACAGCACTGGCAGGGTCTGGCCAACCAGCCGCCGATCCTTTTGCACCGGGAAGCGGAGCCGCCGCCGGGCTTAAGCAAAACCAAAAAACCGGCGGAAGGGGAAGGAAAGCAGCGCCACGGCACGGCCGGGTCAGCCCCCCCGGACCGGCGCGATTTCTTCCGGGCCTTCAAGGAAGTTTCCCTTCATGCCGCGGCCGAAACCTGGACCACCCTGCGGGAGGAACAGCGCCAGGAAGAGGAGTGGGCGGCCAGCAAGCACCTGCCCGACCGCCTGATGCTACTGCAAAAAGCAGGGCGACAGCACGCCGCCCACGCGCCGCTGGTGGCGGCGCTGCTGAGCGAGCTTAGCTTCAGCCCGGAATGCAATCTCTGCGGCGCCTGCATCGGCTTGTGCCCCAGCGGCGCCATCAGCAGTGACGACGAGCTTAAACAACTCAACTTCGACCCCTGGCGCTGCAGCGCCTGCGGCCTCTGCCGGGAATTCTGCCCGGCCCGCGCCATAAAGCTGTAACCATGCACGCTTCAACGCAATATTCCTGATGTTCAGTTAAGCAGTTGCTCCAGCACCCGCCTCACTTCTTCCAGGTTGACGGGCTTGTGCAGCACCGCTTGGGCACCGGAGTGCTGCAGCATCTCCTCCATCCGCGGCACGTCGACGGCGGTGATCACCACCACCGGCATCTCCGGGGCCAGCCGGCGGATCCGGCTTAGCACTTCATAACCGTTAAGCCCCGGCATCCGGATATCCAGGGTCATCAGGTCCGGCACCTCTTCCTGGGCCAGATCAAGGGCGTGCTCCCCGCTGGTGGCCACCACGGCCTGGTACCCGATCTTATCCAGGTACTGTTTCAGCGATTTGCAAAAAACATATTCATCGTCGACGATCAGGATTTTCCCCTTGTCCGCGCTCATCTTCCCTCCCCCTGGTTTTTACCCCCTGCTCCGGCAAGGGCAGCACCATAAAGAAATCGGTTCCCCGGCCCGGCCTGGAAGCAACCTCGATCATCCCCCCCATCCCTTCAACGATGGAATAGACCACCGCCAACCCCATGCCGGTGCCGCTGCCGGGATCCTTGGTGGTAAAAAAAGGATCAAAAATTTTATGCAGATGCTCGGGGGCGATCCCCCAGCCGGTATCGGACACGGTCAGGCCGACCCCCTGTTCCACCCGCCGGGTGGTCAGCGACAGCCGCCGCGTGGGGCGGCCGCGCATGGCATCCCGGGCGTTGTTGATCAGGTTCAGCAACACCTGGGCCAGCTGGTCCGGGTCGGCGGCAATCGCCGGCAGGCCCGGGGTGTATTTTTTCTCCACCTCGATGTGATCATCCGCCAGGCTATGCTTCACCAACTCCAGGGTATTGTCAAGCAAAGCGTGGATATCCAACTCTTCAATCTCCGCTTTACCCCGGTGCGAAAACATCCGCAGGCTGTTGGTAATCTTGGTGGCCCGCCTGATCTGCACCATCACCTCGTCCAACTGCTCACTAATTATTTCCGGCAACTCCTCCATTTGCATCACCTGCACAATGGTGCCGATGATGTTGAGAGGGTTTAAGATCTCGTGCGCCACCCCCGAGGCCAGGGTGCCGATGGAGGCCAGCTTTTCCTGGCGGACCAGCACGTTCTGGGCGCTGCGCAGCTCGGCCAGCGACTGCCGCAAATGGTCGGAGGTGCGCCGCAGGGCCAGCTCCGCGGCTCGGGCGGCGGTGACATCGTGCAGCAAAGCGACATAAGTGTACTGGCCGTCGTCCTCCACTGGATGCAGTGACATCTGCACCTGCCGGCTGGGCAGGTAGACCGGCTCCGCCAGACATAGCGTTTGGGGCGGGCCGGCCAGCGCCCGGGTCAGGATTTCCGCCGTCTCCTGCTCCAAGACCTCCGGCAGGCTGCGGCCCAGCATCTCTTCCTCCCGGCAGTCGAAAAAGAGCAAAGCCCGGGGGTTGGCGTAAATAACCTTGCCGTTGGGGCTGAGTTCCAGCACCCCGTCGGCGATGTTTTGCAAAACCATCTCATGGTGCTTTTGCAGGGAGAGCAGTTCCCAGCTGATTTCCCGCCGGAACACCTCTTGCCCACCCAGCAGCCGATGCTCCTCCAGAATCCGCCCATGGCCGGCAAGGTCGGCCAGCACCATATCAAGATGGGCAAAAATCCGGTCGGCACTGCTCTTGGCGATACAGGCATCGGCGCCGCAGCTTGCCAGCTCGAACCCCTGCTCGGCCACCACGGCGGAAAGCACCACCAGGCAAACACCCGCCAGTTGCGGGCGGGAACGGACAATCCGGCACAGCTTGGCGCCATCGATATTGGGCATCACCAGGTCGACGATGATCAATTCCGGCACAAACTCACGCAGAGTTTCCAGGGCGTCCAGGCCATCGGCGGCGGTGCGCACGGTATAACCCAGTTTTTCCAGGCGGGCGCTGAGCAGTCGGCGGATAAGGGGATGATTATCCACCACCAGAATGTTTTTCATCTGACACCTCAAGCAGATTGGTCGGCAACGGCAAACTTGAGCCACTAAAATTTAAC